>JBBSDH010000084.1:0-15908 GCA_038249605.1 Chitinophagales bacterium | reverse complement strand
TTTTGCAACGGGTAGCGGCATTGTTCCTTGTTTTTTGGCATTTCGGTAATCAGCGTGTTGATATTTCTGAAATTTGGGAAATCAGTCCATGACAAATGATATATTTCTGTAGAGAAGGATATTTAACTGAACAAATATACAAATTAAAAAAAACTATTCAATGGCTTGGAAATTATATTTGACAAATATTAACCTATAAAACTAACACCACGAAAAACAAGACCATTGTTACAGTCCCCTTCCTACAAACAGTTCGATTGCTGATTGCAGTTGGCTGGCTGGGGTTGACATTTCTTACACCTGCCTTTTCACAAGATGGAATCGAAGACGACACGCTTGATCTTGGCTTTACGGTTCCACAAGACTTTGGTCTTAGTATTGACACACCTATCGCTCCACTATCTGTAAATTCTTTAGTGGTTCGATATGAAACACAAGCTCGAGTTGTGCTTAACATCCGTTCGCTTTCGAGTTTTGATTCGACAACCATATTCTACCGACAAACCAATTCACAGACTTTTCCCATCTTGCATCCCATGCAGGTATACGATGCGCATACGGAGTATACTTTGCCATCTCTGCCACTGGGGGGTGAATACGAAGTGCTTTGGTATCACACCGTATCGGCACAATATGTACCTCTTGGTAGCTTTACCACACATAAGTTAGAAAGTGACGTCATTTCCCTCAACAGGGAATTGTATGTTCCACTCACCTATTGGGCTGCCAATCCTGATTCACGCGATTTGTATGAAGTACTGGATGACATTACAGGTGTCAGTATTCTTGAAAAATCGTGGTTTATTCAGCAGTACTTATATGCGGGTGAAGTGCTACCGGATGCCTGGATTGGTATATTGCCGCCCAAACCCGATGGCGATCCATTGCCTGAAGGAACATGTATTTGCCGCCCATTGCAACTTGCCGTTAGGGGAAATGTCACGCCCGGATCCATTGGAACGTTTGTCAACACCACATGGGGCCAGGAGGGTACCTACTACCCATTATTTAAGCTGGCCGAAGATGGCAGTACAACCTCTTATTTCGGAAACGGCCATGGCAAAGCATGGTACGCGTACAGCTACATCGGCGCCAGCAAATACCAAGAAGCTTGGATCGAAACAAAACGCTGCGTTGGCGGTTGGCATGCCAGCGAAATCAACCCGCAGTGCGACCAGGCAGGCGACGATCCACGTTGCGACCCGGGTCCGGGGGATGGGCATGTGGCCTATTTGTCGTACAGCCTTATGTGCATTGGCGCAGAGTATTACAAACCAGAAGATTGTCCATGTGAACGTTCGCCTTACCGGCAGGTCAGCATCAGTTACAAATATGCCGCAGATGCATCCTCTAGGGCAGAAAAACGTGATGGATGGTGTCTGAACGGACGTGCGGCCAATGCCGTGGCAGAAGATGTGGCGTACATCAGCTACCGCTACAGCGACGACCCTGCCGGCACCTCCACCGTCATTGATTCCGACCGGCTCCGTTCGGGCATGGGTTGCGAGTCCGACTTCGACGAAGGAAAATTTGCCGGCAATCTGCTGAAAGCAGCCTTTTATTCATACAAAACATTTTCGGGAATAGAAGGTGTCAGTGCTTTGACTGAAGCGTTGTTCAAAACGTATTACGGCACCCAGGCCACCGATGCAATTTCAACGTTTTTCACCACCAACTATTGGCCGAACTCCGGTACATGTGGCACATCAAACCATCCAGGCGGTGTACTTTTTTCGGGCGACAACTTTTTGGATCTTCGGGTAAACCGCACATTAACTGTGGTGTTGACGAGCAACGGCAGGGTAACGGCCCAGGGAAAGGAGAAATACCGGGCCGATGCGCGTCTTCGGAGCTCCTACCGCCTCAGCGGAGTGATTCAACCCAGTGCTTTGGAACAATCCGGCCTTCAATGTTGTAGCAACGGTCATGGCGTCTATTCGCTGGCCGAGCACTGGCCTGGACTGAACCAATCCACTCTACAGTCGGAAGTTCGCGGCCATTTCATCGCTCAGGGCCTCAACACCATAGGCCTGTCTCAAATGCCAACCGGCCATTGGGGGTACCGTGGAGGGGGCGAACGGGAAGGCTGCGAACTTACTGTTGTAGACAACAGGCTGGAGAGACCTGAAGAGGGTCGCAGTGCCCGTCCGACGGCCACCCTCGAATGGCTTAATGGCATGCTTTGGGTTTCCCATCAGGAAATAGAATTGCCGTACACCTTGCAAGTTTTTGATATAGGTGGTAAATTGCTGCATCAACAGGTACAAAACGACGCCCAACCTGTTGTTCCAGTAATGCAAAATCTGAACACAGGCATCTACATTGCTGTTATTTCGTCCAAAACCCAAACCCAGGCACTCAAAATTTACATACCATGAAAACCTTCTCCTCAACAATTACCTTGATCGCGCTGGTCACAGCAGCCATTTTTACCAACCTGCATTGCAAGGCTGACGATGACTATCCCACCTGCGATTATTGTCCAAAACCCACCCGGTGCAACGCGTTCGCCGAATGCGCCTGTCCGAGCCAAAACCAAACTTTGGATACGGAAACCGGCTTTTGCCTGCATGCCGGCGGTTACTACATTGCCTATCTCGAAGAAAACACCCTTCTGGGAACAGATACTTTCGCGCTCCAGTCCGGATTGTCGCCAGAAGAAAGCCAGAGTGTTTTCGAATTCTTGTTCCAACAACCCTTCGATGTCGGCGCCAAACGCCCGACATCCGCTATACTGACGTACAAAGACGTGGGGTCCGCGAACATGATGAAAAACACCAAGTCTTTCAACAGCAGTATGTACCTTGAAAAAACCGTAGACGGCTACCACTTCGTGTGCCACGGCTTCAGGCTTCCTTACCGACCTGGTAGCAACAGCTTTCTGAACGGCAGGCCTGTACAGGTACGACTTACCGCCAACTTTACAACACCCGGCCAGGAGCAACTGCCAGCCACCCTGCGGTGGGTTGCAACCGACGATACCACCGGAACGGATCTTGTAACGCCGTTGCAGTTTATGTTGGTAAAAAAAGTGGTGCCTGAACCATAATGTAACATTAAAAATTTCAATACTTTAAAAACGAGCCATTTCCGTTATCTGTACGGGAATGGCTTTTTATTCAAAATGAGATCCTAATTTTGCATAAAGTTCAAACATGAAACAACACTTCCTTTATTACACACTTTTTGCCCTGGGATCTTTCGCAGCCTGCACGGTAGAATCTCCCCCACTCGATCTTGACACATACGACATCACCTGGACCGATGCCGACAGCTCGGGCACCAACACCACTGCCGACCACCTCCGCTTCAACATAACACTCAGCACATCCGAGCCGCACCTCGACGACCAGTTCATCACCGAATGGGAATTTTCGTATACCGTCAACAATTTATTCGGAAGCATTTTGAAGGTGGAAAAAGGGCTCAATGTTGGAAGCATCAGCCTTGATAAAATGGTTGTGGTTGAAGCACTTGCCAAACCCGGCGGCGGTCCATTTGTGCCCGGCGACATCATCCGTTTCCGCTTTTGGGGCATCGACAACCACGCCACCCAGTTGGAGCGCTTTCATACTTTTGTGGTGAAGTAAAAAAATTGGGTTTCCTCAAGCTGAACAAAGCGCTTACCTTTGCGTTTTTATGGGCAAGATCGTTACACCACAGGATTCCTGTCTTTCCCACTTATCAATGCCCAATCAAGCAATTCAACCTACGATGCATCAAACAGCTGTACTCAGCGATAATCTTCAGCTTATACGCGAAAGCGCCCGAGCTTTCGCAGAATCCTACATTCGTCCCAACGTAATGCTTTGGGATGAAGACCAAATTTTCCCGGTCGAACTTTTCCATGAAATGGGAAAACTCGGCTTTCTCGGTGTTCTTGTACCTGAGAAATACCAAGGTGCCGGACTGGGTTACCAGGAATACATCACCATCATTGAAGAAATTTCCAAGGTTTGCGGTTCCATCGGGCTGAGCGTCGCTGCACACAATTCGCTTTGTACCAGCCACATCATGGGTTTTGGCAACGAAGAACAAAAAGATAAATACCTGCCTTTGCTGGCCACTGGTGAATGGATCGGCGCCTGGGGCCTTACGGAGCCAAACACCGGATCCGATGCCATGCGCATGCAATGTGTTGCAACCAAAGACGGTGATCACTGGGTGCTCAATGGCACCAAAAGCTGGATAACACACGGAAAAAGCGGCAACGTGGCTGTGGTGATCGCCCGTACCGGCGATTTGCTCGACAGCCATGGCATGACGGCTTTTGTGGTTGAACGCGGAATACCGGGTTTCAGCGCTGGCAAAAAAGAAAACAAACTCGGCATGCGCGCAAGCGAAACTGCCGAAATGATTTTTGACAACTGTCGTATCCACGAAAATCAAATACTCGGCAATGTAGGCGACGGCTTCATCCAAGCGATGAAAATCCTTGACGGTGGTCGTATTTCCATCGCAGCCCTTTCGCTCGGTATCGCCAAAGGCGCCTATGAAGCATCGGTGAAATACGCCAAAGAACGCCACCAGTTCGGTCAACCCATCGCCAATTTTCAAGGCATCAGTTTCAAACTGGCCGACATGGCCACAACCATAGAAGCTGCCACGCTCATGACCCGAAACGCAGGCCAACTCAAGGACGCAGGCAAAAAATGCACCCGCGAATCGGCCATGGCCAAATACTACGCTTCCGAAGTAGCCGTGGCCGTAAGCAACGATGCCGTACAGATTTTTGGAGGTTATGGCTACACCAAAGACTTCCCAGTGGAAAAATTTTACCGCGATTCCAAACTTTGTACCATAGGTGAAGGAACCTCTGAAATACAAAAATTGGTTATCGCACGTGAATCTTTGAAAGATTAGCGTATATTTGTCATCACTTACTTCGACTTAAGATTTTTTTCCCATAGTTTGTTTTGTTTTGTAATTTTTTGTGGCCTCTGCTGTAATCTGCAGGGGCCTTTTTTGTGCCATTCCCAAGGCTGAAGTGTACTTTTACCCATGCTTTTCGCAAAAAACAATCATGACATACCAGCATGAACGCACAGGAACTATTAAAACAACTTGAAAACAAGCAGGTCTTGATCGTAGGTGATGTAATGCTCGACCGATACCTCACAGGGATTGTTAGTCGAATTTCACCCGAAGCCCCTGTACCCATTGTGCTGCACCGCGACACTGAAGACCGCCTGGGAGGCGCTGCCAACGTCGCACTAAACATTCGTGCATTGGGCTCAGAACCCATTTTGTGCAGCGTGGTAGGCAACGATCAGGAAGGCACCCTGTTCAACAATTTGCTACCGGCACAAGGAATTTCCGGAGCAGGCATCGTGCGGTCGGAAGAAAGGCGAACCACCGTAAAAACACGGGTCCTGGGCAACAACCAGCAAATGCTGCGCATTGACAGGGAGGACATCCACGAACTTTCTCAAAAAGAAGCCGACGCCTTGTTGAAAAAGATCATCAACCTGCTCGACGAACGCCCCGTAGACGCGCTTATTTTGCAGGATTACAACAAGGGCGTTTTATCGCAATATGTTATCGAAAATACCCTCGAAGCCGCTTACAAACGTGGCATACTTACCGCTGTAGACCCCAAAAAGAACCATTTTTTGTCGTATGTGGGCGTCGATCTGTTCAAACCCAACCTTAAGGAAATCCGCGACAGTGCACCGTTTTATGTGACGCCTGATCTTGAAAGCCTTAACCGTGCAGCATCTTTTTTGGCCGAAAAACTTCGAAATCAATATACAATGATCACATTGTCGGAAAAAGGGTTATATTTGAACGACGGACAAAGGGGCAACTTGTATCCCACCATTCCACGCAATGTAGCAGATGTAAGTGGCGCCGGCGATACTGTCATCAGCATAGCAACGCTGGCCATGTGCGCCAAATTACCCATGAATATCATGGCAGCATTGTCGAATTTAGCAGGTGGCCAGGTTTGCGAGTTTTCTGGCGTAGTGTCTGTAAATCGCGACATTTTGCAAGCTGAACTGGAACAACTTCTGGAACACCAAAAATAAACACACCATGGCACCACGTCGACTTTTGTTTCTTCCCTTTTTGCTGTTCGTATCATGGGCTCAGGCACAATCCCATACCCAATTGATCGATACACTCGTGGCTGAATATTTTACCATCGATCCTACGCTCAACATGTTGCCCCTCCCAACGGGCGACGACGATCTTTGGATAAACTATGACGCCGATGAACTGGCGACCATTTGTGCCCAATTGGGACAACCTCCTGTACCCCGAAACTGGTATTGGGAAAGTGACCTTGGCGATACAACTGCAGTTGGCGACAACTATTGTTACACTTCCTGCTCCTTTGTAAACGGCACCCCATCAACGCCCATTAATGTCAACTGGCTTATCCTGCCTCCCATCGAAATACCCGACAGCACTTACTTCCTCAGTTGGCGTTCGTCGTCCATCCTTGGCCCTGCCTATGTTGATGGTTATAAAGTACTTGTTTCCACAGGCAGCAACTCACCGTTTGATTTTCAATACAGCGACACCTTGTTTACCGCCGCAGAGATGATCGAGGTCGATCCCGTACCAAAAACACTTGACCCCAACGACTTCATTTATACTCCTGGCTACATCCACGCCAATACTTACACCAACGACACATATTATTTCCTCGCTTTCAGCGACAACGGCGGCGGTGGCACCATCCCTTACCTCCACGGCAAACTGGAGCCACACAGCGTAAGCCTTGCTGCTTTTTCCGGAAAAAACATTTACATCGCTTTTGTACACGATTCAAACCAGGATTTTCTGCTTCAGTTGGACGATATCCTCGTAAGCAACAGCCCAACTTCAGGCATCGGTGAACCCGACCTGATCACCCGTTTCCAGTCGTATCCCAACCCTGTTGTGGATCAGATTTTCCTGCAATGGACCCTCAAACGTCCGGCAGAATGCCAGCTAACCATCACCGACGCCCGTGGAGCCATGGTACACCAGCAACATTTCGGCCGCTTTGAGAACACCTGGTGCAACGTATCCGGAAGTGCATGGGCTAAAGGCCTGTACATAGCAACTTTGCGCAGCGAAGGCAAAGTGATGAGCAGTAAATTACTAAAAATGTGATGAAATGATTTTTTTTGCGTTTCTTTGCGCCGCTTAATTGTTGAAAAAAGTCCTTTGAAATAGTATGCTTAGTCGCCGCAGCGTTCGAATTAAGGTGATGCAGTTGTTGTACATGCTCAACCGTGATGAACAACTCGCCTTCCCAGACCTTGTAAAAGGTTACAACGATGGAATCTGGAAAACGTACGAACTGTACATTTTCCATCTGAACGTCATGCTAAAAGTAGCCCAGTACGCTGAAAAAGACGCAGCAAACCGGGCGGTCAAACATTTACCGACCGACGAGGACAAAGTTTTTCAACCCATCCTGTACAGCAATTCCAGCACTCAAAGTCTGGCCAACCATGTTGGTTTCCTCAATATTGTGGAAAAAAACAAGGCCAACGAGAACATCGATGAGGACCAGATTCGTTTGCTGTACCAGGCATTCGCCGAAACACCCGAATACAAGACTTTTACAGCCGTAGAACATCCGGGGAACGACGATTTCAACAAAGTACTCCTCGAACTATACCGTTTCCTCTGCGGTCACGACCTATTCGTCGAAATGACCGAAGACCGCTACACCAACTGGCAGGACGATGAATCACTCGTGGTAGGCGCAATGAAAAAGACCATTAAGGTAATGCCTTTGAGCGGCGAATTTTACAAGGAATACGAGCCTTCCGACGAAACTGTACGTGAATTTGGCGAACAATTGCTTCGCAAAACATGCCAGGAAGACCAGCTCCTGTTTGAACACATCGAACCAACGCTCAAAAACTGGGACGCTGAACGCGTGGCCATCCTCGACATGATTATGCTCAAAATGGCCCTCTGCGAGTTGCTTTATTTCCCTACCATTCCTACCAAGGTAACCTTGAATGAGTTTGTGGAAATTTCAAAATCGTATTCCACCGACAAAAGCAAGGATTTCATCAACGGCATTCTGGACCGATTGATGAAAAAACTTCAAAAAGACGGCCTTATCATCAAAGAAGGTCGCGGATTGGTGGAATAAGCCCGCTTTTCCCCAATTCATGATTTCCACATTTTCCAGGCCACCTGCAATGCCAGGCCCAAAAACATCAGCCCCACTACCCGGTTGGCAATTTTTGCGACCGATGCTGAACGTTGGAGGACCAACTGGCCAAGTAGCGCATACAATGCCAGCGCCGTCATGGTGCCAAGGGTAACGCCTGCGGCAAACAACCATTCGCCTCCGTCTTCCCATATCCCCTGAACGCGGAGTACGGCTACATAGGCAAACCAGTACGGAATGGCAAGGAGGTTGAAAGCGCTGATCATCACCCCACCCATGAATTGTTTAAAAACATTTACCTGGTCCGGCACTTCAGGTATTTTGGGTGTGCGTGCAAAAAACAAAAGGTAAATCCCCAATCCTCCAAAAACAGGCAAAGTACCCCATTGAAAATAACGCTCAGTATGCGGATTGGCAACAAACCAATCGGCAAATTGTACCGCCAACAAAGCCTGGAAAAACTCAGCGCATGCAGCTCCAAAAGCAAGCACAACCGAAGCCAAAAAGCCACGTATCAAGGCCGTACGGGCTACAGTCAAGCTGATTAGTCCAGGCGGTAACGAACCTAAAAAGCTTATAAACATGCCGGCAAAAAGGAGTTTCATGGGGTAAAATTAGTCAAAAATAGTCGACAGTCGACAGTCACAGTCGCCGTCACCACCAGACTGTTAACTGTCGATTGTCGACTATTACCTGTCGATTAAAAAACCGTAGTTTCGCCTCTTCATCCAACTTTATGGCCAACCGCAAACATCCCCTTTTCAGCATCATTACCGTGGTTTTCAATGGTGAAAAACTGCTTCCGGGTACTGCTGAAAGTGTCAGCCAGCAAACGTTTGACAACTGCGAATACCTCATCATCGATGGCGCTTCCAAAGATGGTACAATTGACTTCATACGCGAACTGGAAACTTCCATGCCCAACCTGCGCTGGATTTCCGAAAAGGACCACGGCCTGTATGACGCCATGAACAAAGGCCTGCGCCTGGCCAAAGGTGATTTTGTACTTTTTCTCAATGCCGGTGATCACTTACACGCCCCTGAAACCCTCGAAAAACTCGCTGCGCTGGTCACGCCGGAAACAGGGGTGTTGTACGGCGAAACCCAACTGGTGGATGAAAACCGGCAAAGTGCTGGTAGCATGAGTGAACTAAGCACCAAAAGGGCACCCCGACAACTCAACTGGAAAGATTATCATGGCGGCATGCTTGTAGTGCACCAATCGTTTGTTGCCCGGCGAAGTCTTGCCCCAGAATACCGCACCGACAATCTTTGTGCAGATTTCGACTGGTGCATCGAAATTCTGAAAAAAAGCAAGGAAAACCGGTACGCCGGTATCATCATCAGCGATTACCTGATGGGGGGCATGTCGAAACAACAGCACCAGCAAAGCCTGATCGACCGCTTTAAAATCATGGAAATACATTACGGTTTACTGCCGACTGTGGGATCTCATGTAAAAATTGTTTTCAGAGCCATCAAACACTACCTGATGCGCCTGGGTAAAAAAAGCTATTAATGCTGCTACATTTACGCCAGTTCCTAACTTCCTTACGATAAACTATGCGTTTATACCTACAATTTTTGCTTGTTTGTTTTAGCACAGGCCTGTTTGCACAAAATGCAGTCATTCAGGGCCGTATTACTGATGCGGCCTCCCGTGATTTCCTGCCAGGCGTAACCGTCAGGATCGGAAGCAACGGCGTATCCTCCACCGCCGAAGGTTTTTACAAACTTCAAGTAGCGGCAGGTAGGCACAACCTTCAATGCGCTTACACCGGGTACGAAGGCACCAGCCAATGGGTGACTGTAAGCGCCGGCGAAACCATTACCGTCAACATCAGTCTGGGCAGCGCCGACAACCTGCTCCAACAAGCGACCGTAACCTCAGGAAAATTTGAAAAACCCCTCGGTGAAGTGACCGTTTCAATGGACATCCTCAAACCGCAGCTCATGGAAAACGTCAACTCCACCAGCGTGGATGAATCGCTGACCAAAATCCCCGGATTTACCGTCATCGATGGTCAGGCGAGCATACGGGGCGGGGCGGGGTTTTCCTACGGTGCAGGAACAAGGGTTTTGATGCTGCTCGACGATATTCCTGCGTTGCAAGTAGATGCAGGCCTGCCCAACTGGAACGACTACCCCATCGAAAACATCCATCAGGTGGAAATCCTCAAAGGTGCGGCGTCTTCGTTGTACGGTACATCAGCCATGAACGGCATCGTGAACATTCGCACGAAATTTGCAGGCGACACACCCGAAACAGAAGCGGCTGTGTTTTCACAGGTTTGGGGCGACCCAAAAGACGAAAGGCAAAAATGGTGGGGCGCCGATTCTTCCGAAATCGCAATCCCCATTGAAACAGGCATCAGTTTGAGCCACCGTCGCAAAATGGGCAAATTGGACATGGCTTTCGGCGCATATGGCTTGTACCGCGACAGTTACAACCGAAAAACCTTCAGTCGTTATGGGAGGTTCACACCGAACTTCCGATACCGAGTCAACGACAGACTTACCATTGGCCTGAACAGCATTTTCAACTTCGGTCGCAGCGGCAGCTTTTTTATTTGGGGCAACGAAACCGACCAAGCATACCAACCCAACCAAGGCTCCGAATCGGAATCGCTCGGCCGTTTTCGCTTCAGCATCGACCCCATGGTGCAGTATTTCGACCACAGTGGCAACAAACACAAATTTCTCGGCCGTTATTTCTATGTTTCCAACAACAACACCGGAAACCAGTCGAACGACAGCCGGATGTACTATGGCGAATACCAATTCCAGCGTGCCATGGATTTCGGGCTTGTAACCACCGCCGGCGTAGTGGTCAATTATACCACCGTGGATGCTAGCTTGTACAGCAATTCCAAATACGACAACCAGAACTATGCAGGCTACGTTCAGTTCGATTATGAGGTGTTCCGCAAGCTCAACTTGTCTGGAGGGCTGCGTTACGAACGAAACATACAGCGTAGCCCTGAAATCATTCAGCTTGACGACAATGTTTTTGATACCATTCCCAATGGCATCACAGAGGAAGGCAAACCTGTGTTGCGTTTGGGAGCAAACTACCAGGCAGCAAAGGCGACCTACATCAGGGCTTCGTGGGGACAAGGGTACCGCTACCCTACCATTGCCGAAAAATTTATCCGCACCCAGTTTTCTCCTACCCAATTCGTCGCACCCAACCCCAGTTTGGTTTCCGAAACGGGATGGACGGCGGAAATCGGCGTCAAACAAGGCATCAAAATTGGCCGCTGGATGGGTTTTATCGATTTGACGGGTTTTGTTTCGGAATATTCCAACATGATGGAATTTGTTTTGTCGGAAGAGTTGTCTAAAATCATCGTCAACCCCGGTCCTCCGCCAACCATCGGTTTTCAAGCCGTTTTTCAATCTCAAAACATCGGCGATACCCGTGTTGAAGGCTACGAAGCGTCCATAACCGGGCAGGGACCTGTAGGTCGCGGTAACCTTGCCATACTTGCTGGCTATACTTACGTTTACCCGCGATACAAAAATTTCGGAACGGAAGAAAACAGAAGCTCCTCTGCCGATTACAATGTGTTGAAGTACCGTTTCCGAAGCATGGTGAAATGGGACAGTGAATACAGCATCAGCCGTTTTGCCGTGGGTGTTTCGGTTCAATACAACAGCTTTATGGAGGCCATCGACGCCATTTTTGAGGTAGAATCAGAAGAATCCTTTGCTGCTGTAAAGCGGTTTCGTGAAGAGCACAACAATGGATTTGTGGTGCTTGATGTACGTGCCTCTTACAAAATCACCCCACAACTTAAAATCAACGGTATTTGTGGAAACCTGCTCAACCAGGCATATTCTTACAGACCTGCACTGTTGGAGGGCCCCAGAAATTACACTTTACGACTCGACTGGAAAATATGAATTTAAGACTGATTGTTGCTACCTGGTGTGTGTGGTTGATTGGTTCGTGTACCAATAACCCGCAACAGGGAATAGAAAATACATCAACCCAAACGCCTGCTTTTGTTTTCAGCAACAAAACCGCTGAAACCGGTTTGCACGCGGAAAACAACTGGTGTAACCGGCCCTTTGAAGAAGGCGTGGTGATCAACGCCGAAACAACCAATCTGAACAGAAGGTATTTTGCCGTAGGCGATGGTCTTTACAAAGTGGTTGTTCGAAGAGGCAATACAGCCGCGCCGTTTATGGTGAAAAGAAGGGGCGCAGCGCTTGAAATTTTTACGAGCGATCAGTATCCGACATGCCTTGCCCGACGCAGTGATTTCAGTCTAATTGGCGATGGCCGCACGATGCTATACTTCAATCCGCCTTATTATGAGTTCAGGGTTGAAACTGAACCCTGGCAAAATGCTTTAAAAGTTACCCTGGAGTTTCCGCCTGGATCAGAAAACGGACTCATGATTCACAGGCAAAAAAACATGGATTAGTTGCTGTGTTTAATCATTCCATATACGAGTATTGGCCAATTTCAGATGATTAAAATTTTTTTGGGTTCTCCTTGCTGAAAAGACGGATAAAATGCCGGTAATTTGGCGCTTGGCATACCAGGCTGTCATGCTTGTCTTTGCTGGTCAATGCATACCTTTGCGGCGGATATTTTGATCCGCTAAACAACAAAGCACATGTTTACCATTCCTGTTTATTTGCGTTTTGCCCTAATTGCGGGCGGTATTCTCGGCGGAGCTGCCTTATGCGCTGCATTTGGCTTTTGGTACGGATTCCCGTTCCTACTTATTGGTGTGGTCATGCTTATCGGATACCTGCTTTTGGGCACCATCATGTCGACCAACCAACTGATTAGCCAAACACGTTTCGATGAAGCAGAACAACGCCTCAAACTTACCTATTTCCCAAAACTCTTGCTTGTAGGTTACAAGGGCGTGTATTTTATGACCCACGGCGCCCTGGCCATGCAAAAGAAAGATCTTTCCACCGGTGAAATGTGGCTGAAAAAAGCCCTCGGAGCCGGCCTGCCTTCCGACAACGAACGCGGTGCCGCAGTTCTTCAGCTGGCTATGATCGCAGGATCTAAAAACAACCGGCAGAGCGCCATGAACTACATGGCCGATCTTAAAAAACTCAACATTACCGAACCCACGCTCAAAGAACAAAGCAAAGATCTGGAAAAACAACTCAAACAAATGCAGCAGAACATGAACCCGTCTATGATGGCCATGAATGGCGGAAAAGGCGGATTTAGGCCCGGCGGCAAACGCCGTCAGCCCAAAATGCGTTAATGCCCGATGCACAACAATAACTTTCACCTTGCCCTCTACCTGTAAATTCACACCCGATGCTTATTGGCATTCCTAAAGAAACAGCTCCGGGAGAGCTTCGCGCCGTAGTGGTGCCCAACGATGTTGCCCGAATGGTCAAACTCGGCGCCACCGTCACCATCGAATCAGGCCTGGGCGAAGGCATTCGTGTAACCGACAGCGAATACGAAAAAGCAGGCGCCAGTGTCAGCTCCGACCGCAAAGCCCTGATAGGGCAGTCGGACATCGTGCTTCGCCTCCGTAAACCTGGTTCCGACGATGTCTCCCTGCTCAAGCCTGGCGCCATCCACATCAGTTTCCTCGATCCATTCAACGAAAAGCCGCTTCTGCCGCAGCTCGCCGCACAAGGTACCAGCGCCATTTCCATGGAGCTGATTCCGCGCACCACACGCGCACAAAAAATGGACGCGTTGAGCTCGCAGGCAAGTTTGGCAGGGTACGCCGCCGTGACCCTTGCAGCAGAACGCACCGACCGGGTGCTGCCCATGATGACCACGCCGGCAGGTACCATCAATCCAGCTCGTGTGTTCATTGTAGGCGTAGGTGTTGCAGGCTTGCAAGCGATCGCCACAGCCAAACGCCTTGGTGCACGTGTGGATGCCTTCGACACCCGCCCAACCGTTGCCGAACAAGTCAAGTCGCTCGGCGCACGTTTTTTTGAAATCGATCTGGGTGAAACCGGACAAACCAAAGATGGCTATGCCAAAGCGCTCACCGAAGATCAACTGCAAAAGCAGCGCGAAGGCATGGCCAAACAATGCGCCATCAGTGATGTGGTGATCACCACAGCGCAGGTTTTCGGCCGCAAAGCACCCACCATCATCACCCGCGATATGGTTCAGGGCATGCGCCCCGGCAGCATCGTAATTGATCTGGCCATCGAATCCGGCGGCAACGTGGAAGGCGCCGAACTTGGCAAAGAAATTGAAATCAATGGTGTTCGTGTATTTGGTCTGGAAAACATGCCTGGCCGTATCGCGGTGCACGCTTCTCAAATGTACTCCGCCAACCTGTACAACCTGATTGAAGAATTTTGGGACAAAGAGGGCAAACTGCTCAAACTCGACCTTGAAGATGACATCATTCAAGGTTGCCTAATCACCCACCAGGGCGCCGTTCGCCGCGAACTGTAAGCACCACACTTTTTAAAACCCAGCCTTGCCTTTTATGGAAGCCAACGTTTTAATATTCCTGCTTTTAATTCTTGTTTTGGCCGTTTTTCTCGGCTTCGAGATCATTTCAAAAGTACCATCACTGTTGCACACGCCGCTGATGTCGGGGTCGAACGCCATTTCGGGCGTAACCGTGGTGGGCGCCATCATTGCAGCCGGACTAGGTCCTGACGACAATTTTGCAGCCATCCTTGGTGGCGTTGCTGTGGCTTTAGCCATGATCAACGTGGCCGGCGGCTATTTTGTGACCGACCGTATGCTCAACATGTTTAAGAAAAAAAAAGAAAATAAGTAATGGCACTGGAATCTCTACTCAACCTGGTTTACATCCTCTCGGCCGTTACTTTTATCCTCGGCTTTAAACTGATGAGCAGCCCAGAATCTGCACAAAGGGGCAACATCATTTCCGGCGTAGGCATGGGAGCCGCCATTGTGGCTACCCTCATGTTCCCCGAAGTGGTTCGTTACCAATTCATCGGCATCGGTATGGTGGTCGGCACAACCATTGGCCTATTGTTTGCCTACCGCACACCCATGACTGGCATGCCACAGATGGTGGGTCTGCTGAACGGTTTTGGCGGTTTGGCAAGCCTGTTTGTCGCCTGGGCCGAATTTGATGCCAACGGTGACCACCAATCCTTTTTCGGCGGTATGATCCTGTGGCTAACAGCCATCATCGGCTCTGTTACCTTCTCAGGTTCGTTTATAGCCTGGGCCAAACTGGAAGAAAAATTCATTTCCGGCAAACCCATTTCGTACAACGGCCAACAATACGTTACCTCTGCGGTTTTGCTCGGCATCGTGGGCGCCGGTGTTATGTTTGCCATGGATGTAGCCTCAGCAGACGCTTACCTCTACTTTGCGATCTATTGTGTGCTTGCAATGGTTCTCGGCGTTTTGTTGGTTATCCCCATCGGGGGCGCCGATATGCCTGTGGTAATCTGTCTTTTGAACAGTTACTCCGGTATGGCCGCCTGCGCTTCGGGTTTTGTGGTCAACAACAACCTGCTGATCGTGGCTGGCGCGCTTGTAGGCGCCAGCGGCATCATCCTTACACTCATCATGTGTAAGGCCATGAACCGTTCCGTAGCCAATGTATTCCTTGGTGGTTTTGGCGCAGCCGTTACCGCATCGTCTGCCGAAGTGGTTGGTGAAATCAAACCCCTAAAAGCAGGAGATGCTTACCTGATGCTTGAAGCTGCCAACTCGGTGGTCATCGTTCCAGGGTACGGCATGGCCGTTTCACAGGCACAACATGCCGTACGCGAACTCATGGTAGCCATTGAAAAAACGGTGGTGAAGTGCGTGTTGCCATCCACCCGGTTGCCG
>JBBSDH010000083.1:0-15989 GCA_038249605.1 Chitinophagales bacterium | reverse complement strand
GCTTTTTTTGTTGCCCTGATCTAGCGCAGTCTGGTAGCTCATCCCGACTCGGGTCGGGAGGGTCACCATCTCGCATCCTGGTATCCCGACAGAAAGCCAGTCAGCAATGACTGGCTTTTTTTGTTGCCCTGATCTAGCGCAGTCTGGTAGCTCATCCCGACTCGGGTCGGGAGGGTCCCAGAGCCTGTCCCGACCCACACAAATTTTCCAAGTTTTAAGACCTTCTAAGTCTTAAAACTTGGAAAGTCTATAGACTTAATGCCCCACGCTGCAACTACATCATTGTAAGCAAATTACTTTAAAACGAAAAAAAACATAAACCACACCCAAAATGTGGAATGATTCATGTCGTTTTTCAGGATGTCCGCCTTGCGCATCCCGACTAGTGCCGCGTCCGGTGAATGACGTACAGTTTGGCGAGACCTATATTTTGCTCAATTAGGCATTAGGAGGACGAAATGCGGGACATTTTAACCGACGAATAACGACATTGAGCGAAACCCAGGGCCGCGAAACTGTGTGTCCTTTGGGCGTATCTTACTTTCTGTAAAGGCGTTTTCTTCGGCTACGGTTTCGCAGTATCTGTCCCGTCTGTTGCGGAAGATGCAGGTACAACATTATGTTTTTGTACCTCATCCAAATACTGCTCCTTCAGGTATTCATAAAAGGAATGCTTCATCACCAGCGATGCGATCAGGTTTGCAAGCAATGCGGTAAGCATCAAATAAAAAATAGTGTTGTGGCTGTTGGTCATTTCAATCACCAGAATGGATGAGGTGAATGGACTGCGGGTAACACCTGTGAGAAAACCCACCATGCCACACAAAACCATGAGGTTGGTTTCGGTATTACTTAAGTCCAGCCAACCGGAAAGTACCGCGCCGATGCTTGCCCCGGCGCCCAGAGAGGGCGCAAATACACCTCCCGATGCTCCGGTGGTGAATGACACCATGGGACCGACGATGCGCAACAAGGCGATGTGCCAATCCAAGTGTTTTTCTTCGGAAAACAAGGCAGTCACAATGATTTCCTTGCCCGAGCCCAGTACCCTTTCGTCCACAAAAAAGGCCAGGGAGGCCATGATCAATCCCGCAACTACCACCATTGCAACTTTCAGGGAGTGCCGTTTAATCACTTTTTTGCGGGCCAAAACATACAAAATCGAACGCGCCATCCAACTGCCTGCATAACCTGAAACACCCGCCGTCAGCAACACTGGAAAAACAATCCACAAAGGGAAGTCGCTCAGTTTCGGATAGCCCAAATACAAGTAAGGCCCCAGCAGGGTCAGCGCCGTAAGTCCGGAGATGATCACGCCAGTCAGCAGGGCTGATTTGAAAAAATTCAGGTGGGTTTTGGTAAGTTCCTCAATGGCAAAAACAATTCCACCCAGAGGGGTATTGAACGCCGACGCAAGCCCGGCCGCAGCTCCTGTGATGATCATGTTGCGCCTGGATATTTTGGGATACCATTCCGGCAGGAGGTCGTTTATTTTTTTAAAAATGGCGGCCGAAATTTGAATGGTTGGTCCTTCGCGACCGATGGCGCCCCCTCCCAAAACCATGATCAAACTGGAAACCACCTTGATGATCACCAACTTGATGCTCAAAAAATGGTTCACCTTGTGGTTGTGTTTCGGATTGGCAAGTTCTATGCTGGCCATCACTTGCGGAATACCGCTGCCTCGCGCAAAAGGGGCATATTTGACGACAAGCCTCCAGGCCACCCAAAAACACAAAGGCGTGAGGATAAAAAACAACCAACTTGCATGGTGGAAAATGTACAGGGTGCCAAGCTCTGCCAAGGAAAACAACTTGGCGTATACAACAGCCGCAAGGCCGGTTACCATCGCTCCCATCCAAAACGGCAATGCGTTTAAGACGTTGTTTTTCAAATCCTCGTTGTTCGCAGCATCGAAAAACAGCTCTATACGCCGCTTTATCCTTTTAAAATACTTCATGGATATCAAATATAGGCAATTTGATTGTTATTGCCCTTATCCAGTGTTTTGGGGGGACCAACGTCCAACCTCAAAACTTACAACTTGTTCTTCTCCATCAGCACCTCCATGCCTTTCCATGCAGCTTCATCGTCAATTTTAAGCTTCGCCTTCAGGTACTGGAAAATCTTGTGCTCGTGCGGCGTCACCAGGCCATTGGCGAGGATGACGTCAAGGCAATGGTAAAACAACGGCAAACGGGTTTGATCCCGGATGGCTCCTGCTGCAGCATGGATGAGGGCTTCAATACTGCCAGCTTGGTTGAAATGACGCTCGGCTGTTTCCAAAAGTTCCATAAGATCATGACCGATGAAAATGTTTCTGCTGCTAAGGGTTGTGATGAAGGCGGCATTTTCAGCGTCGACGGTTACCTCGTCGGCAAGGCGGCAAGCAAGCAGTATGGCGGCGCATGCTTCAACTTCGTAGGTGATGTGTGGGGAGTTCAAAGTTTGAAGTTTAAAGTTTAAAGGTTAAAGTGGCGTGGAGCATGAAGGGCAAGTAGCTGACTGAAGGAAAAATGAAATGCGAGCCGCTCTGCTGTTCTATCTTCCTTATACCTTAAAGTTAAAGGTATTGTGCTCCTCCAGGTTGCAATTGCATGCCTTAAAAGACGACTTTGCTTACCTTTCACACCCTCAAAAGTATTGGAGATTTGCTGAAGGATTCAAACAATGTGCGCTATTTCAACCGCTGTGGGGATTTTTTTTCACATAACTTTGTTTCCCTGTCTGTTACCATCCTGAACTACGCAATTTATGAACTTTCGTCCTGCGAACTGCGATTTGCGACTTCCCATTTTGATGTTGTTCCTGCTCGCCATCGGTAAGTTATCGGCACAAGTTGATTCCTGCCCCCTTCTCGGGCCCAACCAGATCATCAACGGCAATTTCGAAGGCGGGTACTACGGTTTTTTGTCGGATTTCGGCCGCGGACAAAACAACGCAACCCTTGGTGGCTGCGCTACGCAAGGCTGGATTTTGATCTCTCAGGTCAACCCGCATGTCAATTACGCCTGCCAGGTTTTCCCACCAAACTGGTCGGCCCAGTACGGCGGCCCCAATGTACCCACCAGCGCCGACCCCAACCATCCGAGCAACACCTGGGTGATTACCACGGCCATTTGTACGGGCGCCGAACAAATCCCCGACCATTCTACCGGCAACGGATATTTCCTCACCGTGGATCCTGATGCAGTTGAAAACAGGGCCTACTGGAAACAAACCATCGAAGTTTGCCCAAATACACCCTACGAGTTCTCCGCCTGGGTGCGCAACATTTCAGGAATCCCCGCGCCGCTTTTTCACTTTGAAGTGGCCGGACAAAGCATAAACCAACCCACAGGTTACCCACAGCAATCTTGGGTAAAAACAGGCGCGACCTGGTTTTCCGGCGCCGTGAGCGGTCCTGTACAAATCGCGCTGATCAACGACCAGCCGGGCTGCATCGAAAACGACGTGGCCATAGACGATATCTTTTTCGGCATTTGCGGTGGCGTCATCGCCACTTCCGATACCATCCAGCAGTTTTGCATCAACGAGCCCCCACTTTACTTTGTCTTGTCTGGCCAAGTCGTTGGGCTTACAGATGTGACCTTCCAATGGCAGCAATACCAAACGGCCTCCATGACGTGGGTAGACCTGACTGGTGAAACGACCGACTCACTCGTTTTTTTAAATCCCACTGCTGGCAATGTCGGACGTTACCGTTTGTTGGCTGCCCAAAACGGGAACATCCAGGCGGAAAAGTGCCGGGTGAGCAGCCCCAACTTCCTCATCGAAGCCCGGCCCATCTACACGGTGGCTGAAACCAAATCCATCTGTGAGGGCAATGTCTACCTGGGCTACCAAACAACCGGCGTTTTCATCGACACCCTTTTGTCCCAATTCGGCTGCGATAGTGTGCGTACCCTGAACCTTGCGGTACACCCTCTATACAACCTTTCCTTAAACGCCGCCATTTGCGAAAGCGAAAACTACAGCGGACATACCATGCCGGGGCTGTATACCGATTCGTTGTATACTGTAAACGGCTGCGACAGTATAAGAACCGTCAATTTGGTTGTGTTCCCGACCTACCTAGAGGGAAACTACCAGCTCTTATGTCCGGGAGAAAGCCTGGTTTTCAATGGAGAATCCATCACAACAACCGGTATTTACCAATCCGTTTTGTCGACCACCAACGGCTGCGACAGTACGTTTTTACTCGAGGTGGAAGTCCTCCCGGAAACCTTTTTGGGAAACGACACCATACTTTGTGTAGCAAATACGTTCACCATCGAAAGTCCGTCGCCAGGTACAAGATGGTTCGACGGCAGCATTGGACAAACCAAAACGGTGCAGGCATCGGGTGTTTATTGGGCAAATTTGTCCGACATCAACGGTTGTTTGCTGACCGATTCCATCAATGTGCAATTCAATGCACGGGTTTATGTGCCCAATATTTTCAGTCCCAACGAAGATGGGTTCAACGACCTATTTGTTCCGCAGTTTTCCAAAAGTACGTTTTACAATTACCAGATGCAGGTATTCGACCGCTGGGGTGACTTGCTGTACGATACTTTGTCCCTTGAAAACGGGTGGGAGGGGCGCTACAAAGACAAGTCCTGCGAAACCGGTGTGTACGTGTACATCATCCGTTTTTCCCTGGAAGGCTGTGGGAATACGGTTTTGTCGGGCGATGTGAGTTTGGTGCGCTGAGGTCTGCGAAAAAGAATTCTTCAGGCTGTATGTGAGTACCATGTCTATATTTTCCCCTAACTTTGAGCCATAAAGCAGACACATTTCAACCAGTAGCTTTTTCATCAGCATGGCCTTATACAACCTTATTTACCGAAGTCAGGCAGCTTTCCCAATGAACGACGAAGCACTCACCAGGTTGCTTATGGATTGCCGCTTGAAGAACAGTCAAAAAAACATCTCTGGTATACTTTTATACGGGTATGGCTTTTTCATACAACTGCTTGAAGGAGATGAGCTCGACGTTCGCAGTTTATTTTATGAAAAAATCTTGCACGATTCAAGGCACTCCGGCGTGAAAATTTTAAACGAGGGACCTGCTTGCAAAAGGCTTTACCCCGAATGGTCCATGGCTTTCCGGCCTTACAATCCCGAAGTATTGCTGGATCTTCAGGGCTATATAGACCCGGATAAACAATCCATTTATGGCCGAAATTTACTGTCACCGCTCAAAACCTTGGAAGCCATGGAAATGCTTTCCATCGAAGTCAACCACCGAACAAACTGATGCGGCTGCCGGCTGACATGAAAAAATTTCTTTTTGAAACAGGCGACATGGCCCGCTTCAGCATGCGTTTTTTTCAGGAAGCTTTTCGTCCACAATTTGAAATAAGAGAATTCATTCATCAATGCTTTGTTATTGGTTACCAGTCACTTGCATTGGTTGCGCTTACCGCTTTTATAATGGGATTTGTACTCACGATGCAACTCCGACCTACTTTGGTCAGTTACGGCGTGGAATCCATGATACCATCCATGGTGGGCATTGCGATAGTTCGGGAAATTGGACCTGTCATAACGGCTCTGATTTTTGCCGGTAAAATCGGTTCAAGCATAGGCGCCGAACTCGGCTCCATGAAAGTAACCGAACAAATTGATGCCATGGAAGTTTCGGGCACCAATCCTTACAAATACCTGGTGGTAACACGCACCCTTGCGGCTACGCTTATGTTGCCTGTTTTGGTTGTTCTTGCCGATACCGTTTCGCTTTTCGGATCCTTCCTGAGCGTCAATACATCGGAAACCTTGACGCTCAAACTCTTTTTTTCACAGGTTTTTGAACACCTTGGTTACATCGATGTGATACCGGCTTTCATAAAATCGTTTTTTTTCGGCTTTGCCGTAGGCATGGTTGGTTGTTACAAAGGTTACCACTCTGAAAAAGGCACGGAAGGTGTCGGCATTTCAGCCAATTCTGCCGTTGTGGTTTCGTCGGTACTTGTTTTCATCATCGACTTGCTTGCCGTTCAATTAACCGAATTTTTCTGAGCCGATGGTTAACAGCGAAAAACACCACGGCGAACGTGTCATCGGTATTCGTGGATTGAACAAAGCCTTCGGCGATAATGAGGTTTTGAAAGATTTTGACCTCGATTTGTACCGGGGCGAAAACCGCGTTGTGCTCGGCAAATCGGGCTCGGGAAAATCGGTCCTCATTAAATGCATCATCGGCTTGCTCGAACCCGATTCAGGCAGCATAGAAGTGCTTGGAAAAAACATCCCAGAACTCAAAAATGAGGAACTCGACCAGATCAGGGTTAAAATTGGTTTCCTTTTCCAAAGCAATGCATTGTACGATTCCATGACCATACGCCAGAATCTGGAGTTCCCCTTGCGCCGTCGCTGGTTGAACATTACCCAATCAGAAGTAAACAACAAGGTTATGGATGCCCTCGAAAACGTTGATCTGACGCATACGGTCGACATGATGCCTTCAGAACTTTCGGGCGGCATGCGCAAGCGCATCGCACTTGCCCGAACACTGATTTTAAAACCGGAAATTATTCTTTACGATGAACCTACCACGGGCCTGGACCCCATCACCAGCCTTGAAATCATAAATTTGATCAACGTCATTCGGGAAAAATACAAAACATCATCCATCATCATCACCCATGATTTAAAATGTGTTCGTTTGACGGCAGATTTGGTTACCATGCTCATCGACGGATGCAATTACGAAACCTCAACCTACGAAGCGCTTTCACAATCGAATGATCCAAAAATCAGACAGTTTTATGATTGATTTCGAGGTAAAACCTTAATATTGCTTTATCATGGTTAAGAAAACAATCGAAAGGGTCAAATTGGGAATCTTTGTACTTACAGGGCTCGCACTGCTTATTGTTTCGCTTTTTATACTCAGTAAAAACCGCAATCTGTTTGGCAAATCCATCGAAATTCATTCGGTTTTTAAAAATGTTGGCGGCCTCATTTCCGGCAATAACGTGCGGTATTCAGGTATTGATGTCGGGACTGTGGAGTCGGTGAAAATCCTCAACGACACCTCCATTGAAGTTGTGATGGTGTTGGATAACAACATGAAAAACATCATTAAAAGCAATGCTGAAGCGAGCATCGGAACTGATGGCATCATTGGAAACCGTATTGTAAACATCAGCCCGGTTAAAGGTGATGCTCCTTACATCCAATCCGGCACCTACCTCACCTCCCTACAGGATGTCAATACAGAAGCCATGCTTCGGACGCTAGACCGCACCAATCAAAACATCTTTGAAATCACCGAAGACCTTCAGGCCACCCTTCATCGTTTCGCCAACAGTCCACAAATCAATAAAATTTTAAGCGACGAAACCATGTCTGCCAACATCATTGAATCTTTTGCCAACATAAGGCGTAGCACCGATGAAATCCATGCGACGTTGTTTGACCTTCGCAAAATAGTAGCAGGCGTAAGGGAAGGCAAGGGTTCGGTAGGGCAGTTGCTGCGCGACACAGCCCTGGCTGTCAACCTCAACGAAGCAGTTCTGCGCATTCAAACGATTGAAGATCAAGCGGAAAAAATTACCCACAACCTGGATTCGGTTGTATTGAACCTCAACTCAGTAGTGAAAAACGTCGACAAATCCCTCACGGGAACACAGGGGCCTGCTGGTATGCTCCTCAACGATACCGCCACCACAAAACAGCTTCAAAAGCTGGTTGTAAACCTCAACGAAACGTCCTTGCTGCTTTTGGAAAACATGGAAGCTTTGCGGCACAACTTTTTGTTCAGGGGCTATTTCAAAAAGCAGGAAAAAGAGCAGAAAAGGGCCAAAAATCAGGCAGATAAAGGGCAATAATTACTCTTTTGGACGATCGTATTGGCAGCAACCGTGAAGGCTGTTGTACGTTTTATCGTTGGAGCGGGTGTTTTCAGTATCGTGTCCTACACTTGAAATACGTTTTTCTATGGTCAGCAGGTCCGTTTTTTTCGGATTAAAAACAACCGTTAGCATTTGGTTTTCCACATCCCATTCGGCCGATTTAACACCTTTTCCAAAAGCTGCTTTTTCAATGCGCTCTTCACACATACCACAATTGCCCAAAACTTTGACAACCGCTGTGGAATCAATGGCTTTTTGAGCGAAAGACTGGCTTGCGAGGGCGCCAGCGAACAATACTGCGAGACTTATTTTTTTGAACAACATGGTTTTCAAATTTTAGAGTAACAATCTTAATCCGCAAAGGTGCGGTGAAATCTGCTGCGGTTCATCATATCCACGAAGGAAAGGATTACACAATTTTTGGTTCCTGGCCTACAAACTGTCTATCGCCAGGCGTTTGCCCGCACCTATTTGTTTGAAATGGGTGGGCGTCAATCCCGTTACTTTTTTAAACTGGTTCGACAAATGCTGAACGCTGCTGTAGCCAAGCCGCCAAGCTATTTCCGACAGCGTAAGTTCACCGTAAACAAGCCATTCCTTGGCTTTTTCAATGCGCAAACGGATGAGATAGGACTCTATGGTCAGGCCTTCCACAGTGGAAAAAAGGTCGCTCAAATACGTGTACTCATGAAGCAGCTCGGCTGAAACAACGGCT
Source organism: Chitinophagales bacterium (assembly GCA_038249605.1). Lineage (GTDB taxonomy): Bacteria > Bacteroidota > Bacteroidia > Chitinophagales > Saprospiraceae > M3007. Next base: position 7,433 of record JBBSDH010000083.1, on the reverse strand, counting down.
GAAAGTTTCTTCTTTTCACCATCGCCCATACCATCGAGGTAGATTATGACCGTTTTTTTGATTTTATCCACCATAACCTGTCTGCGGTTGTCGATAAGTTCAAAACCCAGCACCAAAAGCTGCTTTTCCAGTCTTTCCCGCTGTTGGTTGGAGAGTGGTTCGTTCAGATTCACTTCACCAAGTTCAACTTTGTGAAAAGGAATTTCTTCACTTTTCAAAATGAGCTCCACCGCAGAGATGCAGCGTGGACAAACCATGTTTTTAATGTAAATTTTCATAACGTTCAAAATTGGTTTCAAACCTATTGACCCAATGCCCAGCGTACCCCGCAGAAAAAACTCCGTTCGGCAGCGGGGTTGAAGAACCGGCCACCCACGGCATTAAGATCGTGCCCAAGGCTGTAAACGATGTTTAGTAAGTTGTTGGCGCCAGCAAAACAATCCAAAACATGGTTACCCGTAGTTATTTTCCAACCAATTCGTGCCGACAAAAGATTGGAAGGTGGTGCAAACTCCGCATTGGCGTCGTTGAGCGGCAAACGCCCAGTATACATGTGCGTCAGGTTGGCATACCAGGTGTCTTTATAAACGACATCCAAAACAGCCGTTGCCGTTAAAGGCGCCACGCCCGTCAACTGGTTTCCACTGTAATCTTCCTGCGGTAATTGGTAATCGATGAAATAAAAAGGCAACCATGCACCGCTTAGTGCGAACTGCATATTGAAGTCCGGACGTTGAAGCACCGTTGTATTTAAAACAGCTTCCAAACCGTCTTGTTTGGTATTGCCTGCATTTTCAAAGTATTCGGCGCCGTCCATTTCGCGTCGCAACACGATGGCATTTTGCAGTCTGAACAAAAAAGCATTGAATTCGGCACTAAAGCGCCTATTTTTATTAAAAAACCGAATACCCAACTCGGTATTCAACCCTTGTTCGGCTTTCAAGCCCGAATTGAACACGCCGTTGGATGGCAACAATTCTTCCAGAGTAGGCGCTGAAAACCCTTTACCAGTTTGTAAAAAAACACTCCATTGGCTGCCGATGGCCCTCAATAAGGCTACTCGGGGCGCCAACGTAGGGGCAAATCCGCCGCGGTAAGGCTCCGCCTGAACACCCGGATAAAGCCTGCTGTATTTCAAATAATTTCCATTAAAACTGGCTCCGGCCTGTATGATCCACACGTCGTTGAGGCTGAGATCTTCTTGTACAAATACAAAACCGGTGATAAGTCTGGCCTTGTCGCTGATTTGCAGGGTGTCCAAATCACCCATCCTGTTGGCGCTCACCTGAATGCCCGAATGGCCGGCCTGCATTTCCAATCCAAACGTGAGGCGCGATTTCCAGCGGCCCCAGGCACTGGACCACTCTGCCGACGAACGGCCGCCGGACTGCATTTCCTGGCGTTGTTCGTAGTTGCGTATGGCTGGGTTGCTAAAATCGTTCAGACGGGTATACACATGGGTTTTGATGAGCCAATTTTCGCCGACAAAGGTTTCATTTCCCACACCGAGCATGGCGTTTTGGTTGTGTACGGCCGCTTGTTGTTCCTCTGCACCTGGCAGCACAGCCGATGCAGGCCGTGCCTGTCGGGGGGCGGCCTCCATTTGCTCCTTGGTTAACCCACCGGGTGTTTCGTAGCTCAAATCGGCCAGGAAAGCCGTGATTTGCCAGCTTTGTTTTTCGCTTGTATTTAAATGGGTTTGCCACATCAGCGAATGCCTGTTCATGGACGACTGGGCCCGGTAGCCATCGGTTTGTCCGTAGGCATAGGTCACACGGTTGGAGGTATTTTTATTCCCCCACATGCCCCAGGCATTGGCGTTCACCATACCAAATGCCCCGGCTGTAAGGCTCGCTCCGGCAGCTTTGGGTGCCGAAGCGGGCGCATTGCTTTGTAAAAACATCGCCCCTCCAGTACCAGCACCGTACATGCTCGATGCCGGTCCTTTGATGATGGAAATTTGGTCGAGCCATTGCACATCCACGAGGTTGAGGTAGGAGCCGCCGCCAGGATCGGTCAGAGGAAAACCATCCAGATAAATTTTCACATTGCGAACGCCGAAAGGCGAACGCAGCAGACTGCCCCGCACGCTGAGTCGGTAGCTACCGGGTGAGCGTTCTTCCATACGCACCCCGGCAACCGTATTGAGGGTTGGCAAGATGCTGCTGTTGTCGAATCGGTTGAGTGCTTTGAGCGAAAGGGTTGCCAATGGTGCCGGCGTAAGGCGCAACAAACGCTTGCTTCCATAAGCTTCTACGCTGATTTCGGGCAACAACGTATCTGTTTGGGCCGCTGCCTGATGCGCGGTGGTACAAAGTATTGAACAACCAATTAATAAAGGAAATAAACGCACGATGTAAACGGGATAAAGCAGTTGGTTCAATTTTTTTGTGAATATGGTGATTAAACACGAAACCAACCAACGGTTTGTGACCTCCGAAATCCTTTAACAGTATTTATGAACCCCGTATTGCTGAAGATGTAAGTCTCGAAGTTTACCCAAATTCCTCTGCGGGCAACTTTAATCTTCGCTTTCAAATGAAACAAACAACCCGGATAGAAGTGATCCTCCTGGATGTGAACGGGCGAAACCAATTCATTCTTTTTAGCAATTAAAATAATATAATTTATAATGTATTAAAATATTAATAACAATAACTTACGATAAATATTTACCAATTTATGTTCAAGCATCCCTAAGGTATTGAGATGGAAAAAATGATGATTGGGCTTTGATTTGGAACTCAATCTGGCGATCACTTTTCACAGCATATGGGAATAAACCAAGCAGCGCATAAAACCCAAAAGGAATCTTTGGAAAACATTGGGTTGGCAATTCCACCGCAATGTTGCAAATTAGCGGCCGTTCTGCCCTGTGACCAATCTTGTTTCTTCCATCCATTCAAATCCTTTTGTATGCGTTTTCGGTACACTCTTTTGTTATTGCTCCTTGCTTTTTCTCCATTCCTGCTTTCAGCACAGGCGGCGAAAGACATTACGGTTCCTGTTACAGCAACACTCGAAGTAGGTCCCTTCGGTGGTGTTACCCTCGAATGGCCCATGCCGGCTACAGGCGATGTATTGGTTTTAAGAAGAACCAAAGGCCAGGCGGGCAACCAGTGGATCAATCTATTAACGGCAACCAACAGCCTTCAAACCAGTCTGACCGACAACAGCGCCCAGACGGGTGAAACCTACGAGTATGTGGTTCAACGGCAGCTCATCGGCATAATTGCCTATGGCTATGCCCAGGTAGCGGTGGAGGCTCCCTTGGTGGAGCAGCGCGGCAAAGTGCTTTTGTTTGTCGACGCTGCACTGTACACCTCGTTGTCGGATGAGATCAACCGATTGAAACTTGACCTTGCCGGTGACGGTTGGACAGTGGTGGAGCACATCAGCGGTGCTACGGCAACGGTGGCAAGCATCAAAAGCCAGATAGTAGCCGATTACAACGCCGATCCGACCAATGTTAAATCAGTTTTCCTTTTGGGTGCCATACCCATTCCTTATTCAGGCAATACCAACTGGGATGGCCATCCGGAACACGCAGGAGCCTGGCCCAGCGATGCATATTATGCGGAAATCAACGGCAACTGGACAGACTTGAGTGTGAACAACACCACTCCTGCTCGGGTAGCCAACGACAACGTTCCGGGCGATGGGAAATTTGATCAAAGTATCATACCGAGCGCGGTTGAACTGCAGGTGGGTCGCGTTGATTTCAGGCGGCTTGTGCCTTCCAATTTTGGCGTTGCTTCTGTTGATGATTTGTACAAAAGATATTTGGATAAAAACCACGACTGGCGTGTAAAAACCTATACGGTGGAAAACAAGGCGCTGGTGGATGACAATTTCGGGTATTTTTCCGGAGAAGCTTTTGCGGCAAACGGATGGCGCAATGCGTATCCGTTGGTTGGAGAAAGCAACGTGGTTGTGGGTGATTTTTTCAACAACACCAATCCACAAAGTTACCTTATGGGTTACGGTTGCGGAGGCGGCACTTACACCAGCGCCGGCGGAGTTGGCTCCAGTGCAAATTTTGGATCCGATACCGTAAACATCGTTTTTTCGATGCTTTTTGGCAGCTACCACGGCGATTGGGATTTTGAAACCAATCCTTTCATGCCTTCGGCCCTGGCTTCCAGGGGTGGCATATTGAGTTGTGCATGGGCTGGAAGACCTCACTGGTTTTTCCAGGCGCTTGCCTCGGGCGAAAGCATAGGTTATTGTGATAAAGAAACGAAAAACGCACAATTCAACAATGGTTACTACGGCAGCCTTGGTGAAAGTGGCGCACATGTGGCCTTGCTTGGCGACCCTACCGTTCGAGCGCACATCATCGCTCCTGCGCAGGATTTTGCCGTGAACATCGTCAATTGCGATGACGTGGTAATGAACTGGACGGCCTCCAGCGAAGCCGGTGTTTTGGGTTACAATGTTTACCGCTCCGTTAACCCATTGAGCGGTTTCAGCAAACTCAACAATACCTTGCTGACAGGTACGACCTACACAGATCCAAATCCGGTTGAAGACACCTTGTATTACCAGGTGCGTGCCGTAACCCGCCAAACTTCACCGGGAGGTGGCGCTTATTTCAACAGCAGCACAGCAGCACAAGGTCAAATCGTCTATTCCCTTTCCGGCATTCCCGGGTTGACAACCACCGGCGGATCGCTGAACTGTATTGTGAGCAGTGTGGAAATCAGCGTCTCAGCGGATGTTCCATTGATTTCTGCTGTTTGGAACGGTCCGGGCCTCAACAATACACCCGGCGACACCCTGATTGTTACACAGGCGGGCATTTACACCGTCGTTGTGGTGGATGCAACCGGTTGCTCCGCTACCAGCAACGTACCTGTAGGAAGCGATAACGTGCTCCCCTTGGTTCAGGCGATGGGCGGTGTAATTACCTGCAACGAACCCAACGTCACCCTCAGCGGATTCGTATCGCCTGGATCAACGTTTGTTTGGTCAGGACCGGGCATAACCCAACCCAACATCCTCAATCCAATCGTAACGGTGCCCGGAGTCTACACCCTTACTGCAACCAATCCGAACAACGGATGCACCAACGTTGCAAGCACTGTTGTAACTGAAAATACCAACTTGCCTTCCATTATTAGTTTTCCTGTTTCCGTAACAAATTCGTGTACTACCCCCTGTACGGCTTTGTTGTTGCCCAACATACCCGGCGTTTTGTTTTTTCTCAATGGCGAGCCCGTTCAACCCGGCACAACCATTAACCTTTGCGATGAAGGCATCAACACCATCACCATGGAATCGGTAATCAACGGCTGTACACAGGACTACAGCATTACCGTTGAAAGCGACTTTATTCCTCCTGCTGCAAGTGTCAGTGTATTCCCAGCTCAACTCAGTTGCAATGAGCCTGAGGTTACACTCACTGCAAACGGCGGCATTCCGCAGGTCACGTTTTTGTGGTCTGGCCCCGGCGTAACGCCGCAAAACCAACAATTGCAAAACCTTGTAGTGGCCATTGCAGGCAATTACACTTTAACCGTCACCAACACGCTCAACGGCTGTACTTCCACCGTGACTACCGCTGTACCTTCGTCAGGCGACCAACCATCTGCATTTGCTCAAGGTGATACCATAACCTGTGGACAACCCATCGGCCAGCTCAGCGGCAGTTCCAGTACGCCCGGAGCTACGTTTTTATGGTCGGGCCCCAACAACTTTACAAGCACCGAACCAAACCCAATGGTTGATGAGCCCGGTGTGTATGTGTTGGTGGTGACCTCGCCGGGGGGGTGCACCGGAAGCGATGCCACCGAAGTGGTAACGTTGCCGAACGATCTGGGACTGGTGATGACTGCCATCTCCAGCAATTGCGACAACGACTCCTTTGGAATCAGTCCGCTGGTTACCGGAGGCGTGGCCCCCTTCACTTTCCTGTGGTACAATGGAGCAACAACCGAAACAATTCAAGTTCCCACGGTAGAACTGCCGAATGTAAGCGTGACCATTTCCGATGCAAACGGTTGCGTTGCATCGTTCAATGCCACCGATCTGATCATTGTACAACCACCATCAGCCATTTCGATCGACAACGTCGTATTGGTTGATGTTTCCGCTCCAGGGGCAAGCGACGGCAGCATCAGCGTAGATGCCAACGGCGGCACCCCACCCTACCAGTACCTATGGAGCAATGGGGGACAAACCAACACCATCACCAACCTGAGTGCAGGCTTCTACACCGTTACTGCAACCGATGCCAACGGATGCACTTTTTCAATCGGTTTCGCCATCGGCATCAGCAGTACACAAGATCCTACTTCGGTTTTGCGTTTTGATCTTACACCCAACCCGGGATACGGTCCGCTGACCCTGCACCTTGAACTTGCTACACAATCTGACCTGCACCTTTTGGTGTTCGATGCTTCCGGAAAACTGGTGATGGAACAAAGCGGAATGCACACCGATGTGCTCAACCTTCCACTCAACCTCGACGCTGAAGCTCCCGGTATGTACACTTTTCTCATGCGCATCAACGGCGACCTGGCAGTAAGGCGGTGGATTCTTTTGCGTTAAACCTGATTCAAAAGTGATAAACCATGGATATCACCCTTGTAGAAACGTTGGAAACCCTCAAAAAAGAAGGTTATATCGAAGATTTTAACCTTCAGACCAGCTTTATATCGTGTAAGGACGGAGCGTTCTGCCTGCACCCGGAGGATTTCCACATCGACAAATTTTTCAGATTTGAAGGTGCGAATGATCCCGGGGACTCTTCCATCTTGTATGCCATTTCTTCAGAAAAACACCAAATCAAAGGGGTCCTGGTCAATGCTTATGGCGTATACGCCGAACCGCTGACCAACGAAATGGTGGATAAACTACAGTAAATACACAACGATAAAGAGCCATCCCGGAATTCGGGATGGCTCTTTTGAATAACAAAAAACCGAAGAGCAAGATGCCCCCCGGTTTGTATTAAAGTACCAAATGAAGCGAGAAAAGCGTGTTTTATGTTCCTTTTCAAGAAGCATGTCCCGGTATGACATGACCTCTTGGATTAAAAATAATGTAGGTAAGAAATTTACGTTGGTTTCTGGTTCGAACGGTAGCAATGCCCAAAAGCGGGGGCCAGGCTTGTGGATTATTTATGTAGGTTAGGGCAAAATATCCTCTACAATAATAAATGACGGTCCGTCTTTTTCACCGCATTCGGTTTGGTGGGGGGCGTTTGGGTTGCTCGCGGTTGTATCAACCGCATTGAGCAGCAGGCTTAAAATCAGGCTTAGTAAAATCATGGCTCAACATTCCGTTGTTGTTGTGTTCGGAACTGTGACAAAGGTGGGGACTCTGTTGCCCTAAAAACAGGACAATACACGCCTTTTCAATCAGAGCAGATTGGGCGTAAAACGGGCTAATGGCCTCAATATCAGTGTATTGAAGCCCGGATAAATGGG
>JBBSDH010000082.1:0-16108 GCA_038249605.1 Chitinophagales bacterium | reverse complement strand
CGTTTTTGCCTTCCAGAAAATGGGTGCTTGCAGGCAAGGCAGCGGCGTTGCCGAAACTCCAAAAAGCGATGGTAATTTCATTTTGAATGGAAGCAAACGTTGTGCCCGGTAAGTTCATGGCGCAGGCGCCGTCGAATACCAAACTGTTTTCAACCACGCCGGGCATGGAAACCAAAGCGGCATTGTTGGATGGCGCTTCAAAAAAGCGGAAAACCGGCACGTCTGAAACCTGGGAAGTAGTGAAAGAGATGTCGATCAGCAGGTTGCCGCCCGTCCAGTCGAACGATTGGTAAAACGGAAACAACAGGTCGCCCAGGGTCGACAGGTCGGTGTTTTTGTGGTACACCTCCACCAATCCACTGTTGTCGGGCTGCTCGCCGGAAACGGACAGTGTGGTGTTTTTGATGCGGATTTTAAAAAAGCCCACCGTTGAACCGGCTTGTTCCAACGTCAGTTTCAGGCCGTAGAGCGAACCTGACTGAAGTCCTCCGGCAACCAGATCGGCAGCCTGTAGGATGCCCTGGTAACGGAATGTCGTTGCAGCGGGTGCAAGTTGCGCGGGTTGCCCCTGGTTTCCGATCAGGCTTTCCGAAGTGACGCCATTCGCTTGCAAACTGCTCTCATGCTGAACGTAACGTGTGTAAGCGTACGTGGGTGTAAGGCTGTAGGAAAAGGACGTGCCCGAAAAATTAGAAATGATGTGGTTGGGCGCTTCGGCGCGGGTGGAATCCACACGTGTCGGGTCAGTAATGAAGGTATTGCAGCTGTAATCCCATTCGTAACAGCCCACGTTGCCATTGCCTACGGCTGCATTGTGGCAGCGCATGTTGTAGACCATGAGGATTTTTCGGAACGAAAGCGAAGGATCGTCCGGAAAATCAAAAGTGTCGGCACGTTGGTTGTCGGCCCAGGTGAAAGTCTGGATCTTGATGGTGTCCTGTGCAAAAGAGGAAAAAGCGCCCAGGAAGGCGCAAACCAGAAGGAGTAGCGTTTTTTTCAATGCGGTAAAGTTATGTGTAAACCTGATAATGTTTTGGCAAAGGTACACAGCGTAAAGTATTTACCGGCTTACGTGTAAAATTTCGCACCATTCATGGCCTCCATGATGCGTAAGAACAACCATGATTTGGAAAAACAAAAAAGCGTATTGGAAAACAGATAATCTGCTTATTTTCCGTTTTTTTCTGGGAAATAATGGTAGCCCAAATAGGCAATCTTCCATTTGTCGTCGTGTTTTTCCAAAATGCGGGTTTCCAGCGATCGGCCCACCTGTTTGCCGGTACCTTTCTCGTACGAAAATTGCTCAAACGTATACCAGGCCATGTCTTTGGTAATCCTGAAATTTTCATTGATCCGCTCCTCGGTGGACCCCACCCAAAGGGTTGCATTGGCTTCGAATTGTTTTTTCTTTTCCGCTTTTAAGGATTCAAACCCGGTGTAATAGATCACTTTTTCATCAAAACCATCCCAATATCCAAATTTTCGGAAAGCAGGATCTTCAAGGTAAGTGCTTTTCCAGGCTTCAAAATCCTGCCGGTAATAAGCTTCGGTTTCCAATGCGATGAAAAAAGTAAACCGTCGTTGACGGAGATGGTGCGCACCTGGGCTGAAACGATTTCAATAATTTGAGTAGTTTTTTTCAAATAGTTTTACTGTTTTTGTAAGGCATTTATAATTTGGTAAAACTTTTTTAAAAAATGTTTCTTTCAAGAACCATTATGCCTGATTTGACGGCGCACCTTGTTAAAAAGCAGGTGACCGTACTTACTGGCATGCGGCGCACCGGGAAAACGACCTTGTTGAAGCGTCTTATGGTGCTGTCCGACATTCGCCAGAAGGTTTTTTTTGATTTGGAACGTATCGATTACCGCGAACTTTTTTCTGAAAAGAATTACGAAGCCATAGTTTATGCACTTACACAGAGAGGCATAAACATGCAGGAAAAAGTGCTGATTGGCATTGACGAGATCCAATTGGTCCCCAATTTACCCAGCGTTGTAAAATACCTTTACGATCAATACGACATCAAATTTATCCTTACCGGCTCAAGCTCTTATTACCTGAAAAACAAGTTTGAAGAGTCGATGGCTGGCAGAAAAAAGATCTTTGAAGTTTATCCTTTAAAATAAAGCATGTTACGTCATTGGAAGGCATCCAAGCAACACCTTTGAGGGATACCTTTGGGGAGGAAACATTTTGTAAACCAGGCGCCATGCACAACCACCACCCTTTCATGCAACGCTGCTTCGCCCTCGCCCGACACGGTGCCGGACATGTGTCGCCCAACCCGCTTGTGGGCGCTGTTTTGGTGAACGAAGGACGCATCATCGGTGAAGGCTGGCACCGGAAATACGGCGAAGCACACGCCGAAATAAACGCCCTGGCGTCGGTGAAATCGGAGGACCGGTCGTTGATTCCTTTTTCAACCCTGTATTGCAACCTGGAACCCTGTTTCCACCACGGCCGCACCCCACCCTGCGTGGATGCAGTTTTGAGGGAAAAAATAAAAACGGTGGTGATCGCCAATACGGACCCCAATCCGCTGGTGGCCGGACAAAGCGTTGCCAAAATGCGCGCCGCCGGTATTGAAGTCGTCACCGGTGTTTTGGAAAAAGAAGGCATGTGGCTGAACCGTGTGTTTTTCCACTGGATATCTCAGAAACGGCCTTATGTGGTACTCAAATGGGCCCAAAGTCGCGACGGTTTTCTGGGTCGGGTGGGCGAACGAACGCCCATTTCCGACCCTGCATCACAACGCCTCGTACACCGGTGGCGTAGCGTGCTCGACGCCATTTTGGTGGGTAACACCACGGCCATGGTCGATAACCCCAGGCTCGACACACGCCTTTGGCCTGAAGGTCGGGCGCCCATGCGACTTTTTTACGATCGGAACGGGCTGGTGCCGTTGAGCCACCATTTGCTCGACGACAGTGTGGAAACCCGTGTTTTGGGAGCTTCCCGACAAGTGCACTTTTCAAAAACAGCGTTTTGGGAAATTTCCAGTTTGGAAAATTTACTGGAACATCTGGCAGCCGAAAAACGCACGAGCCTGCTTGTGGAAGGTGGTGCAAAAACCCTTCAACAGTGGTTGGACAGCGGTTTTTGGGATGAAATTAGGATTGTTGAAAACGAACAGAGGTTGGGTAGTGGGGTGAGGGCGCCGGTATTGCCATCCAACCTTGAGGATGTTGATCGTTTCACTATTGGAAACGATTCCGTGACAACCTTTAAAAAATCCGTTTAAATTCGTTCCATCCGTGTCATCCGTGTTCCATACATGATAGAACACGGATGACACGGATGGAACGAATTTAAACGGATTTTTTACATCGCCGGCTTTGCATTCACCTGCTTCACTTCGCCCGAACCGCTTACTTTGGTACTGGCCCTGGCATCCCCGCTGTATTCAATTTCGCCCGAACCGCTGATGTTTGCTTCCAGGGTTTGTTCGGCATGCACACGCATCCCCCCCGAGCCCGACAACTTCAATTTGGCGTTTTGCGCCACCAGATCGCCGGCGTAGAGGTCGCCGCTACCGCTGATGTTTGCGTTTAATCTTTGTATTTTACCGGCAAGTTTGATGCTTCCGCTGCCGCCGATTTTGCAATCCAGGCTGCCGCCGTTGACTTGCATGGCCTCGATGTCGCCGGAACCGGATATGCCCAGACTGAGTTCATCTCCATCCCATGGCGAAACCAAGTTGATGGTGCCGCTGCTCATCAAATCCACCTCATCCAGGGAAGGGGTAGTTACGCGGATTTTTAAGTCTTTGGAATAAGACACATTTTCAGAAAAATGGATTTTTAAAACGCCATTTTCAACCTCGGTTTTTAAAAGCGGAAGCAGGTTGCCCTGGGCCTCCACAACAACTTCCGATTTTTCACCACGTACGATTTCCAAGTCGCCTGCAACTTGCAGCTTTACGCCATGAAAAGGATCGGTTTGCCGGGTTTCGCTGCGCATCGGACCTTCGCCGCGGGTGCCACCAAATGGACTAAAATGACAATTGTTCTGACAGCCGAGCACAAAAATGCCTACTGCAAACATGAATACAAGTAAGTAACGCATAAGTTGACAAAAGGAATAGGTTAAAAAAAAACAGGAAATTCACAAACGGATTGGAGACTTTTGTCCCGTCCGCACGTAATCAGACAGCACGCTTTCTCAAAAGGTTACCTTCACGAAGTTATGGTTTTAATTGCATTCATCCTTTCCGTGTTTTTTACCACCGCCGGACCTACTTCTGTGGTGCGCTGGACCAACGGACTGGAACACGATTTCGGGACCATGCCACAGGGCCGTCCGCGTGCCTACACATTCCATTACACCAACACCTCCGCCGAACCCATCACCATCGAAACGGTGCGCACCACCTGTGGCTGCACGGCTGCACGTTGGACCGAAACGCCCGTTGAGCCCTATGCCGAAGGCGAAGTAACGCTCGAGTACGATGCGTACAAACAAGGCGCATTCACGAAAAAAGTGAAGGTGTTTTTTTACCAACAGAAAAAAGCAGAGGTGCTGACGATTTTTGGGGAAGTGGAATGATGTTGTGTTGTGCGCACATGACGCATTTCACCGCAGAGTTGCGCAGAGTTACACAGAGGAAAGCACAGAGTTAAACTCACGTGAGGTCAACTCTGTGGTGAAATGCGTCATGTGCGCATAAAAACTGAATCTCAAACTTTCTGAACACCCCCATCGTCAACCTCAAACACCACATAATCCCCAGTAAACGAAGCAACAATGGGTTCCAGCCGTTTCCGTTGCGTATCGGTGATGAACAACTGACCATATCCGCGTTCCAGCAACAAACCGAGCAAATGACGCACACGAACGGCATCGAGTTTGTCGAAAATATCGTCCAGCAAAAGCAACGGCGCCTTGCCTTTTTGTTCCCTTAATACTTCGTATTGCGCCAGCCGCAAAGCCAGCAGAAACGACTTGAGTTGTCCCTGCGAGGCGAATTTTTTCACCGGCTGCCCATCCATTTCCAACACCAAATCGTCGCGGTGCACGCCACAGGTGCTGCGCTGCAACAACCGGTCGCGGTCGAAAGACCGGGGAAGCAAATCTTCAAGCCGGCCTTCGTCGAGGTCGGATTGGTACCGCATGGAAACCTGCTCTCTATCCCCTGAAATGACCGCATACAAGTTTTGAAAAACCGGTTCCAGCGCCGCCACAAATATTTTGCGGCGTTCGTAAACAGCATGCGCAGGCACGGGCATTTGGCGGTCCGTAGCTTCCAAAAGCAGTGGTTCGAAATGGCCTTGTTTGAGCAGGGCGTTGCGTTGTTTGAGCAGACCGTTGTAAAGGGAAAGCGCCTGGAGGTAGTCGGGGTACATTTGTGCAAGTGTTACGTCGAGGAAACGGCGGCGGTCTTCGCTGCCTTCCTGCACCAACGCCACATCGTCGGGCGCGATCATCACCACCGGGAACCTGCCCACGTAATCGCTCAGGCGTTCGTAAGCGCTGCCGTTGCGCTCGAAGGTTTTGCGTTGTCCGCGCACGTATTTGGCCACCACAGTATCCTGCTCGCCGTCGTTTTCGAACTTACCTTCGATGCGGAAAAAAGCTTCGCCGTGGCGGATGAGGTTTTTGTCGTTGAGGCCCGTGTGGTTGCGGCCCATGCAAAGGAAATGTACAGCGTCGAGCACGTTGGTTTTGCCCATGCCGTTGAGGCCGGTAAAAGCATTGAGCCTCGGTGAAAACGCGAGGTTCAACGATTCGTAGTTTTTAAACTCGCTTAATTTGAGTTGCTCGAGGTGCAATTGACGGACTTTAGAATGCCAAAGGTAGCGTTTTCAAAAAATGTATCGTCTTTTCCAAATCGTAATGCAATACGCGGTCTGCGCCGAGCCTTGGCACCACTTCTCGGTACTGCGCCACCACATTTTCAATGGCCTCCGACGAGCGCCTGGGCCTGCGGAATTCCAGGGCCTGAATGGCCACCATAAATTCGATGGCGAGCAACCGTTCAAGGTTTAACACCACCCTGTGCGCCTTCGTACCTGCATTGGCGGCCATGCTCACATGGTCCTCCTGTCCGTTGCAGCTCACGATGCTGTCCACCGATGCGGGCATGCACAAACCTTTGTTCTGGCTTACAATGGAAGCGGCGGTGTATTGCACGATCATGTAACCAGAATGCAATCCGGGATCGTCGGTGAGGAACGGTGGGAGTCCGCGTTGTCCGCTAATAAGCTGGTAAACACGGCGTTCGGAAATGCTGCCCAGTTCTGCCAAGGCGATGGCCAGGTAATCGAGGGCCAGCGCGATGGGCTGGGCATGGAAATTACCGCCGGAAAGGATGAGATCGTCGTCGGGGAACACGTTCGGGTTGTCGGTCACGCTGTTCACTTCGATGAGCACTACCGAGCGCACATGCGCTATGGCGTCGAGCGAAGCGCCGTGTACCTGCGGCACGCACCGGAAGGCGTAGGGGTCTTGCACATGCGATTTTTCACCCACTGCTATTTCGCTGCCTTCCAGCCAACGGCGCACAAGGGCGGCACTGGCGCCTTGTCCGGGGTGCGGACGAATGTTGTGGATCCTTTCGTCCAGCGGCGACAAACGGCAATCGAAAGCGTCGTAACCGATGGCAGCGTTCAGGTGGGCGATGCGCGACAAGCGGCGTCCTTCCAACAAGCTCCAAACAGCGTAGGCCGTGGAAAACTGCGTACCGTTGAGCAAGGCAATGGCTTCTTTGGCTTGAAACTGAAGCGGTTTCCAGCCGTGTTTTTTCAATATTTCGGCGCCTGTGACACGTTTCCCTTCATGCCAGCATTCGCCCAAACCGATGAGCGGCAGGCTCAAATGCGCCAGTGGCGCCAGGTCGCCCGAAGCACCCAGCGAGCCCAATTCGAAAACCACCGGAAACAGATCTTCATTGTAAAAATCGAGCAGGCGTTGCACCACGGTTTCGCGTACGGCCGAGTAGCCGTAGCTCAGGCTACGCACTTTCAACAACAACATGATGCGCACCAATTCAGGCGGCACCGTATCTCCAGTACCTACGGCATGCGAGGTCACGAGGTTGTATTGAAGCTTGATGATGTCCTCGTCGGAAATACCGATGTTGCAAAGCGATCCGAAGCCTGTGTTGATGCCGTAAAACAACTGGTCGTTGCCTGCGAGTTTAGCGTCAAGGTATTGTCGGCAATGGTTGATGCGTTTGCGGGCTTCGATGGAAAGTTCTACTTGTGCGCCGTTTTTAAGCAAAATGGTAAGCGCATCGAGGTCGAGGGCTTGCGATGGGTTGAGCGAATGGTAGGGCATGGTGTAGTATTGCAAAAAAGAGTCGTAAAGGTAAGCTCCCAACCTCAATTCGAGTCCCCTTAATCACTTTCGTGCCGAATGCAGGCGTGCAAAGGTTTTTTCATACAACAGATATTCAGCAACCATGGCATACCTCATTATGGTCTTCACCTTGCGGTTGAAGCCAGTCGGAACAATGCTCAAAATTCCTGCTATTGGTCCTGCGATGGCATGGATGCGCATGTACCGTAGCCCCCAATCTGGTTAAAAGCGCGTTAAATGAGGGTTAATGATTGTCTAATAAAACCCATGCCAACAATTGCAATAATTTCACTTTCAATACTTTATGAAATTTACACCCATTTACCCTAAAAATCATGAGCAACTTCAAACAGGCATTTTACGTCTGAATACCCATGAGACGCGGGGAAAAGTCCTACTTTTGGGCCAAAGAAATACCGCCGTCGGAAAACCGCGAACCAACCACAACAATACAGCACCATGTTTAAAAAAATCGTTTCAACCACCCTTTTGTCGCTGGCCCTCACGGCTGTCGTCAGCGCCCAGCGCATCGCCTACGTAGATGTAACCGCCATACTCGAAAGCATGACTGAGTACCAAAAATCCCAGGAACAACTCGACAAACTGGCCACCCAATGGCGTCAGGAAATCGCTCAGGAGCAGGACAAAGTCAAAGGCCTTTACAGCAAGTACCAGGCCGAGCAGGTATTGCTCAGCGATGAAATGAAACGCACACGCGAAGAGGAAATCATGAACAAAGAAAAAGAAGTGCGCGAAATGCAACGCACCAAATTCGGTCCGGAAGGCGCATTGTTCAAAAAACGCGAAGAACTGGTAAAACCCATTCAGGACAAGGTTTACGCCGCCATTTCCAAATACGCCGAAGACCGCGGTTTTGAGTTCATCTTCGACAAAGGCAGCGCTTCGGGCATGCTTTTCGCCGATCCGAAGTACGACAAAACCGATGATCTGAAGAACCTCCTGAAATAGGGTTAAAATCAGCTATCTTCGCGCCCAAATTCGATCTAAGTCAAATTCAACATGAAAAAACACCTGCTTTTTACCCTGGTATTGGTGCTCGTTACCGCAAGCGCTGCCATGGCACAAAAATTTGGATACTGCAATTCACTCGCCCTGCTCACCGAAATCCCTGAGGTGAAACAAGCCGACAGCGACCTTCAGGCTTTCCAGACCCAACTGCAAAAGAAAGGTCAGGAAATGGTGAAAGACCTTCAAACCAAAGCCGCTGAATTGCAGCGCAAAGAGGATCAAGGCACCATTTCGCCCAAAGACCTCGAGGTGCAAACGGCCAAGCTGAAAGACGAGGAAGAAAAAATAGGCAAATACGAACAGGAAGTGTACGCCAAACTGACGCAAAAACGCGAAGAGTTGTACAAACCGCTGCTCGAAAGGGTGAACAACGCCATGAAAGACGTAGCAACCGAAAACGGCTTCACCATGGTGTTCGACCTCTCCGCCAACGTGGTGCTCTACGGCGATCCTACCCTCGACGTCACCAAAATGGTGAAAACAAAGTTGGGTTTAGCATCCAATTAACTGTTCTTCACCCGTGAAATTAAGGTAGGTAAATCTGCTTTTAAAACGTTGAAAACCTATGGTTTTCGACGTTTTAAAAGCAGATTTACCTACCTTAATTTCACGGGTACTATTTTACTACAAGTGCTGACACCGGGACCTATTGGAATATTTGATTCTGGGTATGGTGGCCTTACTGTATTTAAGGCCATAGCCCAAAAATTGCCGCAATACGACTACGTCTATTTCGGCGACAATGCTCGGGCGCCCTACGGCATACGCTCCTTCGATACCATCCACAAATACACCCTGGAATGTGTGCAGCACCTGTTCGACATGGGCTGCAAACTGGTCCTCCTCGCCTGCAACACAGCATCCGCACGGGCATTACGCACCATCCAGCAGCACGACCTGGCGCGTTACAGTCCGCAACACCGCGTGCTTGGCGTCATCCGTCCCACCACCGAATTGATTGGAAAAATTACCCAGACCCGCCAGGTGGGTGTATTCGCTACCAGTGGCACGGTGAATTCAGGGTCTTACATTTTGGAAATCAACAAGTTTTTTCCCGATATCCGCGTTTTCCAGGAAGCTTGTCCCATGTGGGTGCCCCTGATCGAAAACAACGAATTCGACGGTCCGGGCGCCGATTATTTTGTGCAAAAAAACGTGGACACCCTCCTCCGCCAATCAGGCAACATCGACACCATCATCCTCGGCTGCACCCACTACCCCATCATGTGGGATAAAATCAGAAACGGCGTGCCCGCGCACATCCAACTGCTTTCACAAGGCGACATCGTGGCCGACTCCCTTGCCGATTACCTGCACCGCCACCACGAAATGGAAAAGCTTTGCCGCCAAGGAGGCCATCAAAGCTTTTACACCAGCGAATCGGCCGAAGATTTCGACGCCAAAGCGGGGATCTTTTTTGGGAAACCTGTGGCGTCAAAACATTTTGAGTTGTAGGGTTCCTACAGGATGAAAATGGGGGACTTATCATCTCAACGAAGCGTGGGAAACCTCATTCCACGCCCGGCTACGTTTAAGAAACCTTTGAGGTTTCTCAAACGTGTGGGTCATTTAACCGAAGCTCTCAACCCAACCAACGCTGTTGCAATTCAGGGTAAAAAAATGGGTATATTTTGGCCGTAGGCTCACAATATACCCATTTTTTTACCCTGAATTGCAACAGCTCAAACAGCTCAATCAGAACTTAGGACACAAAATTTCGTCGTTGTCGTAGTTGCCGAGGTAGGTAACCGAAATTTCGAACGCACTTTGGCGCTGTCCGGCCTGGATGGCGGCCAGGTTGAGGTCGTAGCTCAGTCCTACCATAAAACTGTTCAATTCGATACCCACAAGGGCCACCACCGCGTCGAGGCCTACGCCTTCTTCGTTGCGCACGGTACGTACCCACGAACCAAGTTGCAAAGCGTTGCCGCCGAACTGGCCCAGCACGAAGCGAACATTGGCGCCCGAATTGATTTCCATGTGGGGTCCTTGTCTGGCCACCAATACGCGGGGAAGCAGGGATATGTGGTTGTCTTTGGAAAGTGGTACCTGCGCAGAAAACTGTGCTGAAGCTTTCATGTACAAATTATCGCCTTCGCCGCTGTTGGCGTAAAACGAAACTTGCGGTTCAAATACATGGTGTAAAGCGGCGCCTGCGAAGATGGCGCCGTAGCGGCCGTAACGCAGGGTGTAGTTGAGGCCCACGTTGAAGTCGCCGTAGGAAAAATTGTTTTCAGGCAGTTCTTCACCCGTACCCATGGTGTAACCTGTCAGACCGTCAAATTCGTCTTCAAAATTCAGTGAAGCGTAATTGAGGTTGCGCTGGGTGAGGCCGCCTTGCATGCCGAGCGACAGGAATTGCCGGTTGTTGGAACCCAGCGATTTGTGGTAGGCAAGCGCAAGAGCGATTTGTGTGGTACTGAAATCGATGACTTTCACTTTATCGTTGAAAAACATAATCCCCACGCCAATGGCATCGTCTTTCATTTTTCGGAAAGGCGAATCGAAGCGCAAATCGGAACCTACGGCAAAGGTGTTGATCGGATAGTCGAGCACCGCACGCCATTGGTCGCGGTAAATGGAATTGATGCGGTAGCGTCCTTCCATGCTGCCTGCCAGGGCCGGATTGAGGGCCTGAGGCATGGCATAAAACTGCGTGAAGTGTTTGTCCTGCGCTTTCAAAGCGCCGGTGCAAAGCAAAACAAGGGCAAAAAGGACAAAAGGGGTACAAAAACGTTTTTTCATACGTGTGGGTAAAATTTGGTCAAAGGTAGCGCATAAACGCAAAAGGTAGGCTCGCCGGTGGGTTTCATCGAAAGTTTAACGCAAAATTGCCGGAAAATGGCAGCCACCGTTTATGTTTGCTGCCAACTAAACCCGCCTTTACCCTTGTTACCCACCTTTCCTTATGAGCAACTACGAATTTAAGCCCTACATCGCGTCGAACAACGGCAGCGTGCCTGAATTTACCCTGAAAGCCATTTTGCTGGGCTCCATGTTCGGCGTTTTGTTCGGCGCAGCCACCGTGTACCTGGCCCTCAAAGCAGGACTAACGGTCAGCGCCTCCATCCCCATCGCGGTGTTGGCCATTTCGATCGGCAAACGTTACCTCGGCACCTCCATTTTGGAAAACAACATCATCCAAACCACTGGCTCCGCTGGCGAATCCGTGGCCTCGGGTGTGGTGTTTACCCTGCCCGCCTTTTTGTTCCTCTCCGACGGCATCGGCAAAGGGTATTTCAACTACTGGACCATCCTCATGCTCGCCATTTTCGGCGGCATACTCGGCGTTTTGATGATGATCCCGCTCCGGCGCTCGCTCATCGTAAAAGAACACGGCAACCTCCCCTACCCCGAAGGCACGGCCTGCGCCCATGTGCTCATCGCCGGCGAAAAGGGTGGCGATCTGGCCAAAACAGCGTTCCAGGGCCTCGGCTTTGCGTTCGCATACGCCTTGTTGCAAAAGATATTTCACATCATCGCCGAAGCGCCTGTTTGGGGCACTGCACAAAAAGATCCTTACCTGCCCGCAGCGCGTTTGAGCGGTGAAATCACCCCCGAATACCTCGGTGTGGGTTACATCATCGGCCCAAAAATTGCAGGTGTACTTGTGGCAGGCGGCGTGTTGGCGTGGATGGGACTCATCCCGTTGCTGGCCACACTCGTAGACCCAGCCCTCATCGCCTCGCAGCTCGACAAACTCGACCTGCTCAAACCCATCACCAATGCCGACGGCCTGGTGACCTACGCTTTCGGCTGGAACCCGGAAACCAAAACATTTACCGACCTCACCGAAGCCGTGTACCGCGCCTACGTGCGGCAAATCGGCGCAGGCGCTGTGGCCGGAGCGGGTTTCCTCACCCTATTCAAAACCTTCCCCACCATTGTGTCGTCGTTTAAAGAAAGTGTGGCTGCCTTGAAAGAGAAAAAAACCGACATGGCCGTAAACCGCACCGAAGACGATTTGTCGTTGAAAGTGGTTGGTATCGGCAGTCTGGCCCTCATCCTGCTTATGGCCGTGTTGCCCATGATTCCGGGCGACGGCATCGGCAGCAAATTGCTCATTGGGGTGTTGGTGATTGTGTTCGGCTTCTTTTTTGTCACCGTTTCGAGCCGCATCGTGGGCATCATCGGTTCGAGCAACAACCCTATTTCGGGCATGACCATCGCCACCATCATGGGTACGGCTTTGGTGTTCATCGGTGTGGGCTGGACGGGTAAATTTTACGAACCCATGGCGCTGGTGGTGGGCGGCATGATCTGCATCGCGGCGGCCAATGCCGGCGCCACGTCGCAGGACCTGAAAACGGGTTACCTCGTGGGCGCCACGCCGCGTTACCAGCAATTGGCCCTGTTCATCGGTGTTGTGGTTTCCTCCCTCGTCATCGGCGCCACGGTGTTGTTCCTCGATACGCCCACGGCTGAGCTGCGCGCTGCGGGCATCGAACACGCCATAGGAGAAAAATTCAACGCACCGCAGGCCACGCTTATGGCGACTTTGATCAAAGGATTGTTGTCGTTCAACCTCGACTGGCAGTTCGTACTCGTGGGCGTTTTCATCGCCATCACACTGGAGCTGTGCAACGTAAAATCCCTTTCGTTTGCCGTAGGCCTTTACCTACCCCTCAGCACTACCCTGCCCATCTGGATCGGCGGTGTGTTGAAAGGATTTACCGATTGGCTGGCCAAACGCCGCGGCGAAGAAGCAGAGGATTCAGACCTTGGCAAAGGCAGTTTGTTCGCCACAGGACTGGTGGCCGGCGGCGCCCTTGCGGGTGTGTTGGTTGCGCTCGCCCAAGCGTGGGATGTTACCGCCGGGCCGCTTCAGGCCCTAAGTATGGAACACCAGGTCACTTCGTGGCTGGGTGTCAGCGCTTACCACCTGATGGGTGTGGCGTTTTTTGCCGGGTTGGCGTTTTTCCTGATCCAGGCGAGTAGGAAGAAATAAGTTTGGAGTTCGGAGTTCGGAGTGCGGAGTTCGGAGTGCGGAGTGCGGACATAAATCATCCCAAGATTTGGGACGATTCATGTCCGCACTTTAAACTTTAAACTTTAAACTTTAAACTTTAAACTCCAAACTCCAAACTCCAAACTCCAAACTATTTCCCATAGCACATGTACTCCGATTTCCGGGTTACCGAACCGTTGGAGAAATCGTACATAACGAGTTGGGCGTACATGGTTTTTTTGCCTTTGCCTTCCCATTCCGACTTTTTGGGGCATTCGGGCATTTTGTACATTTCGCTTTCGGCGATGGGGGCAAAATATTTCAGTTTGCCGGCAAAAACCTCGGGCGAATCGACCAATTCAGATTGGTACGAAGCGCGCTTGTTTTTAACATCAACAAAAAGGATTTCGCGCTTGCCATCGGCGCCATCGGTTTCAACCATCATGTGTTGGCTGTGCACGCCAATGAAACATGAACCTATGGGGATCGGAACCTCCCATTTGATGCCGCCTTCAGAAGGCGTAATGAAGATTTTTTCGCCAGCTGCTTTATCCGGTTGGGGCACAACCTGGATGTTGAAGTGTTGGTAAACGTATTTGCGTTCGTTGTTGGGAAAAACGTACATGCCGGCACGGTCGCTTCCTTTGTAACCTGGCATGGTGTCGATCACGGTGTTGTTAAAATTTTCGGAAGATGCTCCTTTTTGTTCTTTACCCGGAAATTTTCCACTCGCCGTAAAGGCGCCATCGCGGTTTTTCCACAAATTGTAACCCAAAAAAGCACAAACAGACAGCAGTAAGACGGAAAAAATGATGTTTCTCATATTTGAATTGACGTGACTTTTTAAAAACGTTTGCAAAGGTCGGAATTTTGCTTTGAATTGTACTCAGGTTTTATGGTCTTAACTCTACCTTACCCTTTCATTTTCCCATTTTCGCCATGCGTTTTTTATACCTTCTGACTGTCGCGCTGTTGCCGACCGCTTTGTTTTCCCAATCGGTTTTCCCGCTGAACGATTTGTTGCTGAACGACAAGTCCTCTTTTTCGGCGCCGCCGAAAAACTGGCAAATAGCCGGCGACGCGCAAGCCGATCTTTCCAAAGACAACACGCTTAAAACCATGCCTGGCACCGGTGTTCTGGTGAACATGCCCGACAAAAACAACAACGGCAATCTGCTGCTCAACCTCGAACACGGCGACATCGACCTCGAACTCGACGTGATGATGGCGCGCCACTCCAATTCCGGTATTTACCTGCAAGGACGTTATGAAATCCAGTTGCTCGACAGTTGGGGCAAACAATCTGCCTCTTTTGCCGACATCGGCGGCGTATACGAGCGCTGGAACGATGCCAAACCCGACGGTCAAAAAGGTTACGGCGGCATTCCTCCCCGGTTCAACGCAGCCCGTGCACCTGGCCTCTGGCAACGGCTGCGCATCGAGTTCCAGGCGCCCCGTTTTGATGCCTCCGGCAAAAAAACAACCAACGCACACCTCATTCGTGTTACACTCAACGGCGCCGTGATCCATGAAAACGTGGAACTCAGCGGTCCAACTCGTGGACAAGCCTTCCCGGGCGAAGCGCCTCTGGGCCCCATCCTCATCCAAGGCGACCACGGCCCGGTTGCATTTCGCAACATCCGCTATCGACTCTACAACGAAACCCCTGCGGCCCTGACCAAACTCTCCTACCGAACCTTCAGCGGCGAGTTCCCGAGCATACCCGACTTTTCCAAACTCAAACCCGAAACCAGCGGGGAACTCAAAGCCCTGACCTGGGAAGTGGTGAACGGCAACAACGATTTCGCCATCCAATACAAAGGCACGTTGAATATTCCCAAAGACGGCACCTACCGCTTCGAACTTACCTCTTTTGATAACGGCACCTTTATCATAGACAACGATACCCTGCTCAAACCGGGCTGGTGGACGCGCGACGCCTCCCGAAACCTCACAGCAGGCGAACATGCCGTGGAAATTGCTTATGCCAAAAGTGTAGACTGGCTGCAACCCGCCCTCGCCCTGAGGGTAGAAGGTACTGGTTTCAGACCGACTGATTTGCACACGCCGAGCTCGCTGGTCGTCGGCAGTCCAACGGCGCCCATTCTGCTTGAGCCAGGCAGCGAGCCCGAACTTTTGCGCAGTTTTATTGACCTGCCTTCCAAACGCCGCATTACCCACCCCATCAGCGTAGGGTTCCCGGAAGGCGCCCATTACACCTACGACCTCGACCGCGGCAACCTCGTGCAAGTTTGGAAAGGTCCTTTCCTCGATTGTACGCCCATGTGGAACGACCGCGGCGACGGCCATGCCGAACCACGCGGCGCCGTCCTGCTGCTCGGCGATTTTGCACCGTTCGGCAGTGCCGATACGTTTGATGTGCAAGCCGAATACCACTTTTCAGGCTACAGAATCGATGCCGACGGGGCGCCCATTTACAGTTACACCGTACACGGCGCCATGGTGGACGACCATCTTCAACTTCAGGAAAATGGCAAATACCTGAAACGTGCGCTGGACGTAAAAAACGCCACCAAACCCATGACTTTCCGTTTGGCCAGGGCTTCAAAATTGCAACAGTTGGCCGACAATACCTGGGCTGTCAACGATCGCGCGTATTACCTGCGTTTGCCCGATAAAAACAAAGCTACCATTCGCACGGTGGACGGTTTGCAGGAGTTGGTGGTGGAAATGGGGAATGGTGCGTTTGTGTATGATATAGTTTGGTAATGCAACAACAACTTCAATCCAAAATGACGGATGTCATGAAACATACCTTTGGCCTGCTGGCCTTTATTTTTTGCTTCAACCTTTCGGCCCAATCGCCTTCCG
>JBBSDH010000081.1:0-16343 GCA_038249605.1 Chitinophagales bacterium | reverse complement strand
CGGCAAACAAGGTTGAAATACCTTGCCACCCTGGAAAACACTTTCGTACTGTACGAATCGCCACACCGTTTGCTTCGCTGCCTCGACGAGCTCACGGAGCATTGCGGTCCGGAGCGACAGGCTTGTGTGGCGCGTGAGTTGAGTAAAAAACACGAAGAAGTAAAAACGGCAAGCCTGGCCGAACTGAAAGCGCATTTCAGCAGCAAGGATGTGAAGGGAGAAATCGTGGTGGTGGTGGATGGGAAGTCCGAAGTCCGAAGTCCGAAATCGTGATTCCGATGCGCCGTTGATGCTTTAAAAAAAGCAAGAGATGAGTCATCCCGAAAAATTTCAGGATGGCTCATCTTTTTAATTTTGGAAGAAATCCAACTGCTTACTTGTTGTTGGCTACAGCAGCCAACAGCAGTTCACCGGCGGCAAGAAGCCTCGGATGCACATCGTCGAAGCTATTGGTCACTTCTTCACGGCGGCTGAGATGGATGCTTGTGATGCCGTCGATGGTATCAACAATAAGTTCGGCTGTTGCGCGGGCGTCCACTTTGCGGAAGTCGCCTTTTTTCATACCACGTTTCAGCAAATTCTCGTAGTAGCCGATTTCGCGGTGGCGCATTTCCTGCATTTCGGGATCGTTTTGGTAAATGACCATAACGGTGTAAAGCCCGAATGTGTAAAAATTGCGACCCAAATCGGCACGTTGGCGCAAAGCGGTACGCATCTCATCGCGAGGGGATAGCGTGCCGGAGTTGGCAAGGCGAACGAGGTTGTTGTAGGCTTCATCAGCTACTTTGGCGACAGCGGATTTGAAAATGCCTGCTTTGTCGGGAAAGTAATAATAAAGCAGGGTCCGTGAAAAACCGAGATCCTTGGCGAGTTCGGCCATGGTCGTCTTTCGTTTGCCATGCTGGCGTGCAAGCATCGCCGTTGCGGCGGCGATAATCTTGTCTTTTTCTGAAATAATGTTGGTCTTTGACATTTGTAGTACAGCGGAAGTTAGTAATCGCGCATTTGCGATGTCACCGCCAGATGTCAATGCAGTTTGGCACTGGCAGGAAGACATAACAGTATGCGCACGCAGAAGGGTAAACCTGATTAACGTGGTAAAGGCGCTGCAAATTACAGGGAATTATGTATCTACCAAACATTCAATGCCATTGTTTCCACCTTTTATTGCATGTTTTTTTACTTTCCGGTACCTCCGGCGCCAACGCCTTTGAGGTATTCTTCCACCAATCCTTTGTAGTAGGGCTTAAGTGCCGGCGAGACGCTGCGGTATTGTTCCACTTCTGCACGGCGTTTTTTAAGGTATTCTTCGAGTGCAGGTGGCAACTTGGCAGGTTGCTGTTGAGCGCTTTGTGCCTGGCGCTGCTCATCCTGTTCGCGCTCGCGCTCGGCGCGTTCCTCGTCGAGTAGGCGTGTAATGATGTCCTGCTGACGTTTCATCATTTCGTTCGTAAGGCGTTTGTTCACAAGATCGGTTTCAACCTTGTCCATCTCTTTCATGATTTCGTCGAGGGCCTGGCTTCCTTTGCCTTGTTCCTGCTTTTGCTTTTGCATTTCGCGGAGGGCGTTGCGCAAGGCCGCCTGTTTGGCGGCCATTTGGGCAAATTCCTTGCTCATACCGTCCTTTCCCTGACCTTTTTGTTGTTCGAGGCGTTTTTTCAAGTCCTTCATTTGCTCGTTCAAATCGCCTTGGCCTTTCGACATTTTATCCTTGGGTTCTCCGGATTTCCCTTGTCCCGGTTTGTTGCCGGGTTTTTGGCAGGCTTGTGAGCCGGGCATGGCACTGGCCATTTGTTCCTGCATTTGCTGGAGCACTTCAGAGAGCATGAGCGCAAGGTCGTTCAGTCCTTTCATGCTGCGCTGCTGGTTTTCACTTGCCGAGCCAATGCGGCGTTCTTCGAGTTCTCCCAGGCTGTTTTTGATCGAGCTTTTGATTTCACTCACCTTGTCGTTGATGATGCCTTCGATCTGGAAGTTGCGTTTGGCCAGGGCTTGCAGACTGTCTTCCACGAGTTTGAAATCGTCTTTGATTTTAAACTGTTGTTGGGTCAGTTCCACATAGCGCGGTGTATTGATGGTGGCGCTCGACACGTCCTTCATGTTTGTTTCCTGGGCGAAAGAAAGTCCAATGAGGTTTTCCAGCAACTGGCGCAGGGCAGCCATGTCCTCTTCCATTTGCTCCTGCTCGCCGCTTTGCTGGTTTTGCTTCATCTGGTTGGCCATTTCCTTCATTTTGCCGGCTGCTTTTTTCTGCTTTTTACTGGCGCCGGGTTTTTGGTTCTGGTCCATTTGCTTCTTGGCATCCTTCATGTCTTTTTGGATGTCCTGCATTTCTTCCTTCTGGTCTTCTATTTTTTGCGGACGTTTCAATTCCTCGTTTTTGTCCAGCAATTCGTCGTGCTTTTTTTGAAGCTCTTCGAATTTTTTATTCAGTTCTTCCTGTTCTTTTTTGAGTTCTTCGTCGCTTTTGCTGCTTTTTTCGGTCTCTTCAGAAAGTTTTTCCTGCTCTTTGGCCATTTCTTCCAGTTGCTCGATCTGTTGATCCAGCATGTTTTCCACTTCAAGTTGTTTGTAGAGCTCTTGCAGACGGTCGAGTTCCTTGGTCAGGTCCTCGTTGTTTTCCTGCATATCTTCCATTTGTTCGAGCATTTGATCCTTATCCATTTCTTGGAGCAACTTTTCGATGTCTTCCATCAGTTGCTTCATTTCTTCCGACATGGTTTCCTCAAACATCTCTTTAAGCTGCTCTTCTTTTTGCAGCTGCTGCTCGTCGGTTTTTTGGAACTCTTCTTTTTGTTTGGTGCTTTCCTCGAAGTTTTGTTTGGCCTGTTCGATCTGTTTTTGCAGTTCTTTCTGGCGTTCAAGCATACGTTCGAGTTCTTTGCGCGACTGCCAGTCGAGTTCTTTTTGCTGCAACACTTTGTTGCGCAGCTTCTTCATGTCTTCCTGGATCTTGATGCTTTCTTTCAATGCTTTTTCCAGGTCCTTTTTGATTTCTTCGGAGCTTTGCTCCTGTTGTTTACGGAACTCATCGAGGCTGGCCATGCGGTACTGCATCACGGTGGTACGGGCACTTTTGCTGCCGTTCACGGCGTCGTTGTCGAACACTTCGAAGTAGTATGAAATTTCATCGCCGGGTTCAAGCGTCATGTTACGCAGGTCCCAGGTATGTTCGTATTGGGTTTGTTTGCCCGCAGGTTTGTTGATTTTGACGGAATTCATCGGCAGTTGTCCGCCTTTGACTTTTTTCACCTGATAATTGAAGGTGAGGTTGAGCAAACCGTAATCGTCGGCGGCATCGCCGGCAAAAAAGAGCAGCTTGTTGTTGGTGCTGTCGCGAAACTCTTCCACGGCAATTTGCGGGTGCATGTCGGGGATTACTGTGATGGTGTAGGCCACCGAGTCGGCTTGTGGCAAATGTTGGTTGCTGAGGTAAATTTTATAGGTTTCATCCTTCATCGCACGGCGATTGTAGGAAAAAAGGGCATCGTCGAAACGTTTGGCTTCGGTTTCGGCGCCTGAGCCGAACCGTATCTGAAGCTGGTCGGTATTTTGTGCGTTGAAAATCCAGCCGATGTTGGTGCCCTGCGGAATCACGAGGTCGCCCACATTGGCAAGTTCTTCGGTGTTGCGGCCGGTGTATTCCGGGAAATTGAGTTTTACATCAAAGGCAAGGATGTTGGGTTTGCGCAAAACAGCGAGGGTGTAATCGCGGCTTTCCACAGTTCCGGAAAAGAGACTAAAATCAACGTCTTTTTGAACGTTTACAAATTTGTAGGAAAATTCGTTTGCGGCGTCTTTGTTGAGCCGGTATTGAACATTGCCCAGATTGATGAACACTTCGTTGGGCAATACCTGTCCGTCCACTTTTACCTTAAGCAGGTAATCGGTAAACTGTACGGCGCGCAGCGTATCGCTTTGAATGACAAAACTAAAAGGTGCAGGTTTTTCGTACTTCACGTTGCTGTTCCACAAGCGGCGGGTACCATCGCGGATGATGTTGGGCGCACCGAGCAGAAGAAAAAGTAAAAGCATCAGGGGCGGTAGGGCATAACGAAGGTATTTGCGGTTGCTCGCCAGGTCGATGGCAGACACAAAAGGCACCAAGCGGATTTCATCGCTTTTCTGGTTGATCGACGCATTGATCAAATCGGTATAAATGGCGTTGGAAGCATATTGGTGCTTGAGCTGAAGTATGTTCAGCAGCTTGTCCTTTACGCCGGCAAAGTGGCTGCCGATGATGGTTGCGGCCTGTTCGTGACTGATTACCGAGCCCAGACGGAAATAATGCATCAACGGCATGGCCACCCAATAGTACAAGGCGCCACCCGACAGGAGCAAAAAGCTCCACAACATGGTTGTTCGTGTGGCAGTACCAAAGTAGAAATAATACTCCAGCACGTTGAAAAGCACAAAGAGGCCCAAAACGGCGCCAACAGTGTACAAAGAGCCGCGAAGCAGCTGATTGACGTAATACTTGCGGATAAAGCCATCGAGTTTATCGATTAGCAGGGTATAGTTGTCGAGTACCATAGTAGATCAAATACAGGGTTAGCCGAATGCGGAATAAAAAAAGGGTTGTTGCCTTTCCAAGGCAAAAGGCAAAATTGCACACCAAAGGTTGCATCTGCAACCTATTCGCTGTGTTAAATTCATTGCTTTCGCCTGTAGTGGCTTTGATGATGGCAAAAGATAACGCAAAAAGGGCCTTCGGTGTTTTGCAAAAGTTATTGCTTGTACTTGGCTTCGTATTTTCTGTACAAAGCTTTTTGTTTGTTGTCGAGGTCAATTTCCCGGCCCTGAATGAAAGCAGCGGTAACGATGCAGGTGCGCATGTCGAGCGCGTCGCCTTCGCTGATGAACAAGGTAGCGTCTTTGCCCAACGTGAGCGAGCCCACCCGGTCGTCGATGCCTAAAATTTTGGCGGCGTTGAGGGTAATGGAACTCACGGCATCTTCGTAGGGCAATCCGTATCCAACAGCCTGTCCCGCCTGAAAAGGCAAATTGCGCAGCCGCCAGCTTCCTTCTTCGCTGATGCAAAACAGAATACCTTTTTCATGCAATATTGCTGGTGTCCGGTAGGGTTGGTCAACGGCCTCATCATCGCGGGAAGGCAGGCTTTGGGTGTTGTTCAGAACCACTGCCACCTTGTGTTCCACCAAAAAATCGGTGATTAACCATGCGTCGGTGGCACCTACCAGTATAGGTCTTAGCCCAAACGATTCGGCAAGCAGTACGGCTTCCTGCATGGGTTTGACCTGAGAAGCGCGGATGTACAGGTTTTGCTGCTGCGCAAACAAAGCACGCATGGCTTCAAACCGTGGATTGGCCACTGCAGGTTTGGCCAGCTTGCTGTAAGCCTGTGCTTCGGCGAAGAAACTTTTAATTTCCGCCACGTTTTTGTCGTATTGCTCGTTGCGCTGCATCAGTGGATTGCCAGTTTCCCAGCCACCCAACGAACGCAAGGCCGGCCAGTTGAGGAATAGCCCGTCGTCCGCCAGCACGACAGCGTCTTCCCAGTTCCAGGCGTCGTGCTGCACCACAGATGAACTGCCCGAAATGGTGCCGCCGGAGGGCGTCACCTGCGACATCAATACGCCGTTGCTGCGCACCGTAGGAATAAGTTCCGAATCGGTATTGTAGGCTATGAGCGCCCGCGTATTGGGGTTGAAAGAACCCACTTCCGAAAAGTCCTGTGTAGCACGAACAGCATCGATTTCCACCAGTCCGAGACGGCTCTGGGTTGCAATGAAACCGGGATAAACATGTTTGCCGGCCGCATCGAAAATTTTTCCAAAACGTGTTCTGTCGTACCGAATGGTGGTCGCATCGGCCACCATGGTTATTTTGCCATTTTCAAAAGCTATGGCGCTGTTGGGGATCACCATGCCATTGCCCAAATGCGCTGTGGCGCCTACGATGAGCACGGCCTGCGATTGCCTCGGCGCTACCACAGGGGTTTGAGCCTGAAGAAATGCAACAAGAAAAAACAGGAAAAACAGAGAAAACGAACGAACCATAAACCTTATCAGGAGCCTGTTTGCCGCAACGCGGCGCGGCCTAAAGATCGCAATTTTCGGGAACAACAAAGCCCTAATCGGCGGCATCGGTCACCAAGCGTCCATTTTGCCAAAAACCCATGTTCAGGATGTACCCTGTGTTCAAACCACAAAGCAACCAAAGGGTATCGGGCGCGCCTTCAAACGTGAGCAAAACATTGGCCCTGTTCAACTTTGTGGGCCGGTCGGCAGTGCCCGCAAACATTTCCTGTACGTCCATCTTGGCAAGCTTTGGTTGAGGTCCAACCCTCTTTTGAACTTCCATACGCATCCAATCCCAACTCACTTGTTTGCGGTTTTGCATCACCCGCCAATCTGGTCGGATGGACTGATCAGAAACCATCGCTTTTTCCACCTTGCCAAAATTGCCTTCTTCCTGCATGCTTTCCACAAGCCGCCTCACGGATTTTTCCACCGGGTCACCTTTTTCACAGGCCGCCAATACCATACCAAGCAGGACTAAAAAAACGTATTTTTTCATTTGATGGCGCATGTGAGCAACTGTTTGTTTTCAATAAATCCTTCCAAAACGTCGCCTACCTGCACGGGTCCCACACCTGCAGGCGTGCCCGTAAACACATAATCGCCTTTTTGTAAAGTGAAATATTTGGAAAGATGCACGATAAGGGTGTCAAAACTAAAAATCAAGTCCTTGGTATTGCCGTCCTGAACTACCTGTCCGTTTTTTTGCAGTTGAAAATGGATGGCTGAAGGGTTTTCAATTTGTTCGAGTGGCACGAACGCACTGGTGGGCGCCGAGCGGTCGAAAGCTTTGGCGATTTCCCAGGGGTGTCCTTTTTGTTTGAGCTTGTCTTGCAGGTCGCGCGCCGTAAAGTCGATGCCAAAAGCCACGGCGTCGTAGTACCTCGAGGCAAATTCGGGCTGCACCGATCGGCCGTTTTTGCAAATACGCAGCACGATTTCACCTTCGTAATGCAGGTTGGAGGTAAAATCGGGGTAAAAAAACGGTTTGTTGTTCACCACCAAAGCGGTGGGTGGCTTCATAAACACCATCGGTTCGCTCGGAAGCGGGTTGTTGAGTTCTTTGGCGTGTTCGGTGTAGTTGCGGCCTATGCAAAAGATTTTCATTACCTGTTTTTTAAAAAATAAATCTCAACATGCTCTGAGCCTTAGGATACGTCCCGAAATTCCGCCCAGGCTTTTTCCGCCAATTGGTTGGTTAGGGTTTCGAGGTAATAACTACCGGCGGCCGGGTCTGCTGGCAGGTCTTCAAAACCGCTTTCCATTTTGAGCAGGTGCTGCACGTTTCTAGCCAGGCGTCTGCCCAAAGCGGGCGGGTAAACAGCCTGCGTTTCCCTGCCGGCGTCGTAAGGCAATACATAAATTCGGTTTGCACCGCCCAACACGCCCGACATGGCCATCGTTGCTGCTTTGATCATGTTGGCGTACAGGTTGTCGTCGTAAACGTCGGGTTTGAACTGTACTTCCAGTTCGGGGTATTCGGGCGCCACGTCCCAGGCTTCGAGCAGGTGTAGCCACAGCAAACGGAAAGCTCGCAGTCGGGCCATTTCGAAAAAATAGCTGGAGCCCAGGGCCATCGAAACATGCAGATTGGCAGCAATGGTTGAAGGCGCTATGCCCTGCCCGGTAAGTTTTGTAAAGCAGCGGTTGGCACGGCCGAGCAAAGCAACCAGTTCGGAAACGGCGTCGGTAGGATTTACCGAAATTTGTGTGGCATCCAGTCCAATGAGTCGGAAACGCGGCAAGGTTGTTTCGGCATGTTTCATCAGATCGGCGAGGTAAGGCCAGTCTGATAAAGATGCGGCTGTTGGATCGTAAGCCAGGGTGCCATGAAGCTGTTTGACATCGAGGCCGCGGGAGGCCGAAAGTTTATCGAGACCGATAAATACGGCGCCAGGGTTGGTTTTGAGTCCGGCGCCAGCAAAGTGCAAGCTGATGAAATCGAGGTATACGCCTTCGAACATGATTTCAAAATCGGTCGGAGCTGGTGTTTCTACAAGATCGAAACGCAGGGCTTCGGTCCCGTGCTGAAGAGCTTCGAGCGCAAGAGCATTGGCTTCGGAAGGTGTAGTGACGGCAATGTTTTGTGCAATTTCCCAACGCAACGTGCCGGAGGCATCGGGCATGGCTTGCGCAAAATCGTTGGCATGCACAAGCGGGTCGACCAGAAGGTCGGTACCCACTTGCCAGCGCAAGCTTTCGATCGGACGGTCTTTCAAATCGCGTGCGATCTGTTCCAGCCATTGGACTTTGCTTACCTGGGGGAAATCGTTGAAAAAAGCATTGATGTCTTGCATGTTGGACCCGCCACGACGTTGTTTTTTTACAAAACTTGAACCAAAAGCGCTGTTGCGGGTTGCAAAAGTAGGTGAACTTGGTGGAAATGTGCTCCTGAATACCTTCCGATTGGCTTATTTCCGGAACACGCTGTTTTTTTTTAAAACATTGATAAACAACCAAACTATTTTCAAGTTAACCTGTTTATCTTTGCAGGCTGAATAGCAGCTTAGATTCAATCTAAATACAAATACTGGGAAAAATGGACAAACGTCGCTTGATTTACCTCGATAACAACTCGACCACGCCTTGCGATCCGCGGGTTGTGGAAACGATGGTACCCTATTTTTTTGAAAAACACGGCAACGCGGCCAGCCGCAGCCACCAATACGGCTGGGAAGCCGAGGATGCAGTGGACTATGCCCGCGAGCAAATCGCCAAGTTGTTGAACAGCGAAGACAAAGAGGTGATTTTCACCTCCGGCGCCACAGAAAGCAACAATCTTGCTCTGAAAGGGATCTTTGAAATGTATGCCAAAAAAGGCAAACACATCATCACTGCCGAAACCGAGCACAAAGCCATCCTCGACACCTGCAAACACCTCGAAAAAGCAGGCGCCGAAATTACTTACCTAAAAGTACAGGAAGATGGACTCGTGAATCTCGTCGAACTGGAAGCCGCCATGCGCCCCGACACCATCGTGGTCTCAATCATGTGGGCCAACAACGAAACCGGTGTGATCCAGCCCATGAAAGAGATCGGTCAGCTTTGCGAAAAACACGGCATCCTTTTCCACTCCGATTCCACACAAGCCGTGGGTAAAATCCCAACCCACCCCCGCGAAGTTGGCGTACACCTCATGTCATTCACCGCACACAAAATGTACGGTCCGAAAGGCGTAGGTGCCCTGTATGTGAGCCGCAAAAACCCACGTGTGAAAGTAACCGCACAAATGGACGGTGGCGGTCACGAGCGCGGTATGCGTTCGGGCACGCTCAATGTTCCGGGCATCGTTGGTTTTGGCAAAGCTGCCGAAATCGCCCGCCTCGAAATGGCCCAGGATACCGAACGTGTGAGTAAACTGCGCGACAAACTCGAAAGCGAGCTCTCCAAAATGGAAGAAACCAAAGTGAACGGCAACGTGGACAACCGCATGCCCCATGTAGCGAACATCTCGTTCAAACACGTGGAAGGCGAAGGCCTCATGATGACGTTCAACCAGAACATCGCCGTATCCTCGGGCTCGGCTTGTACCTCAGCTTCGCTCGAACCTTCCTACGTATTGGTAGGCATGGGCCTCGGCGACGACCTTGCACACTCCTCCATCCGCTTTTCACTCGGTCGTTTTACCACCGAAGAAGACGTGGATGCAGCCATCGATCTTGTGCGCAACGGTGTGAACCACATGCGCGAACTGAGCCCCATTTGGGAAATGTACAAAGACGGCGTCGACCTCACCAAAATTGAGTGGAGCGCCCACTAAACGAATATACCATGAGCCCGATCCAAAGTCCACCCGACCCGTTTACCCAGCTGATCTACAGCATCGTTTATGGAGTACGAGGACTTTGGCACAAAATTTTCGGACCAAAGCATTGATCAACACTGTTGAATCACCCTTTTTTTTTAACATTCCAACAATTTTTGCACCATGGCATACAGCGAAAAAGTACTCGATCACTTCAAGAACCCCCGCAATGTAGGTTCGATGGATAAAGACGCCCAAAATGTGGGTACCGGCCTTGTCGGCGCTCCCGAATGCGGCGACGTCATGCGCCTTCAAATCGAAGTAGACCAGGAAACCGGTCTCATCAGCGATGCGAAATTCAAAACCTTCGGCTGCGGTTCGGCCATCGCCTCCTCGTCACTCGCTACCGAATGGCTCAAAGGCAAATCACTCAACGAAGCCATGACCATCGACAACATGGACATCGTGGAAGAACTGGCCCTGCCGCCCGTAAAAATCCACTGCTCCGTACTTGCCGAAGACGCCATCAAAATGGCCATCAAGAACTACCAGGAGAAAAACGGCATCGCCGTGGAAGCTCATGAAATGGCTTCACACTAACAGCAGTTGCAACTTCGTCGTACTTCTTGCGTCTAAAAGTTGAATAAACACAGAGCATCATGATTTTTGTAGCAGAAAGCGCCAAATCGAAGATCGATCAAATCCGGGGTTCCGAGCACATGTCCGAAGACTACTTCGTGCGCGTGAGCGTGGTGTCTGGCGGTTGTTCCGGTTTGTCGTATAAGCTCGATTTCGACAACGAATCGAAACCCAACGACCAGGTATTTGAGGACAATGGTGTGAAAGTGGTGGTCGACCTGAAAAGTTTCCTCTACCTCTTCAACACCACACTCGAATTTACCGGCGGTCTCGACGGCAAAGGATTTTATTTCAACAACCCGAACGCCTCACGTTCGTGTGGGTGCGGGGAGAGTTTTGCGGTTTAGTAAAGTTTGTAATTTACTTTTTCCGCCATAAAAAGGCCTTTCGACGGAAGTCGGGGGCCTTTTTTTAGTTGGAATGCGAGGGCTGTGGTAGGTTACTTTGCCTTTTTCGGTGCCGAAATCTTTTCTATAAAACGATATGTAACATTAATGCTTTTTATAACTTGATATGATAATACAAAATAGTTCCAGGCATACGATGGTATCGATCATCGTTATTTTTAGTATGAATATTTTTTTCGGCAATACCATCTGATTGCCCTACTTCTTCTTGAGCACTAGATGGTTTATCTTCTTTTAGGTACCTTCGATAGGTCATTATTAGATAGAAATGCCAATCTGAAAGCGATACCAGGACTTAATAATAAAAATAATACTAAAGTACTAAATGCCAAGCTCATAGGCAATGTGCATTAAAGTTAGTAGAGGGTAAATTTAGATTATGCTCAGTCCAAAGTCAAGTCAAATCTAAGCATTATCTTTACTACCCACCTTGAAGCACCCTCCCACCATGCGTCCGCACCACCTCGCCGGTTTTTTCCTCCTCCCTTTTTTGGCCCACGCCCAAAAGACCGAAACCGTCACCATCCCCGGCGCCGAACAAACCTTCAAAATTGCATTCCTGCCGGGCGGTACCTTCACCATGGGCAGCCAACCAGGTGAACCCGGTCGCGACGACGATGAAGGACAGCACACAGTTACCCTAGACAGCTTTTGGGTCGGGACACACGAGGTGACTTGGGATGAATATTACCTCTTTCAGTTCGTTCAAAAAGACAACGATAGCGGCACCGAGACCTTCAAAGCCGATGCCATCTCCCGGCCATCGCCGCCTTATTTCGACTTCACCTACGGGCGGGGGCGCGAAGGCGGCTACCCAGCCACCACCATGACCCAGCAGGCGGCCCTGCGCTACTGCCAGTGGCTGAGCGACAAAACCGGGCACTTCTACCGTCTGCCCACCGAGGCCGAATGGGAGTACGCCTGCCGCGCCGGCAGCTCGGGCGCCTGCAGTTGGGGCGACGACCCCGCCAAAGCCGATTCCTATGCTTGGTTCGGTGATAACAGCAACGGAACGTACCAAAAAGTGGGCTTGAAAAAACCCAATGCCTGGGGACTGTACGACATGCACGGCAACGCCGCCGAATGGACGGCTGATTTTTACGCCGCCGATTATTTTGCCCGTCTCGACACTGCATCGGTAAACCCCACCATCGTGCCTTTGAAAAAAAACTCGCGTACTGTGCGCGGCGGCTCGTTTGAAGACAAACCCGAAGACTTGCGCTGCGCCGAACGTTTCAAAAGCGACCCTGTGTGGCAACGCCGCGACCCGCAAATCCCGAAAAGCAAATGGTGGAACCCCGATTCGCCGTTTCTTGGCTTTCGCATTGTTCGGGATGGAAGGAATTTGGATAAAGCTGAGCGGGATGCGTATTTTGCGACCATGATCAAAGATTAACCAAAAAACATCATAAACCATTTTATATGAAATCCCGTCGCGACTTTCTCAAAACATCGGCTGCTCTCACCGGCGGCGCCATGCTCAGCGGTTTGCCTCTTGCACAGGCGGCTCAAAGTCTGAGCGACGACAGCATCAAAATAGCCCTCATCGGTTGCGGCGGACGCGGCACCGGCGCTGCCATGCAGGCCCTCATCACGCCCTACAACGTGAAACTTGTGGCCATGGCCGATGTGTTCCGGAACCGCCTCGACGAGTCGTACAAAAACCTCAACGCCGACGATCTCACCGATTGGCTTGGTACGGAGGGCAACCTGAAATCAAAAATCGACGTGCCCGAAGAGCGCAAGTTCGTAGGTTTCGACGCCTACAAAAAGGCCATCGCCCTGGCCGACGTGGTGATTTTGTGCACACCTCCGGGGTTCCGTCCGGCCCACTTCGAAGAAGCCGTTCGCATGGGTAAACAGGTATTTATGGAAAAACCTGTGGCCGTTGACGGTCCTGGCATCCGCCGCGTGCTCGCTGCCGCAGAAGAGGCCAAAAAGAAAAAACTCAACGTGGTGGTTGGCCTGCAACGCCACTACCAAACCGTGTACCGCAAATGGGTGGAAGAGCTCCAG
This sequence comes from Chitinophagales bacterium, assembly GCA_038249605.1. Taxonomy (GTDB): domain Bacteria; phylum Bacteroidota; class Bacteroidia; order Chitinophagales; family Saprospiraceae; genus M3007. The sequence goes on along the minus strand of JBBSDH010000081.1, from coordinate 3,495 downwards.
AAAGGCGCCATCGGTGACGTAGTGGCCTCCCGAGTGTACTGGAACATGGGCGCCCTGTGGGTGCACCCGCGCAAACCCGAACAAAACGAAATGCAGTACCAGCTCGACAATTGGTACTACTTCACCTGGCTTTGCGGCGACCACATCGTGGAGCAGCATGTGCACAACATCGACGTGTCGAACTGGGTGAAAAACGCTTATCCCGTGCGCGCTTACGGCTCGGGTGGCAGGCAGGTGCGCATCGGCAAGGAATACGGTGAAATCTTCGACCATCACGTTGTGGAATACGAATACGCCGACGGCTCTCGCATGTTCAGCCAATGCCGCCAGATCCCCGGCACGCGCGAAAGCGTAACTGAAGCTTTCCACGGCACCAACGGCTCGGCGCCCGAACCCGGTAAAATCATCGGCAAAAACGGCAAGGTGCTTATGGCTTACGACAGCAAAAACGATCCAAATCCTTACCAGGTGGAACACGACGAACTTTTTGCTGCCATCGTCAAGGGCGAGTACAAATTCGCCGATGCGGAAAACGCGGCCAAAAGTACGCTTACGGCCATCATGGGCCGCATGGCCACGTATTCCGGACAAATTATCGAGTTTGATGCCGCGTTGAATTCACAGATCGACCTGATGCCTGAAAAACTGGACTGGAATGCGTCGCCGAAGGTGCTGCCTGGGCCGGATGGCTTGTATCCGTGTGCGGTGCCGGGGGTTACGAAAGTGATTTAAGTCGACAGTCGATTGTATTAAGTCGTGGCCCGGTGGGTTTTGTTTACCAGGTTACGAAGCGGTTAAAACCAATTCCCATGCACCCACTTCCCGTCCTCCTTGGCAATACCGACATCTACCTGATCGATCAGATCCTGAAAGGTCGGTATCTGCCCGGGCAACGCATGCTCGATGCAGGAGCTGGTGGCGGTCGCAACCTGCACTGGTTTGTTCGGGAAGGCTTTAAAGTGTACGGCACCGACCACAATCCAGAGGCGGTGGAAATTTTGAGACAAAATTTTCCCGGTGTACCGGAGGAAAGGTTTAAGGTAGCGCCGGTGGAAGCCATGCCTTTTGAGGATGGTTTTTTCCACCACATCGTTTGCAGCGCCGTGTTGCATTTTGCGGAAAACGAGGCGCATTTTGAAACCATGTTTGCTGAACTGGTGCGGGTATTGAAACCGGGCGGATCGTTGTTCATCCGGGTAGCCACCGATGTAGGTTTGGCGCACAAAATGATCCCGCTGGGTAATGGCCGGTTTTTTATGCCTGATGATTCAGAACGGTTTTTACTCACGCGCCCTGCGCTCGACGACTTGCTTCGCAAACACCGCCTGAATCTTCTGGAGCCGTTCAAAACGGTGCTTGTGGATGATTTGCGAAGTATGGGTGTGGTGGTTTTGGGGAAGTAAAATCAGGACTTTAATCGTTCGTTACAGCACTTTTCAATTCAGCGTCAAAAGTGTGTATTATTGTCGTTATGAAGTTCCTGTTTTCCCTGGTTTTGTGTTTGGCAACCATTGGCTGTAATGCCCAAACCCGTTACACCTTCACCCACCCGCAAATGGGCACGGTGTTTCGGCTGGTGTTGTATTCCTCAGACAGCATTAATGCACAAAAAGCAGCCAACGAAGCCTTCAACCGTGTGGACGCGCTCAACGATTGCCTGAGTGATTACCTGCCCGAAAGCGAGTCAAACCGGCTTTGCAAAAATGCCGGGACGTGGACGCCTGTATCGGACGACCTGTGGAACATGCTCGCAATGAGCAACGATTTTTCCAAAAAAACCGGCGGCGCGTTTGATGTCACGGTCGGGCCTGTTACCAGACTGTGGCGGCGGGCCAGGCACCGAAGCGAGCTGCCCTCCGACGCGGAAATAAAAGAAGCAGTTGAAAAAACAGGTTATCAAAACATCCGAATGCGCCGTCGTGGCAAAAAAGTTCTGCTGCGAAAACAGGGTATGCAACTCGATTTTGGCGGCATCGCGCAAGGCTATGCCGCCGACGAATGTTTGAAAATTTTGAAAAAACACGGTAATGCCCGGGCGCTTGCAGACGCTGGCGGCGACATCGCGCTCGGCGATCCGCCGCCCGGGGAAGAGGGGTGGATGGTTGAGGTTCCGTACGGGATGACAAACGGCGGGATGCAGATTCCTGTCGGGATGACAAATGTCGGGATCACCACTTCGGGTGCTACCTACCGATATCTGGAGGTGAACGGCGTGCGGTATTCGCACATCGTGGACCCACGCACCGGCCGCGCACTCACCCAACGTGTGCTGGTAACCGTGCAGGGGCCCGACGCCTTAACCGCCGATGTTTGGGCCACGGCGTTGAGTGTTTTGGGTTTGGAGGGCTGGGAAAAATTAAAGAAAAAACATCCTGAATTGAAGGTTACGCTGAGTGAATTACCTTTGGTCGAAACACCTGTCAACGACTGAACATGAAAAGACGCCAATTTGTAAAAAACAGCGTTTTGGCCGCCGGCGCATTTGCTACGCCCGCATTTGCGCAAACGGCCGCTGCCACCAAAACAACTGCCGAAAAGCTGTTTAATCTGAACTACGCTCCGCACGACGGCATGTTTAAAAACCTCGGCGGCAACGACATCCTCGACCAGATCCGTTTCATGGCCGACCAGGGTTTCCGTTCTTTCGAAGACAACGGCATGAGTGGCCGCACGCCGGACATGCAGGAAAAAATAGGCAAACTGCTCGCCGACAAAAAGATGCAGATGGGTGTGTTTGTAGCCCACAAAATTTACTGGGACAAACCCAACCTCGCCAACGGCAACGCCGAACTGCGCAAGGAATTTCTCGACCACATCCGCAACGCCGTGGATGTGGCGCGCCGCTGCAACGCCACCTGGATGACCGTGGTACCCGGCTACGTCGACCTGCACCTGGCGCCCGAGTACCAAACCGCCCACGTGGTAGAATCGCTTCGCCGCGCCGCCGAAATCCTGGAACCGCACAACCTGATTGTGGTGCTCGAGCCGCTCAATTTTCGCGACCACCCCGGCCAGTTTCTCACCGGCATTCCGCAGACCTACGGCATTTGCAAAGCCGTGAACAGCAAGTCGTGCAAAATCCTTTACGACCTGTACCACATCCAGATCCAACACGGCAACCTCATCCCAAACATCGATTTGGCGTGGGACGAAACCGCGTATTTCCAGATCGGCGACAATCCGGGACGCAAGGAGCCCACCACCGGCGAGATCAACTACAAAAACGTGTTCAAACACATCCACAGCAAAGGATACACCGGAGTATTGGGCATGGAGCACGGCAATTTCAGTGCCGGGATAGATGGGGAGAAGGCGTTGATTGCGGCGTATAGGGAGGTAGATGCGTTTTGAATTTACCTCCCCTTCACCACCTTCCCAACCTGCACCCGAACGCCTCCGGAGGTCACTTCCCATACGAACATGCCTGCAGGAAGCTGCGGAAGTAATAGTTCGTTGTAGCCCACAGACAGATCCATTTGGGCCATTAACCGTCCG
>JBBSDH010000080.1:0-16447 GCA_038249605.1 Chitinophagales bacterium | reverse complement strand
CGCGCCGCCTCTTTGGCCCAGTTGGTGAGCAAGGTGGTGGGCGCTACCACCAACGCTTTGGCCTCGCTGTTCAAACGTCCTTCTTCCTTGAACTTTAGCAAGGTCGTCAATACCTGAAGTGTCTTGCCCAACCCCATGTCGTCGGCAAGCAAACTGCCGAAACCCAACTGTGTATTTTTGTACAACCAGCCGAAACCGCGTTCCTGGTAAGGACGAAGTGTGGCGGCTACGCCCCGGGGCAAAGGCACCTCACCCGACTTGCGTATGCTGTCCAGCAACGACAGCAACTGTCCGTCGATGCTGACCGTTTGGCCTTCAAATTCACCCGCAAGGGCAATGTGCAAAAGTTGCGGACCGCGGGGGGCTTGTCCTGCCGTTTTGGTGTTCAACAGTTTTTCCAGCAAAGCATCATCCACATAGGCATACCCGTCGGCAAGCCGCACCAACCCGCGCATGTTTTGGGCCAATTGAATGAACGCTTCCTTCGACATCACCTGGTCGCCCAGCGCTACCTGCCATTCGAAACGCAACAGGTTTTCAAGCGACAACAAGCCCGGCTTATCAATTTTGCCCGATGTACTCGAAATGCTCATCGACAAGCCGGGCGTAAGCAATTTGCGCAGCGCCTTGGGCAACAAAACCTGAAACCCTATGAGGCGCATGATGGGCAATATGCGGAAAAAAACATCCGTAAATTGTTCAAAATTGTACAGCAACTGGTCTTTTCCACGCGTGCTTACCAATCGGTTCAGATCGGGAAAATGTTCGCCCACCAGGCTCAAATCGGCCAACACTCCCGTGCGTACACTGTTGAAACGGGGATCGTCAAACAAGGCGTCCAGCGTCGCAGGCGTCTCCATCGGTTTCGTTTTGTCGAGCACACCTACCCGGATTTCGAACCCTTTGTTGTTTTCATGTACTTCCAAAACGGGCGTCACCGCTTTTTCACCTAAAAACAACGGACTAAGCCATTTTTCAATGCTTTGTGGATAGCCACGGCTTTCAAACGTGTCGAAACTGCGCGATTCGCCACCCAAAAACCATTTGGTCAGCCATCCGGTGTATTTCCAAAAATTACCAGAGATTTGGTAGACAAAATGGTTGATAAATACCGACGTGAGGGCCGAGATAGCATCGTCGGGTACAGGCTCAAATTCGTCGTGGTCGTCAACATAAACCACGACGCCAGAAACCGAAGCGGCGCGCACGGCATCGCAAACCAGCCGCACTTGTTCGTGCAGCAAAGCGGGAACCCACCGTACTGCATACCTGTGGGTATCGACCTGAACCAATTGCGGCACAAACGCGCTTTTTTGTACCAGTTCCTCGGCCAAACGGCATACCAGGTGGAGGGTTCGCAGTTGCGGCGCCGATTGCGCCACCTGTATTGGCGTAAAAGAGTTGAGGAATTTGTGCAGTGTGTCCTCGTTGTTGAAATCAACCAAAACGTTGCCCGATTCGTCGGCCAAAGCGGCGTTCAAAAACCGCCCGTCTGAGGCGTCCAGAAACACGTTGGCATAAACGGTAGGTGCCACCAAAAGTGAAGGGTCGGGGATATTCACTTTTACCTTTTGGCTGTCCATATTCTTGGCACTCTGTTCGTACACCGACACTAATATTTTTTTAAAATCACCTTCGGTAAAAAAAATAGGGCGTTCCGAAAGCAACTGCATGAATTCAAGCCGCGCTTCGGGCAAAGTGGTAAAATCAACGGAATGTTGCTGTTCCGTTGCCACCTCCCCGAATGGATCGTGTTCGCCGAGCGGTTGTTGAATCGTTTTTAAAGCAACAATATCGCGGTCGGTTTCTCCGGCACGCGTAATCCCTTGTTTCTCCAACTCTTTGGAAAGATCAAACCCGCGCAGGCTAAACACCATCAAGGGGTCTTTGTCGATCTCATGGGCTACAACAAAAAAAACAGCCGCCATATGTTTGCATGGCAAGGCGTAATCGGGACATGAACACATGCCTCTAAGCTCGTCCCAATGTTGTGGAAACAACGAAATGCCGGCCTTTAAAGCAGCTTGATGGAGTTCAGGAGGCAATTCGCGGTTCAACAATTTGGACAAAAATTGTGGATTGGCGGCAACCAGCTCCATCAGGCGCTGTTGCTGGCTGGCGTTGAACGGCACAAAGGCCAGATGTACCGTATAAGGTTTCGGTCTCGATCCGGTTACCTGAGCTGAGAGAATGGAGCCATCGATGGCCAAATTGTGTACCAGCCCTTTGTTGGCATAGGTTTTACCGCGCGGAATGCGGTTGGAATAATCGAACTCACCTAAAGCGTGCAGCCACTGTGCCCCCCACCATGTGGCGCCGTATGTTTTTTGTGAAGCGCCTTCAGCAGTTTTGGGCGCCTGCCGGCGCTTACTGTAAAAATCGTCTCTAGAATACCAAGGCATAATTCGAAAAAAGGAGTTTGTTCGGACAAATGTACACAAATGAAAACATTGCCTTTATCCAAATAACCAACCTCGACGCACTCAACGAAAAACAACGGGAAGCCGTCGTCAGTACCGACAAACGGCTGCTGGTGCTGGCGGGCGCAGGTTCGGGAAAAACCAAAACGCTGCTCCAGAAAATCATTTACCTGATCGAGGAAAAAGGGGGTGAGTCCGCACGACATACTGGCCATCACGTTTACCAAAAACGCAGACAATGAAATGTTGAATCGCCCGATCCTTACCGCCGATACCCAAGGCAAATACGCGGACATCCTGCACGACAAAAAAAAATCGCAAAGCCAAAAAGAAGACGCGCGCCGTACCTTTACCCGCCAATTCAAATGGATCGAAGGTCTTACCGTACGCACCTTCCACAGCTTCGGTTACAGCATCCTGCGCAACCTGGGCGTGAACGAGTTCGACAACAAATTCCGCATCATCACCAACGAACCTGTCCGGGAACAGGACGAATTCGCCCGCTACCTGGCGCCCGAAACGGCGTTCGACATGGTGAGCAAACTCATCATCCAACGCTGCGAAGACACGGCATACCTGCTCGACCTGAATTACCGCAGCACGCAAAACATCGTGGGGGCAAGCAACGAGGTAATCAAAAACAACAAATTCAAAATTGAAAAGGACATCCGGTCGTCCAAAGTGTCGGAACACAAAATCGTGGTTTACGCCGGCAACAACGACGAGGACAACAAACAATACTGACTGGAAAGGGTACAGGAATTTTTGAACGAGGGCCTTCCAAAAGAAGAAATTTTATTCCTGTACCGCCGGACGAAAATGGGGTCGCCTTATTTCAATTACCTGAAGGACCACAGCATTGCGGTGCCTTTCAAAACCATCCACGCCGCCAAAGGCCTGGAGGCAAAGGTGGAGTTTATCGTAGGTCTCACCGATGGCTATGGCGGCTTCCCCGACGTATGGCCCGACGACCGCATTTTCCAAACCATCAAAAAAGCGAACGTCGATTTGCCGCTTGAGGAGGAACGCCGGCTATTTCACCCGCGCCAAGGACAAGTTGTTTCTGATTACCCTAAAAGGTTCTGAATCCAGCTTTTTAAAAGAAATACCAGACACGTTTACCGTGCGAACAGGAATATCCCTGCCGCCGGTAGTGGTAGAAGCCCGGCTGTGCAGCGCCTGTTTCAGCCAGTTGGAAAATTTGTTCGCGTTTTGTCCGTATTGCGGGGCAAGGCAGGAAAATGGTTGATTTTTGACGACGCAGCCGTAGCGCGGCTGCCGCTCAAAAAAAAGCCATCAGGAAATTTACGCCAAAAAATGTGTTTTAGTGCTTGTTCGGAATTTTGGATTCGGGCTTCAACCGGAAAATTTTGTTTCACTTTTCATTAAAATTTTCGCCTTAGGTGCCCGTACAAGGCAACAAATTTTGTCTCAATTGAAATAAAACTTGCTCGCTTTCGCACTGAACCAAAATCCCGAACAAACACTTAAGGAGTTCATCATCAAAGGTTTTGTGCTCGACGATGAAAGGCTGAAAGTTTCCCACCCCCTTTCCGTATCTTCGCACCCCGTTTTGAATACTTCAGAAGGCTACGGAACGATTTGCAATGCTTTTTAAAGCATTTAAAATAAAGTAACATGTCAAAAGATCAAGCCGAAATGGATCAGTTGGTGCTGAACCTTGCGGAAAAATATCTTCTTGCCCTGGACCATGTGGACAAGGGTATGGTTTCCGCCTACCACGCGCCCATAGAATCCCGTCCCAAAACCCTCAGCAGGATTTGTTTCATACTGTGCGCTTCCCTTAAGAAAAAGCAAAAGCACGAACATGTCTTTCAACAAACCATAGGCAGGCTCAACAAACTTACCAGGGTGCTTTGTGATTTTGATCCCCTAAAAATCATTGAAAAATACCAAAAAGGCGATTGGGAAAAAATGGTGGAAGCTGTGCAGCTGGAGGTGATGTTTGAAAAAGAGCCCAATCCCTCCGAACAAAGTGTCATCCCCCAATTTTGCAAAGGTGTTTTGAGCGCCGCTTACTTTTTCCACCAGTTCCATAAAGCTCAGGATTTTTACGAATGGGTAGATGCTTTCAAACAGGATGAAAAAGCACGGCTCGATTTGCCCACGCTGTTGAGCCAAGAAGTGCATGGACTGGGTTTCGCCCTGGCCACCGATTTTTTAAAGGAAATCGGCTACACCGGTTTTGGAAAACCAGACGCCAAAACCAAAGCCATTTTTTCGGAGCTGGGACTTATACCCACCGGAGAAGATACAGAACAAGACGCCGCGACTTTTGAAGCAATTGCAAGGATGGCCAGGAATACCGGCAGAACGGCTTACGAAGTAGACAAAATCTTTTGGCTTCTGGGTACCGGGTATTTTTATAAACATGGCATCACGATGGCCAGCCCTAAAAATGGTTTCATCCAAATGGCGCAGGAAGCTATGGCGCAGGAGCAGGAATCGCCTGATGCGAGCGATGTCGGGTAGTCCTGACCTGCAACATTAAGACATCAGAGCGGCAGTGCTGCGGTATTATTTGGTGCAATCACAGGGAAATTGGGTTGAAGGATGATCATCCCGAATTTTTTCAGGATGATGTATGTTTCAAATGGTCTACAGGCAGCACAACACGCGCACTGTGCACTTGTACTCCGGAGCTCCAGCTCCGGAGAGCTCCACGACACGCAGCGCACTTGTACTCCACAGCTCCAGCTCCGGAGAACTCCACGACACGCAGCGCACTTGTACTCCACAGCTCCAGCTCCGGAGCCCCAGCGCCGGAGAGCTCCACAACGCGCAGCGCACATATACTCCGGAGCACCAGCGCCGGAGAGCTTCACGACGAGCAGCGCACTTGTACTCCGGAGAGCTCCACGACGCGCAGCAAGAAATAATTAAGGGGTTAAAATTAATCTTTTAACCCTTTTTACGCACGCAGCTAATTGTGGAGTTGTGTTTTTTCCACCGTAGAACTCTCCGGAGCTGGAGCTCCGGAGTACATGCGCGCTGCGCGCGTGTAGCGCTGCCCACTATCTGCTGACCGGTTAAACATAAGTCACCCCGAAAAATTTCGCGATGACTTGTGTTCACTGACAACTGGGGTTATTTCGGACTGCTACTTGTCCGTAAAATCGCAACACGACATGGGCGCAATTCGACATAGAAAAGTTATTGAAAAACTATATGTAAACCGCAGCCCCTTCATCTCTTTTTGCACACCCCAAAAATGCAATTCAACTGCTTTGCGGTTGGAGGGACATGGGGTATCCAAGTTTAATAATGCAAATTCCGTCAGTCAAAAGACGGAATTTACATTTTCTCACCCCAACGCCGCCACAATCGCTTCTACACTGTCCGCTTCTTCAAAATAATTCAAGTGGTGACAGGCGATTTCCACGAACGTTGCTTCCGGATTTCTGCCCTCCGGTACCGCCCCGATGCTTGCCACACTCACCGCTATGTCGTTGGGCTTGTTGCCGTAAAAAATCTTCCCACCAAGTTTGTAAGCCTTGTTCATCAGCTTGCGACTGTCCGCATTGCTGTCGAGGTAACGTTGCAAGTGACCGGCAATGATGGTGTACGGCACGTTTGGGTCCGGACTGTTGCCCAGCACTTTCACCGTCTCGGCATTTTCATCCATCTGCGCCAGGGTGACGGTCAGGTCTTTCGATTTTTTCAAGACTGCCAACACCACGGCCGCCGCCGGTAAACCCAAGGGAGTGTTTACCAACAGGGTGAGCAGCGGCAGGGCATAATTACGGAAAGTGACTATTTTTGAAATGGCCGAGCCATCGTTGGGCGTACCGGCCATGATGAGGCGATCCACCACGTTGTTGCCCCTCAGGTTTTCAATGAAATGGCGCGACACCAGTCCACCCATGGAGTGCGCCAGGATGGTCACCCGTTTGCCGGAGTTTTCGTCGATGCCCGCCTCCTCACGCAACAAACGTTGCAAATGGCCCGCCGTTTCTTCAATGGTGGTGTTGAGGTTTTCGTAATCGAAGGTAAGCACCAGATCAACCAGTTTGCCGGATTGGGCCCGGCGCATGGCCTGGGCCATGTCTTCGGTGTTGCCGATGATGCCGTGGATGCACAACAGGATGTTGTGAGCCTCTTTCACCTTGTGGTGCAATCCTTCTTTGTGGTAAACAGGTTTTTCGCCGCTGTAGTCCACCCAACAAAGTTTCCGAACGTCTTTTTTGTTCAACACCAATTTTAAAAAACAAAGCTTCAGGGCTTTGCCCAAACTGCGGTTTTTGTCCTCCGTATCGGGCAGGTGGGAAATGCTAATAAGGGCATTTCCGTTGTCGAGTCTTTCCGTTTCGCCTACCGGCAAAAAGTGTTCACCGTCGAACGTAAGAGCAAGAAGCGATTCTTCCAGGTCGTTGTTTGTTTGCAAATCTGCCGCTATTTCCAGCTGCAATGGGTTGTCTTTCAAACTTTCCTCGTTTTGCAGGTCGGTCAACACGAGCATGTTGGCAGAAGCGGCGTTTCGCGATGAACCGTCCAGCGAAAAAAGCTCCAGACCTGCAATTTTGGCCATGTCACACATGGTGGTCATGGGATCAAAATCCCGGTTGCCCGATTGTACAGTAGCCAATCCGACGCCCGCACGGAAAGCAGGGTGCGGACGGATGACGATGGCCCTATCTGCCAACGCAACTTCCTTTTCACCCACGCCCGGTTGCCTCCCGATGCACCGAATGTGCAGGTTGATGGCAAACCAGTCGTGCAGATCGATCTGCTCCAACGATTCATCTTCGGTCAAATCACCGATGCCGCGATCCCCATCGGCCATGATGCTCGGTTCGGCTGCATCTCTGGACGTCCAAAATTTCTGCATCTCCCCTTTTTTCAAGGGCGCTTTTTGTTCCAGTAATTCCGGACGAATGGGATGGTTGCTCACCAGTACCTTCAAAATGCTGTAGTCGGCTTTTTTCAATTTCAAATCGAACGTATTCTCATAAGCGATTTGTGTGCTTTGGGCAGGCACTTCACCGATGTCGGTAGCCTTCACGATGCGGAAATTTTCGTCGCCGTAAAGCAACGCGCAAAACCGCGGACGAGCGGCGTTGTTCCGGATTTCAAGCTTGAACGGCACGGGTGTTTCAACACCGTTGTCCTGCAGGATGTCGATGTTTACTTCCTGACCGGTGTGCTGAAAAACAACCTTTTTGTTGTTGTCGAGCTCCGAAAGTACAACCTCCACGTCTCTTTTCAGGGGCTTCGCGGGATCGCCGGTGCGCAACATCAACAGGGTGCCGGGATTGTCGAGGTGCATGATTTTCAACCATCGGGCCATGCCTTCGAGGCGTACAAATGCGCTTTGAAACATGGCATCCCAATCGTTGCCTTCAAACGTACTCAGGGCAAATTGGTCGGAAGCCTGAAGGATGCGCAGTTCGTTTTCCTGCAAAGCCAGGGTGTACGGCGCGTTTTCCGACAACGGTTGCAGGGTGTAATACAAAGGCCTGTGCACCGCCAAAGCAGCAAGCGCAGCTTCTTCCAAAACTTTTGGCGCCACGATGTTGATTACCATGGGGGGCGCAGGCGTACTGATGAGGCGGGCATCGTAGGGCGACTTGGTGTCGGCGTCAAATGCCATCTCGACGTTGCATTCGTCTACACCCACGTGCAACGTGGTGGCGACGCCCACTTTTTCGCCGTTTTTCAGGATTTCAAAAGTGGCGGGGTGCGCTTTGTCGGTGCTCAAGCCCGACAAAGCGCCCATGCTTACGTACCAACGCTTGTCTTTGAAAACCGCTTTGACAGGCACTTTTTGGTCGGGACTGCCCAACCCCAAAAAACCTTGCAAACTGTTGAAATAGCCGTATGACTCAAATTGCGGGTGCTGCTTGCAGGCGTGGTGCTCCGATTTTAGTCTGGCTTCGGTGAAAAGTTGCGTGTAGGAGATGCCCTGCGCATGTTGCTCCTGTTCCAAAACCGTGGTAAGCAACCAGGAGAACAAACCGCGCTGGAATTTGGATTCGTACGCTTTTTCCCATTTCGAACAGGCGGCGAGTAAAATGTGTTTGCTTGCCGGCAAAAAAAGGTCGTCGGGTTTTTGGGTGAAATGGCCGTTCAGCAAGCCGGCAATAGCGCGTGGTGTTTCGCGGTCAGAGGTTTGTCTGGCCCTTCCAAGGGTAAAATCATCGGCGTTTCGGGTGCCCGAACCCGCGTGGCAACAATCGAGGATCACCGCCACATGAGCTCCGCGTTTGGCTACGCGGTCTATAAGCACCGCAAGCTCCTTATCGGCCAAATCGACGCCGCCCGGCAGGCGACTGTCGGTCAGCACCAGGGTTTCCATCATGCCCTCTGGGAAATGTTCGCTGAACTCCGGTGGCGCCGGTTCGCGGCTGCCATGCCCGCTGAAAGCAAACAATACAACGTCGTCGGCCGTGGCTTTTTCCAGGTGGTCGGGACCAAACAACCGGACCACCTCCCGGTAAGTGGCCTGGTCGTTTTTACGCACTTCGATGTACTGGTCTGCTTCCGGAAATTTTTGCTTCAAATAAGCATGCATGGCATCCACGTCGTTAAGGCAACCTTGCAGGTTGGGAACCGAGGTTTTGCTTGTCTGGGATTCGTTGATGCCACCGAGCAGTGCGAAAAGTTTAGGCATGGTTCAAATGGTTTTTGGTTTTTTACTACTTGACTACTCAAGCGTATAAACAAAAAAGTTCGCTTTTGGAGCATGGCATTTAACCACAGCGTTGCGCGGAGTTACACAGAGTAAACACAGCGTTGGTCACGAATAATTTTTTACCATATTCTACTCTGTGTTTACTCTGCGCAACTCTGCGCAACTCTGTGATTAAATGCCATACTCCGTAAATGCTATCCAATGCTTTAGTTAATATTACTTCATTTTTTTCATCCGGTTTTGACTACCGTTGTTCAGATCAGCCTGGGTGATGGCGTCGATGATCGACAAAATTTCCCTTTGAATCACAATGTATTGTTGCATCAATTGACTTTCATTTATTAATCCCTGGCTTTTGTTGTGGTTCGCACTTTCGTATCTCGACGCAATTAAATCAGATCTGTCTATCAACCCTGAATCTCTTTGAAGTGCATTCGTTAACTCATCAAGTGCCTCAGAGATACCATACACCAAAGCCCTTTTGCTCCGGCGTTTGAGTTCCGTCAGTTCATTGCCCGGTTCATTAGCACGCTTGGTGGGCACCCTTTCCAATGCGTTCAGCAGGCTTAACAATTCCGAAGCCAGCGGGTGTTCAATCTTTTCGTTCATCATAATCCCCTACGTTTTTGAGGTTTGCTGTCCTTGCTCTCCGTGGTATTTTGCTGCAAACAAAATAAGCTCGTTCTGATCCGGCCACAAATCCAGCATTTCTTCCAATGCCTCTTCAATACGTCCGTCGTTTATCATTTCAACCAAATGTTCGTTCGGATTTAATGGGGCACTTTGAGACTGTTCTGCCGGTCGAAACCCCTTGGACAATGCTGTATTTTCCAACGCTTTCATGGTTTGCGGCCCCATAGACCCGTCGGCAAACATCCTTTGCGATTTCTGGAATTCCTGAATCGCCGCTCTGTTCCGGGCATCTTCAACGCCGTTGGGCTCGCCCTGGTAGAAGCCGAGCTGCCGGAGTTTTTGCTGGTAGGCCAAAACCGCAACATTGTATGGTCGTTCCGTTGTAGAAGCAACCTCCTCCTCTGGTGGCGCACTCTCCGTCACCTGTTCCTTTACCCCAAACTTTTCCTCCCACGCTTCCTTCAACAATCCATCCAACACTGCCTCCGAATCGGTCACTTCCCTCGCCCCGGCTTCCTTCAGCGTCCTTCGCAAATTCATGCCCCTTTTGTTGGTGAAAAAAATTACGGGTGCACGGCCGTTCACCATTTGCAGGGTGGTTAGCCCTGGTTTTGATTCGCTGGGCCGCCCAATGTCGGAAATCACCAGATCGAAAGTTTCACTGGACAGCTTGTAAACCGCATCCAAGTTCGAATCGGCTGTGCGGAAAAGGATGCCGAGCTCTTTGGACCAGGCATCGATGTAGCCCACGTTGTTCTGCGGATTGTCGTCGATCCACAACACACGGAAATTTTGAAACGACATCCAGTTAAACAAATCGCGCCGCAGCCCGGCGGCAGGCGTATCCTCGGCCACCCGGTTTTTCGAAAGCTCCAAAATGCGGCGTATCTCTTTTTCCACTTCGGCCAAATCGTGGGGCGACAACCATTTTTTAAGTTCCGTAGCCACCGCTTCGGGCAGGTGACCGTTGCGGAACCATGCCAGTCGGCTCAGTCGTCGCAGCGCCTTGTTCCAATGTTCGTTGCGCTGCCATTCCGACAAATCCTGTCCCAGCGGTATGGCTTCGTCGTGCAGGATGCAGGTCAGTTCAAAATAAATTTCAGGATAAACAGCGCAGGCACACAGCCACCGGAACGCCTGTTCGCCCAGGTAGCGGTAAAGTTCGGCGTAAAACCCATCCAGATCGGTTTTGCGTTTGCGGACCGACACGTCGGGCGCCGACGGTTCGGGCAGCAGCTGTTGCCAGTCTTCAGTGCCCGGAGGCGCAGCGCCGTTCCACAGGTTCATGAGCTTTGCAAGACCCTCCACGCTCATGGGTATCACAGGCATGAGGCTCGACAACGACCGTTCGGCGGTGCCCCATTCCACTGCGGTATTGGTGGCAAGCAGGGCTACGTTGGAAAAATCTTGGTACAGGTCGAGCGCCAGGTTGGTGGGCACCCCCGATTCGGGATCAACGAACCGGGAGGCGTGGCTCAGCAACAACAACCGCGCGCCACTCCATTCGCTGCGTAGGCGCTCGATGCTGACGTGCGTTTGCACCTCGCGCTGTTCCTTCCAGCAGTGCGCCGGATTGTTGTCGAAAAAATAAAAATCGGCCTCCAAATCGCGCCGGGTGATTTCCCGCATCAATTCAGCAGCGTAACCGGCCAGGTGGTCGCGCGAACTTTTTTGCTCAATCAATGCCAAGTAACGGGGCGCTTGTTTGCGTTTTTTGTACACCAGTTTCGGGAACCCACCCGAACGCACAACAGCGCGGATGGTACCCGGAATGTCCCACTCCGCCGTGTCGGTCCACACTTTTTCCTGAAGCGGCGTAAGTGCAGCGCCCATGTCGATGAGGTTCCACAAACGCAGGTGCTCTACCGGAAAATGAAGCAACGGAAGCACGGGTGCCAGGGTTCCTGTGGCCGATGGTATGGGTTGGGCACCAGGCGGTGGCGCAGGGCGCATCGCCGGAGTTGGTTCGGTGGTTGTTGTATCGGCAGGGTTTTGTACGGACTGTTCCTGGGCTGTGGCCGGGACTGTATCGCGCTGGTCGAGCGGTTGTAGGGATGGTGGAAAATAACGGTCAAATAGGGCCCCAAACTTATCCTGCTGCTCGTCGGAACGGCACAAAAGAGCGCCAAGTTGGGCTCTGACGGCCGCTCGGTCCACCGTTTCGTCCAACAACATCCATTGCTCGTATTCGGCCACCCGCAGGTAGTCGTCGAGGCCCAAAACGAACCCGTTGGACTTGAGCAACCGCAGGAGCTGGTGCAGCGGCGGCATGTCGGGCAGCTTAGGGTCGGCCATGGGACGTTTCGATTTTGTGGTTGTATTCCTCCAAGGTAGCGGCGAGTTTTTTTCGCACCACGTTCATCGACCAGCTGGCTTCCTGGGCACTGGGGAAAAACTCCTGCACATCGGGTGGCAAAGGAAAATCGCGGTCCTCAAAAACCTTGTTGCGCCATACGCCCACGTGTTTGGGGGTAACGGCCTCCATACCCGTGAAGTTCAGTACGCGACCCTGGAAACGCGGATCGGCAGTCAATTCGCTGAACAACATTTCCATGTCTTTTTCCTCCATAAAATACTGGTAGGAAATCACCACGGCCAGCTTAGTCTGCAGTTCAGAAACCACCTTGCCGCTGAATTCATGCAGGTAAAACTCCAACAAAGGGCGTACGCTGGCGGCGTCTTCAGGTTCGAGGTCGGTGAGGTCGTGGTGCACCACAAACACCTTATCGCCGTATTGACTGGGCCTGAAAACGTAATTCTGCATGGCCGAATCGTGGTCGCATGGGAACAACTCTTCGTTGTAAATTTCAAACAACCGGCTTTTGCACCAGTCCGGGTGTTTCAATATGTTTTGTTCGTAGCGGAGTTTCACCTCTTTCCATACAAACCCTGCGGGATCTATGCCGCGGTCTGTCGAACACAGTTCCGGCACACCGAAAAGTTCGAAACGTTTCACGAGACTTTCCGGACACGCTTCGCTTTGGTCGTGTACAAACACAAATACAGGGCCCGACGTCGGGCTGGTTGCCAGTTGGCGCAGTATGGCCCTGAATTCGTCGGACTGGGTATTGCGGTCGCAGCGGTGCACGGTTTCCAGTGGAATGCCTTTTTTTTGTTTGTCGCGCGGGTCCTGAGCTAAGGTAAAAGGTGCTTCAGGGGGCAAAGGTTCGCCCGTCAGACTCATGGGCCATTGCTCCCAGGTTTTTTGCCGAAAAGCCGCTTCGGCGTGCAGCTTGTACATTGGTTCGGCGTCGTTTTTTTCATCGTCCTCCAGACCTTCAATGCCGCGTTTGAACAAGGCTTCCGTTTGAGCATTGTACAACTGACCCTTTAAATTCGGTATTTCCAACTCCATTCTTCCTGAAGCAAGGTTGAAAGCGGATTCAAGGGTGTTTTTTTCGTAAAAAAAAGCCGTGTAAAAAGCCTCTGCAAACACCCGTCCTAAGTGATCGTTTAAGGCGCGGGTGGTGTAAATGACGGCGGGAATGCCTTCACTTTTAAATGCTTCCACCTGGGTTTGGGTGGAACAGCCGTTTAGAAAAACCAGTTGTACCGGGTGCAGCGCTCGGATGATTTTCGCAAGTCCGCCCACACCTGCAATAAACGGTTGACTGTGTTTGAACAGTTCCGAAGTCCTTTCACGGTCGTTGAACTGCAGGGTTTTGTCCACCGCATGTCCCGCAAAATGGAATACCTGATAACATTGGTCTCTTTTGGAAAACGCCTCCTCGATGGTGGTGGGCGTAATGCTGTCGTAATGAAAACTCTTCCAGCCATCGAGCCGGTTCACGGTTTCCCGAATGCCTCTACCCTCGCTGAAAACCTTGTTCAGCGGGTTGTTCGTATCGTAGGCGGAGGCTATGAACAGGGCGCGGTTCATAAGGCCTTAAATGTTGGATTGCGGCTGGATGGGAGCCGGTTTCAATTGGTCTTTGATGCGCTGTATGTCCTCCTTATTTTTTCCCAGCATCGACAACGACGGCTCCAGTTTGGTCAAGTCGCCGGCTGTGAGTTTGACACCGGGGTTGAGGCCGAGTTCCCAAAGAAATTCCACCCAGGCGATCAATTCGGCTGTAGCCGGGTTACGGCGCAGGCCTGATTTGCGGATGTTGAGAAAAAAATCGACGGCGGAACCTACCAGATCTTGTTTTTTATTGGCGTCGTAAAGTCCTTTGATCGCGAGGATTTTGAGCAGACTTTCTTTGTTTTCCGGAAATGGAATGTGGAAAAAAGCGCAGCGGCGCAGGAAGGCGTCGGGCAGGTTTTTTTCGGAATTGCTGGTGATGATGAGCAGGGGTTTTTTCACCTTGCGGTCGCCGCGTTTTTTGTCACGTTCGGCTTTTTCTGCGAAATAGATGAATCCCTGTTCGTCCATGGCAGGTTTGCCTGTTGTGTCCAGGTGGGCGAGCGAGGGCATTTTTTCCCAAAGGAAATTTGAATCCTGCAGGTCGTCGCTTGTGGCTTCGTCGATGCGAAAGCCCAGTTTTTCAAATTCAAAAAGCAGATCGTTGGGAAAATCCCGCGGCGCCTTGTCTATTTCATCCACCAAAACCACATGGCGTTTGCCGTTTCGTGCGGCCATAATGGCTTGTCCCAGCGCCTCAAAATGGATGTAGTTGAGCAGGTTGACGGGTTGGTCATTTTCCGCTTTCGGACGTTGGTTTTCGCGGAAATGCCTGATGGCGTCGTAGCGGTAGAGCAGGTCCTTGGCTGAAGAAGTGGTTTTTACGTTGAACCGTAAAACATCCGGTTGCAGGCCGTGATTCTTTTGGTGGTTTTCGGCGATCCAATAGGCGAGTTCCGTTTTGCCTGTGCCCGGTTCTCCTGTCAGGAACAACGGTATTTCCATGGCCAGCGCCATTTCAACGGCAGCCTTAAGATTGTCTTCCGGCAGATAATTTGTTTTCAACATGGTTTCGGCAGTTGGTGAAGGTGATTACGGCAGAAGCTGCAAGTTGCAGAAAATATTTCATTCAATTCAACTGCTTTACCGCACAAACCGCACCAAAACCGGCAAATGATCGGAAGGGTAATGGCAATCCTTGCTGTCGCTCAGCACCGCGTATTGCGACACCTTCAATCCTTTGATAAAAACGTAATCGATGCGCCGCGACACCGGATCGTAAAAATTAAAGCCGTTGAAGGTGCCCGTTGGGCCGAACGGTGGTTCTGCACTCGCATCGCGTGCGTCGGTAAAGGCGTTTTTCATCACTTCTATGGGCGCTTCGTCGGGGTGGGCGTTCAGATCGCCCATCACGATCACGGCCGTATCGTCGGTGTTGAATGCCTTTGATTTTTGCACGATAAGTTCGGCAGAGCGGCGGCGGGCTTCCTGGCCCATGTGGTCGAAATGGGTATTGAAAACCCACGTTTTTTGCTGCGTTTTTTTGTCCTGCAACAAGGCGTAAGTGCACACCCGGTTCAGGGCGGCGTCCCAGCCTTTGGAGGGCTTGTCGGGCGTTTCGCTGAGCCAAAAGGTTCCTGAGGAAAGGGCTTCGAACCGATCTTTGCGGTAAAACAGCGCGGAGTATTCGCCGGCTTGCTTGCCGTCGTCCCTGCCGCCGCCCACCCAGGCATATTCTGGAAGTGTTTCGGCGAGGTATTCCATTTGTTGGTGCAGCGCCTCCTGTACGCCGAATACTTGGGGCGCATGGAAACGTATTTGCGCGGCGAGGAAGTCGCGGCGTTTGGGCCAGGCGTCGTCGCCGTCGGCCGGATTGTCGAGGCGGATGTTGTAGGTGAGTACGGTGAGGGGCTGGGCGGTGAGCAAATGGCTGGCAGTCAGGAGAAAGAGAAGTATGAACGTTTTCATGGTGTGAAAATAGAGTATGGGATCCAGTCTGGAGATTAAAAAGTTGTACATTTGTAGAGATTCAATTTAACCATGTCAGCAATACAGGAAATACAACTTAAGCTTCGCCCCTCCTTGTTTTGGGATGCAGAAGTAATGTCCATAGATCTGCAAAAACATAAAAAGCAGGTCATAGAACGGATTATGACTCGAGGAAGGTGGGAAGAGTATCAAGAAATGTTACTTTTTTATGGTATTGATACAGTGCGTGAAATAATGTTGAATGCAAGGCATCTTGATAAATATACTCTGGCTTTTTGCAGCACCACTTTTAACATTCCCATTACTTCATTTCGATGTTACAAACTCGCACAGTCGAACCCAACACACTGGGACTATTAAAAGAGCTGATGTTATTGCCTCAACTGGAACAGTTTTTTCTAGTTGGCGGCACTGCTCTTGCCTTACAATTTGGCCACCGATTTTCTGTGGATCTCGATTTATTTACAACTGAGCCTTTCGATAAAGAATTATTGTTTGAAACGCTGGGAGAAAAGTATTCACTTTCTATCGAATCTCAAAGCAAAAACATCTTGATCACGTACATTAACAACATAAAAGTAGACTTTGTAAAAGTTGCATATCCTCGACTATATCCAATTTTAGAAATTGATGGGATTAGACTACTTGAAGTTAAAGATATTGCTCCAATGAAGCTAAATGCGGTAACAGGCAGAGGTAGTAAAAAGGATTTTTTTGATATATTTTTATTGTTAAAAATAATGCCTCTAAGTGAAATCATCTCTTTATCAATGGTTCGTTAAAGATTTAAGCGGCAATCCTGCCTAAAGCATATAGTTCGCGGATTTTGGGGTTATTTTTTTCCACGGATGGGTCTTTCCCATAAATGGAAATTAATTTATCGAGCACAAGTTCATTGATATATTGTGT
>JBBSDH010000079.1:0-16529 GCA_038249605.1 Chitinophagales bacterium | reverse complement strand
CTGCTGAATGGTTACGACCGCATTACCCGGGAAACCGGCACGGAGCTTTCTGGCGGTTTGTCGTTCCCATCCATGTTGAAACGTTCTTTTATGGGTTTTTTTGGAAAAAAAGCCTCCATCAAAGACTGGCTGGATGTCCTGGCCAAAGAGCTCGAACGCAACCTGAATGCCGAGCTACGCACCAAACTCAACGACGGTGTTGTGGATCTTGCCGACAGCATCCAGCAAATGGCCAAAATGATCGACCTGAAAATCAGGGCCGGCAATACGGTCGTACGCAGCGATTCTTACATCTTTGAAGACATTGCCGACAAACGAAGCTCCGTGCTCAAAGAACTCCAGGAAGCTTTCGGCAAATTCCTCTCCCGCGCCGAAAATTTCACCGACGAGCGGCTTTTTCCTGAAAATGCATCCGTTTCGCCCAACATAGCCGCCAGCAGCGGAGTAGCCATCATCGGCATCATCCTGGCTGCCGTTACCAAAGTTACCGTGCTCGACATCACTGGCGGCATACTCACGGGTATTGGCATGTTGTTCGCAGGCATCACCGCAGGAATACAGCGACGTAAAATCGTGCAAGGCTACAATGAAGAAATCGTCCGCGGGAGAAAACGCATGCAGGAAGCTCTTGACAACAAACTTAGGGGCTACGTTCATACCATCAAAAGTCGCATCAATGACAATTTTGTAGAATTAGATGCGCTGCTCGGCAATGAAGAAAAACAAATCGCGCACTACGAAACCGCTTTTGACGCCCTCAGCAAACGCCTTTCCGAAGTTGACAATCAGTTAACAATCAACTAAGTAAACAACTGCGTTTAAAACAATCCCAACAACACATTTTCGCGCAGTTTGTGCATGAAAAAAACCAAAGCGGCCGAATTACCCAACTATGGGTATTTCGGCCGCTTTGGTTTGTTTTACATTTGTACCATCATTTACAACAACTTGTTGGACTTGAAAAAGAAGCAAATGCTTTCGATCACACCAACCCTACCCTTCCGCAAAAATTCACCTTGAAGCAACATGAGCCTATTGTGCCAGCCCGGCGCAACCTGGCATCCTCATAAAGAAGTAATCGGTTTTTGGGATGTCCTCTCTCCGCAGCAATGCAGGGAGGGGATTTTTTTAGAACATGCCGGGGGAACTCAGGTTAGGTGGGATTTGATTGACGAATGACGAGGTACGAAATTTGAATTGGATTAAAAAAGGATTTGCAGGATTTTGGTCTGTGGGTTATTGGTGACCCAGGTTCACCACAAGCCAAAATCCTGCAAATCCTTTCAAATCAAAAATCAAATTTCGTACGTCGTCAATCAAATCCCCCCTGCACATGCCTATTTATGGTCTCGGCGATTGAAGCGTTTCATCCAGCCAGCCGAAAAAAGTACGCTGCCAAAGGATGCTGTTTTGCGCTTTGGTAACCCAGTGGCCCTCGTCGGGGAAGTAGAGGAATTTGGATTTCAGCCCTTTGAGCTGGGCTGCCTGGAAAGCCTGCATGCCTTCGCCCAGAGGAACGCGGTAATCGAGTTCGTTATGGATGACAAGCATGGGTGTATCCCAGTTTTGCACGAAGCGGTGCGGCGAAAACTTCTGCCAGGTTTTCGTATCGGGATTTTCCCAATAAGGTTTCCCAAGGTCGTTGTATGCAAAAAACACTTCTTCGGTGGTGCCGTAAAAACTTTCCAGGTTGAACAGTCCGCAATGCGAAATGAAGGTTTTGAAGCGTTTGTTGTGGTTTCCTGCGAGCCAATAAACCGAATAACCGCCGTAACTGGCGCCCACAGCGCCGAGGTTGTCCTTGTCGATGAACGGTTCTTTGGACACGTCGTCGATGGCGGAGAGCAGGTCCTGCATGGGCTGGCCGCCCCAGTCGCCCACGATGGCATCGTTCCATTCCTGTCCCGAACCGGGCATGCCGCGGCGGCAAGGCGCTACCACCACATAACCTTGGGAAGCCATCATCTGGAAATTCCAGCGGTAGGAAAAGCCCTGGCTGAGTGGCGATTGCGGACCGCCCTGACAGTACAACAAAGCAGGGTATTTTTTGGCGGGATCAAAATCGGGCGGATAAATGACCCAAACGTTCATGTCTTTTCCGTCGGTCGTTTTTACATTTCGGCGCTCCACTTTGCTTTTTTGAACATTTTCCCAGGGCTCATCGGTCACAGAACTGAGTCTTCTGTCTTCCCCGTTCAACGGGTTCACGCGGTAAACCTCGGCAGGAGCATCCATGGCCGTGCGGGTAGCCACAATGTTGGTTCCGGCCACACGAAAAGCGGTGTAATCGTGACGGCCAGCGGTGATGCGCCTGGGCTTATTGGCCGTAAGAGGCCATTGGTAAAGCTGGTAAGTAAAGTCGGTGGAGCTTTGAAGGTAAAACGATTTGCTATCGGGGGCCCACTGGGGATGATTGGCCTCATAGGTCCAGCCTTGTGTGAGTTCGCGACGTTGTCCGTTTAGCAGATCGAGCAGCATGATGCGGGTACGGTCGGCTTCATAACCGGCACGTTCCTGGCTTGTCCAGGCGAGGTACCGTCCATCGGGCGACCAAATGGGATCCAGGTCGTAGCCCGGCAAACCTTCTGAGCGGTTTACCGTGATGCCTGTGGCCAGTTCGTACACATAAATATCGGCGTTGGTGCTCAGTGCTTCAGCCGTTCCTTTTTCCTTGCGGCAGGCGTAAGCGATGAAACGGCCGTCGGGGCTCCAGCTGATTTGGTCCATACCGCCCATTGGACGCAAGGGAGCGTCGTAGGGTTCGTTCATGATGTTTCGCGGCGAACCCGTGAGTTTGCCGTCTTTGTAATCTGCCACAAAAATATTGCTGTAACTGTAGTCGTGCCAGCTTTTCCAATGTCGGTAAAAGAGGCCGTCAATCACACGACCGGAAGTTTTGGGGAGGTCAGGATTGTGTTCCGCTGTGGTTGTGTCCAACTTAACATCTCGGGTGAACAACACCATGTTGCCGTTGGGGGCATAGTGGTAACCGTTCATGGTTTCTTCGGAAACGACTACCGGTGTTCCTCCGGAGAGCGGGATTTCGTGCAATTTTCCGTCGCGCAAAAATCCAACCGTTTTGCCGTCGGGATGAAAGGAAGCATCGGTTGCTGTTTTGCCCTCTTCGGTAAGTGCAACGGTTTCGCCGCCAGAGACATCAACACGGTACAAAACACGGCTGTTGGAATTTTGGGCCAGGTCGTAGCGTTGTACGCCATAAATGGCAAAACGGCCATCCTTTGAGACGGCTTCGAGGCCTACCCGGCCAATTTGCCAAAGCATCTCTGGCGTTAATTTTTGTTGTTGTGCCATAAGCAGGTTGCAGACCAGCATTGCAGGAAAAAAAGTGGAGATGAAACGACATTGCATGCGGGAAGTGTTTTAATGACAGGAAAAAACGCAACGAGGAAGGTCTATCTTTGCGGCGGCAAAAATGCACTTTTCGAATGCAGAGTTGCAACATTTTGAAAAAAACTAAATTCTTTCAAAATGGTAAAAAATTTGAAATCAAGTAAAAATCGATACCATGCGGATCATTGGGCAAATTGAGCACCCTGTTTTGAAGATCAGCGTTTTTAAAATGGATGGACGTGTAAGTGTTAAATTTGAAAATGCACATTACGAACAAACGTTCAAATTGGGAAACGACGAACGTCTCCAGTCCCTCGAAGATGTGCAACGCCTGGTGGATACTACCATGGCCGAAGAGGTATTGTTCAGCATGCAACAACAACACCGTTCGCGGCTCTCTGCAATGCGTCGCCTTTTTGGAGATCAAAACAATGCCCCTGTTTTTGAAGAAATCATCTGATTGGTTGCGCATGACTTCCTTACAAGAGCTTTTCGTATCATTGCACCAGTTTTAAACTGTTTGGTTTTTCCGCAAGGATTCACCGGGCCGTTTTTGCAAACCAAGCCAACAACTACTCATCAAAACTCTACAGCAGTTTACCATGAAAAAATTGCTTATCGCCCTTATTTGCCTCTTGCCTGCTTTCATTCATGCCCAAAACGGCAAAGCGACAGTCCGACCCTTTTTCGACAAAAAAACCATTGGTGAAATCCGCCTCACGCTGCCTTCCGCAAACTGGTCGGACGCCCTCGATTCCATGCGTCTCTATGGCGATGGTCTGTTGGCAGGAACCGCAAGCATCGACGGCATGGAATACCAAAGCGTCGGCGTTCGCTTCCGTGGAAACAACTCCTATCAAATGGGTATGAAGCGCAACCCGCTTCAAATCAAGCTCAATCACACCAGCGCTGATCTTAACCACCAGGGTTACACTTCCATAAAACTCTCCTCTGCCCTACGCGACCCAAGTATGGTCAGGGAGGTGCTTTTCCATGAAATCGCAGGCAGGTACATGCCTTCTCCACAGGCCAACTACGTCAAACTGTTCATCAACAACGAATACGTCGGCGTTTTCATCAACCTTGAAAGTCCCGACGAACTGTTCCTGAACAACCATTTTGCTTCTTCCGAAAACCCCTATTTTAAGGCCGGTGTAGACTACAAACAACCGTCGCCACAGGGTTGCAAACAAAACATCGACGGCAACCTTGAATACGAAGACAACCTCGATTGTTACCGGGGCAATTTTGAAATGCAAAGCGATCGCGGATGGAGCGACATCCAGGAACTTACACGCGTTTTGAACAACGATTTGAAAAACATAGAGCGCATACTTGATGTCGACAATACCCTTTGGATGCTGGCCCTGAACAACGTGATGATAAACCTCAACAGTTACACAGGCAGCCGAAGCATCAACTACTACCTGTACAAAGACAACAACGGCCATTTCCAACCCATCCACTGGGACCTGAACCTCGCGTTCGGAAGCTTTAAAAATACAGGGGTTGGCAGCGACCTCGATCTTAAAGACCTGCAGCGCCTCGACCCCATGCTGCATTTCGACAATCCGTACAAACCCCTCATCAGCCAATTGCTGAAAGATCCGCTTTACAAAAAAATCTACCTCTCGCACATCCGTCAGATTGTGGATGAAAATTTCACCAACGGCGCTTATGAAAAACGCGCTCAGGAACTTCAGGCACTTATTGTAGTGCCTTTCAATGAAGACAAATACAAAACTTACAGTCTCGACGATTTCAAAAACAGCCTGCGTGAAACGGTCGGAAAACGCAGCAAAATTCCTGGAATCGTTGAACTGATGTCGAAACGGGCAAAATTCCTCAAAGAACACCCCGAACTTACCGCCCTGCCATCCATGGTATCGGATGTAACAGTTCAGGGCCGTGGCAAGTTCGAAAACCAGCGCCTCAATACGTTCCACATTGCCGCCAAAGCAGACAGGTTTCCCCAGCGGCTCATCATTTTTTACCGTTTTGAAGGACAATCGGACTTTACCTATCTCAACATGACCGAAGAAGCCTCCAGCGATCTGCCTTCGGGTGTAAAAATGTTTTCCGCCCTCGTGGAAGCCAAATCGGCCGACGATACGCTGGAGTACTACATCCTCGCCGAAAACGCAGGAACAGCCCAATTTACCCCATCCAATTACACCTCAAAACCGTTTAAAATCAAACTGAGCGACCTGAACAAATAATGAAGAAACTTACGCTCCCCGCATTTACTTTACTATTCTTTTCCGGTTTTTTCATACCGTCACTCCATGCCCAGGACTTTTACAAAGGCATTCAGGAAGTGCGGATCACTTTGCCGCACATCGACTGGGACGACAAACTCGATTCGTTGAAAAACAACAACCCGGAAGCCCGACTTGCAGGCCAATGCCTCATTGCCGGACAAAAATTCGACTCCATCGGCATCCGGTACAAAGGCAACAGTTCGTATTTCCGAACGCGGAAGGACACCTACAAAAAGCTGCCTTTCAACATCAAACTTGATTACAAAATCAAAAGTCAGCGTATTGCTGGCGCCCATACTTCGGTCAAGTTGTCCAATGCCTTTTTGGACCCCAGTTTCATTCGCGATCCACTGGCCTACGAAGTCATTCGACAATACATGCCCGCACCCGAATGCAATTTCGCCAGGGTTTACGTCAACACGACTTTTTATGGTCTGTACGTCAATACCGAATCCATCGACGAAGCTTTTGTTCAAAAGCATTTTCAAACCGATAAAGGATACCTGATCAAATGTGATCCCGACAACTGGAAACGGGTGCGCAGCCAAACGGGTTGTCCAAAAGGCGAAAACGCATCGCTCGCCTACCTCAACGACAGTGCGGGCTGTTACGACTCTTTTTATGAAGTGGATACCGCTGCCGCCTGGAAACCATTGCTCCGACTCATCAAAGTGCTCAACAAAACACCCGACAAAATAGAACAGGTGCTGGACGTGGACCAAACCCTCTGGATGCTTGCTCTGAACAATACCCTGGTGAACCTCGACAGCTACAACGGTTCTCTTTCCCACAATTATTACCTTTGGTTTGATACCACTGGCGTGGCGCATCCGCTGATCTGGGACCTCAACATGGCTTTCGGCGGCTGGAGGCGCAACTTCAGCTTTGAACTTATGACCGACGATGATCTCATCCAGTACCAGCCGCTGGCAGAAATCAACAACGTCAAACGTCCGCTCATTTCCAAACTGCTCACCAACCCGCTTTACCGTAAAATTTACCTTGCGCACATGCGCACCATCGTCAAAGACAACTTGACCAGTGGTACCTTGATGAAGCGGGCAGAGGTGATGATGAAGGAAATTGACCCTTGGGTTAAGTTGGACTCCATGAAGCTTTACAGCTACACAGAATTTCAACAATCAATGAACAAAACCATGGAGAACGGCCCGGATAAAGTCATCGGTTTGCGCCAACTTATGGACAAACGCGGTGAATGGTTGCAAAAACACCCGCTGCTTACCAAAACAGCTCCTGTCATTTCTGAGGTAAAACACGTACAACAAGGTGAAAAATGGCTCATCACAGCCAAAACTGGCGACGCCAAAAGTTCGTGGCTTTTTTACCGCAACAACCCAGCTTTCGCATTCAAACGCACCGCCATGTTCGACGATGGCACCCATGGCGACGTTGCTGCGGGCGATGGTGTATTCACCAATGAGGTTGAGGCGGTATCCATAACACATTATTACATCGCTGCCGACAACGACGAAGCGGCAAGCCTTTTCCCGGAAAAAGCCTCGCACGATTTTTTAAAAATACAGTAGCAAAACAGGAATAGGGGGTTGTGCAAAAAGCCTGTTATTCAGAAAAACAAAAACCACAATAAACCCACGAGCAGCACCGAGCCAAAGGTAATGAGCAGGTAGGGGCGAAGGTGAGCATGCCCGCGCAGGACGGCTACCGTTGTTTTAAACACCGTATTGGAAAGCATGGCTACCAACACAATTTTGGACGCCACGGCATTTTGGGGACCTTCCCTTACTTCCATCTGGGCACTGTTGATGGTGATGGCGTCAATGTCGGCTACACCGGAAATCAAGCCGGTCAGGTAGGCGCCGGAAGCACCCATCCATTTTTCGGAATAGTATAAAAGAAAGCCAATGGCGACATACAAAATGCCGAAAAATACTGCATTTTTCAAATCCAGCGGGTTGCCCAGCGGTATACCCTCGCCATCTTTTTGGGTTTCGCTGTTGCTTTTGGTGATGCGCCAAACTGCAAATAAACTGAGTAAAAGCATGATGCCGCAAGGCACAGCAAGCTGGTAAGCAAGTCCCAGATTAAACAAAGCTGCAAGGGCTACCACACGCACATACATGATGGTGGACGCCAACAATATCCCGGCAGCATAAGCTTTGACAAGAGCAGGGCTTTCGCGGCTCCTGGCAGCAAAAACCCAGGCAACCATGGTGGAAGAAAACAAGCCGCCAAGCAGGGCGGTAATAAGAACACCATGCTTGGTCCCGCCAAATTTCAGCAACAGGTAACCGATGAAACTTAAAGAGGAAACAACAACAATAATCCATGCTATGTCGCGGTAGTTGAGGATGCCTTCCGGACCGAAATCTTTGTTGGGCAGGTTGGGCAAAAGGAGCAGGGCAATGATGAAAAACTTAATGAATGCCAACAACTCCTGGTCGGTAATTCGGGCTACAAAACTGTGAAACTCATCTTTCAAGGACAACAGCAACGTAACCGTAACTACCACAGCAAGCGCGTTGTTCACCTGCCCATTCGCTACCATAATACCCAGAAAAAAGACGAGAATGATGGCAAATTCGGTGGTAAGGCCAAATTTCCCTTTTTGTGCTTGAACATAATAAGCCACCGCAACAAGCAACAACAGCCCTGCAGTGGCCATTGGCAGCAAGGCCATGGTATAATCTTTGGCCAACATGCCTGTTAAAAACCCAAAAATGCAAATCAATGGGAACGTGCGAAAACCAGCCAAATGCGGCTTTTCACTTTGGGTGCTGTGCTCACGTTCCAGCCCAATCACCAGGCCAATGCCCGTAGCGACCACCAGGCCCTGCAGAAACGGAGGAATGAATTGAAGCCATTCGATGGGTTCCATGACCCAAATATAGTGGAGAGTCCGAAATTTTGTGGATTTGATTGACGAATGACAACGACATCTCTCTTCAATCAAATTCCAACCCTCCCCTACGCGAGCTCTACAATAGTTACCCCATCGCCGCCTTGTTCTTGTTCGGGATGGTACACCGAAGCGATGGTGTTGCCGTATTCGCGAAGTTTTTGTTTAACGGTTTTGCGCAGTACGCCATCGCCTTTGCCGTGCAGGATACGCAGTGAGGACGCACTGCTGAGCAAGGCGTTGTCGACAAATTTTTCGAGCACGCGCAGCGCTTCTTCCCTGCTCATGCCGCGCAGGTCGATTTTTGCATCAAAAGCAGCTTGTGAATTGATGTCGGAATAGGTTACTGTACTGGTTTGTTTGAGGGGCTCGGCCGCAGGATGTAAATCGCGGATGGAAACCGTAACCCTGAGATCTCCCAGGGCCACCATGGCATTGTTGCCCCTGAGATCTTCTATGCGTCCGGTGGCGCCACCGGAGCGCAAACGCACATAATCGCCTACCTGCAAGGGACGGGCGGCGGCGGCGGGAGCATTTTGTTCTTCCATTTTAACCACTTCGGCATTGACGAAGTCAACCTGGCGCACTTTTTCCACACGTTCTTCCCTAAGTTGGGCCGACAATTGTTGTGCTTTTTCAAGGTTTTTTTCCTCCTTGAGTTGCCGCACCATTTTATCAACTTCTCTACTGGTATTGGCGGTTTGACGCAATTCAAACTCTTTTTGCTCGAGTTTAAATCGTTTGCGTTTAAGCTCAAGGTCGGTCTGCAAACTGTCGTAAGTTTTGATCAGTTTTTGCAGCGACTGTTCTTTTTCAGAAACCGTTTTCAATTGTTCCTCAAGCTCTTGTTTTTCGCGTTGCAGTTCAATGAGGATGTCATCAACCGCCGTTTCGCTGCCGGTTCGGTTGCGGGCATAATCGATGATGTTTTTGGGCAGGCCACTTTTTGAGGCAATTTCAAAAGCGTAACTGCTTCCTGGTTTACCCACTTTAAGTTCGTAGGTGGGTGAAAGTGTATCCTTATCGAAATGCATGTTGGCATTAAGCATGCCTGGATTTCGGAAAGCAAAAACTTTGAGGTTTGAATAGTGGGTGGTTATGACCGCGTATACGCCTTTGCGGTGCAAAGATCGGAGGATGGATTCGGCAATCGCACCGCCTGGTTTGGGGTCGGTACCACTGCCCATTTCATCAATGATGACAAGGGTTTGCGGATTCGCCTTTTCTACAAACACCCTAGCATTCTGGAGGCGGGAAGAATAGGTACTGAGGTCGTCGTCGAGGCTTTGTTGATCGCCGATATCGGCAAAAATTTGTTGAAAAATGCCAAATTCACTCAATTCATGAACAGGGACCAACAAGCCGCTTTGCACCATAAGCTGGAGCAAACCGACCGATTTCATGGCTACGGATTTACCTCCGGCATTGGGTCCGGACAAAACCAGGATGTGGTTCTCCGGGTTCAACCGCAGTTCAAAGGACACCGTTTTGCGACCCAGCGCTTTGTTTTTGATCCACAATAGTGGATGGTAACCTTTGCGTATGCCGATCAAAGGTTTTTCCTTCAAAATGGGCATGTTGGCGCGCATGGAAATGGCCAGTTTGGCTTTGGCCTGGATGCAGTCAAATTGTAAAAGGGTATTGAAATAAGTGTGCAATATTGGGCCGTAAGGACGGATTTGCTCACTCAATTCGCGGAGAATTCGGTAAATTTCCCGACGTTCATCGTGTTCCAGGTTGAAAAGATCGTTGTTGATTTCGATGACAGCTTCGGGCTCGATGAAAGCTGTACGCCCCGTATCACTTTCATCGTGGATGATGCCGCGGATTTTACGTTTATGCTCAGAGGGCACAGAGAGCACCCGGCGTCCGTTTCGGAAACTTTCCGGACTGTCTGAGAGCCAGCCTTTGCTGCGGTATTCCTGGATGATTTGCCGGAAGCGGCCATCGAGCTCGCGCACCTTGTGCTGCATGTCGCGGCGGATGCGCATCAGTTCGGGAGAGGCGTCGGGGCGGATCTCACCTTTTTCATCAAAAACGGCCGTAATGGCTTTGATGAGGCCGTCGTCGAAATGCAGTGGCCGGATAACGTCAAAAAGTTTGGGGTAGATCTCTTTTTTGGGGCCTCCGGCGAAATATTTAAACAAATCCCGAACGTTCAACAGGATTCGCAGGATGTTTTGAAATGATTCGGTTTGCAGGGTATAGCCGTCAATTTCGAGCATGCGCAAATCGGAGCGGATGTCGGAAAAGACTTGCAGCGGGAACTTGTCGTTTTTTTCAAGCGCCAATTTGAATTCGCGCACCTGACGCAGCGACTCGTCGATGGGTTCAAAATGTGTTTGGGGTTCCAGAGCAGCGAGCATTTCGGCAGCCATTCCAGTAAGGGCTTCGCGGCTTAGCAGCTCGAGTACTTTATCAAATTCGAGTTTGCGAACGACGTCTTTGGGTTCAAATACCATAATAAGGCAACATGTGTTTCGAATGCGCTCAACCGCATCAGGCAAAAAGGATACAAAAATACCTCTTTTAACAATTCAAAACCCATGAAGTTCCCTGCGATGCAAAAAGTGAACGAAGAGTTGCCCGGGTTCATAAAATTAGATTGTATGAAACAGACATTTTTTAATCATTATGATGGTCATTAGAAAGATACTTGATACATTTGCTTCTTCAATGCATCCTTTACAAAAAAATTTAGCCTTATGTTTAAAAAGTTACTTGCTGGTTTTTTCCTGGTTTCTTTAGCCAGCTCCATTTCTGCCCAAACCATCTGGGAAGAAACATTTGATGGCGGCAACGCGCTACCCGCAGGTTGGACGCAATCGACCTCCGCTACCGACGGCGGCTGGAAAGTAGGTTCCAACACAGCCTTGTCTTCATCTGCTTTCCCCATTCCGCCCTCAACAGGCAATGTAATTGGTACCAATGACGACGGTTGCAACTGCATCAAAAATGCAGACCAACTGATGACGCCGGAAATTGACCTTACCGCTTACCCCGATTCGTCGATGTACCTGATGTTCGATATTTTCTACCTCGATGCAACCTATCAGGGAGCAAAAGAAACACTGGACTTGCTTGCTTCCACCGATGGAGGAGCAACGTGGGCACAGTTGACACCACTGCCTGGCGCAGGAACCTGGGTTAAACCCCGTTTCTTCGACATTTCATCGTTCTCTGGACAATCGGTTCGTTTTGCATTCCTGTACAACGACGGCGGCGGCTGGCTCTACGGTGCCGTACTCGACAACATTCGCGTGGTTCTGAAAGACAACATCCTTAAGGCCAAATTGACCAGTGTAGGCGTTGCACGTTCCATCGATGTTATCCCTGCTTCATTCACCTACAACCGCTTCCTTGCCGGCGGTGAAATGGAAGTTACGGGTTCGGTAGACAACCCCGGTTTTGTTAAAATCAATTCGTTCGACGTTAACGTTACCACCGGCCTGAATACCGTTACGGTAAGCTACACCGGCCTCAACGTTGACCTTGGAGAAAGCGCCCAATTCAGCGTTCCCGTGACGATCGGTGAAGGCACCAACAGCTACGACGTAAGCATCACCAACATCAATGGCGGCGATGACAACGACCTTAGCGACAACGCAGGTACTGCATCCATCATTGGTATAGTTCCCGCTCCCGGCCGCGTAGTGGTTGTGGAAGAAGGCACAGGTACTTGGTGCGGATGGTGCCCACGCGGTACTGTTATGATGGACTTCATCGCCGAAGAATATCCCGACAATGTTGCTGCCATTGCCGTTCACAACGGTGACCCAATGGTGGTAGCCACCTACGACGCCGGTCTCGGTGGCGCCATTTCAGGCTACCCAAGCGGTCTTGTTGACCGTCAGGCGGCGCCCGTTGACCCGATCGATTTTGAAGAGGCCATGCTCGACCGCATCACTGTTGTATCGCCTGTTGACATCAGCCAAGAAGTTGAATGGGACGAAATTACACGTGTAGCTACGGTCCACAGCAAACTGAATTTCACTTCAGTCGTTAACGGCGCATACCGCATTGCTGTTGTTTACACCGAAGATGGCGTAACTGGCACGACTGGAGCTTATGGCCAAACCAACTACTACGCTGGTGGTGGCAACGGCCCAATGGGCGGATGGGAAAACTTTCCTTCCACCCTGCCTGCTACACAAGCCGTTTACAACCACGTAGCCCGCGCCATCGTGGGTGGCTACAATGGCGCCCTCAACAGCGTGCCTACGGCAAACGCCGCAGGCTCGGAGCACATCTACACCAGCCAGTGGACGGTTCCTCCCACCATGGATATAGAAAAGATGCACGCCATCACCCTGCTGATCCGTCAGACGCCAAAACTCATCATCAACGCTGCCCAAACGGGTGTTCCATTTACTTCGGTTTCTTCCAACGAGCCTGTTGCAGAAGCAGTTTCGGTGCGTATGTACCCCAATCCTGTGGTTGATGAAGCTGTAGTTAAACTGCAACTTGCTGAAAACAGCGACGTTCAGATCCGTGTTATGAACGCCATGGGTGTTGTCGTGATTGATCGCAACTACACCAATGTATCCGGTGAAACTGCCATTCCTTTCCGCGTAGGCAATTTGCCCACTGGCGCTTACATCCTCAGCGTAAATGCAGGCGGCAAAATCGTTGCTAAAAACTTCGTGATTACCCGCTAATCACACCTTGATATCTTTTTTTCAGGAGCCATTCCGATTTTTCGGGATGGCTCCTGTCTTTTTCAGTACCTATGCAGCCGCAACATTTTCAAACATGAAACTCTACATCATAGCCGGTGAGGCCTCCGGCGACCTGCACGGCTCCAACCTGATCAAAGCTTTGAACCAACGACAACCAGGCCTCAAATGCCGCGCCTGGGGCGGCGACATGATGCAACAAGCCGGAGCTACGTTGGTAAAACACTACCGCGACCTGGCGTTTATGGGTTTTCTGGAGGTTTTGAAAAATCTGAGGACCATCCTCGGCAACCTCAATTTTTGCAAACAGGACATACTGGCATTCAAGCCCGACGCCATCGTGTTGATCGACTACCCCGGATTTAACCTGCGCATAGCCCGATGGGCCCACGAACAAGGCATACGGGTCGTTTATTACATTTCTCCCCAAATATGGGCCTGGCACCGCTCCCGCGTTCATGCCATGAAACGCGACATCGACCAAATGTTGGTCATCCTGCCCTTTGAATCCGATTTTTTTAAACAATACGGCATGGATGTTACGTATGTCGGGCACCCATTGCTCGATGCCTTAGGCGCCGGATTATCCAATGCCAATACCTCAAACAAACAAATCGCGCTGCTGCCCGGAAGCCGCAAACAGGAAGTACAACGCATACTTCCTGTGATGCTTGAAGCTACCCGGCATTTCCCCGATTACCATTTCGTGATCGCTGCAGCCCATTCCCTCAACGATGACTATTTCAAAACATTCATTCAGGATTACCCGAACGTAAAACTGGTTCGTGGCCAAACCTACGAAGTACTCCGCGCATCCTGCGCCGCCCTGGTCAAATCGGGCACATCAACGCTGGAAACGGCCCTACTCGACGTACCCCAAGTAGTTTGTTACGCTGGAAACCCTTTTTCTTACCACATCGCCAAACGCCTAGTCAAAGTGCCCTACATTTCCCTGGTGAACCTCATCATGGACCAGCCCTTGGTGCGCGAGCTCATTCAGGACGAACTGAATGTGGAAAATGTGCACATTGCCCTAAAAGAGATTCTCAACCCGGAAAATGCACGCGTTATGAAGCTGGGTTATGCGCAATTGCGCGACAAACTTGGTGCGGGAGGCGCTTCAGAACGCGCAGCAAAGGCGATTTTGGAAAACATGCGGGTTTCTTTGTAGTTGTAAGTCCAAGTCTATGGGAAAGTCCAATGCTTCATTGCCAGAGTTTTCAATGAGGTGTAACTCCGACGCGGGAGGAGATGACATCTTACTGAAAATAAGCTTTGAATTCCTCACGTCCAATGTGAGGTCTCATCTCCTCCTGCGTCGGAGATTACACCTCACATTAAGGCCATAAGACCTTTCCATCTTTTAATTGCGCTTTATTTTGGAACATCAATAACGCCAAAAAAAATGAGTCATCCCGAAAAAATCGGGATGACTCATGGTGTTTTTTTGGAATGCCCTTGCGGGTTTTCCTTATTTCTGAACGACGAATTTTTTCGTCAGCGTACCTTCTTTTGTAGCAATACGGGCGATGTACGTACCCGAGGCGAGTTGTGGAAGGTTGTAATTTACTTTTTCCTGCGTAACGCCCATACGGTCGCGAACCGAAACCACGCGGCCCGACATGTCGGCGATGGTAATGGTTGCATCGGTAGGCTGAGCAAAGTTGATATCCAGGTTAACCGAACCGTTTACCACCGGGTTCGGGAAAATGCTCATCGTGTTGTCGGCCAACGGATTGTTGTCGGTCGACGTAATCAGGCTGATGCCCATACGCACAACGGCGTTGTCGTCGTCACCCTGAAAACCGCCGAGAAACCACTGCGTGGAGAAAACCAGCGAATTGATGAAGAACGTGGAAATGTCGTTGTTGAAAGCTTGAAAAACCACGTTGTTCGGCCCTTCCCAGCTTACGGTAGCGAAGTAGCGTGCGCCCGGATCCAGCGGAACACCGATTTCACCTGTAGCAAGGTTGAACAAATCAACCGTTTGCAAAGCGAAATTCACAGCTGTGGCATCGGCTTCATACGTGGCAAAACCAACACCGGTGAGGCTGCTGCTGAACAGTTCTGAATCGTCGAAATTGCTGAAATCTGCGGCAATGTCGTCGTTTACACGTATCAGGTTGATACCAGCAGCAACATCTGCCAAAGGAATTTCAGCGGCATCGGCGAAATAAGCAAACGTAATCGAAGTAGCCTGGTAGGATTCTATATCCAGGGTACTCATGGTGTACAGGTTGCCGATGGTGTAGTCGCCACCCGAGCCTGGACGGAAACCCTGCTCAGGCGTAGCTTCTTTCGAGAACAGGAAGTCGGTTACTTCAAAAGGCGAACCTGCTGCGTTGTCGGAAGGACGCTCGTCGGCGGCATCGGCATACACGCTGTACTGGATGCGGTAAGAGCCTTCAGCGAGTTCGGGTGCGAACTGATTGGGAAGGATGATGAGGCTGTCCTTAACACCTGCGGCAAGCGCTGGAACAACGATGCTGTCGGAAAACAAAACAGCACCACCGTCAACACGTACCACTGCTTTCAGGGTAACGTTGGTTTGCTCTGCAGTACCATTGTTCGATACAAAGCCGTAAAAACCAAAGGTATCTGTAGCAATTTGCGAAGCGGGCGTAGCAAAGCTCGAAACCGGGTAAAAGAAATCTGCAAGTTCCAGGTCGTTGGCAGGCGTCGGGTTCGAGTCGTAAATTTTAACGTCGTCGATTTCCCACATGTACTCGTAATTGCCCGTCCACTGCCATTGCAGGTAAACCGTGCTCTGACCGGCAGCAACGTCGCTGATGTCAATGATCGGAATGGCAGGGTTGGCCGACCAGCGTACCGTAGTAGTGAGGCCGGAGAAAAGCGTGTAGTCCGTCCAGTTGACATTGTCCGTACTTACACGAAGGATAGCGCCACTTTCAGCACCTACGGTAAAAACACCAATATGTGTGTTAAACGTCACATAAGCTTCCAGAAGTGAGCTCATGTTGATGGCTGATGTGGTGAGTTGGCAAATATGGTTGGCGCCAAGTTCGCCACCTTCGTCGGAGTCAACGACTACAAAGCCATTGGATTCGGTTTCGGAAGCAAAAGCTACCTGACCGCTGAAAATAGGCGCGCAACCGGGGTTGCCGTTGCCCAGAGCCGCATCGGGGCAATAGGTCCAAAGCACGTTTGACGCAGCAACATCGTCATTAACCCAACCGGCAGGAATGCCGTTGGCAAAAGTTTCTGTCCAAACAACGTTCTGGGCAGACATTTGAGAAATTCCGAGCAGCAATGCTGCTACCATGGTTAAACCAGTGGCAAATTGTTTCATGTAAATTTATTTATGTGTTACTTATTGTTTGAGCGCGGAAAGTTAAAACATTG
>JBBSDH010000078.1:0-16532 GCA_038249605.1 Chitinophagales bacterium | reverse complement strand
GTCTTGGTTAACGGCAAGCCGTCAACGATGACTGCAACAGCCAGCAACTACCCCACTAAAGTTTGGTACCATACCCGTACCTTTACACCCACCATGAAGTTCGACGACTACCTTCTGGCGCCTGAAATCAAGCGCAACCTCAACCAACTGGGTTTCAAAAAACCCACCGACATCCAGTTCAAATCGATCCCGCCCATCCTGAAAGGCGAGGATGTTTTGGCCATTGCCCAAACAGGCACAGGCAAAACCGCCGCCTTTGCGATTCCGGTGATCAACCTGCTGCATGCGCGCAAAAACTCCTCCCGTCCGGAAGGCATCAAATGCCTCGTCATGGTACCTACGCGCGAACTGGCGCTTCAAATTACCGCCGTGTTTCACCAAATCGGCGCGCATACCCGCGTAAAAACAATGTGCCTTTTCGGTGGGGTAGAGCAGGACCCGCAAATCGAACAACTCAACAGAGGCGTGGATATCTTGGTAGCTACACCGGGCCGTATGTTCGACCTTGTGAGCCAGGGCTACGTAAAACTCGGCAACCTCGAAATACTCGTGCTCGACGAGGCCGACCACATGCTCGACCTGGGTTTCATCCGCGACATCCGCGATTTGATCAAATTCCTGCCGAACAAACGCCAGACCTTGTTTTTTTCCGCTACCATCAACGAAACCATCAAAAAACTGGCTTATTCTTTGGTGAGAGAAGCATTCCGCATCCAAATATCGCCCAAAGACCCTGTGGCCAAAAACATAACGCACAGTGTGATTTATGTGACCATGGACGACAAGCGGTTTTTCCTCGAACGCTTGCTCAAGGAACATGCCGACAGCAAAATACTCGTGTTTGTGCGCACCAAAGTACGCGCCGAAAGGGTGCTGAAAGCCATGGAAAGGGTGGGCATCGTTTGTGAAACCATACACGGCGACAAAGACCAGAAGGACCGCAATTCTGTGATGAGCCGCTTCCGCGATGGTTCACTCAAAGTGCTCGTCGCCACCGACGTCAGCGCGCGTGGCATCGACGTGCCCAACGTGGATTACGTCATCAACTACGACCTGCCCGATGTGGCCGAAAACTACGTGCACCGCGTGGGCCGAACCGGCCGGGGCGTGCAAAAAGGCGAAGCGTTTTCGTTTTGCAGCGAAGAAGAAAAACCCATGCTGGAAGAAATAGAAACTTACCTCACCCAGCCCATTAAGGTCCTCGAACTCACCAAATCGGAATACGACGAAACCTTGAACCTTACGGAAGACGTCAGCAACAAATGGAAGGACGTGATGAAGGAAATTGAGGACGCGGAGGTGTGGATGAAGAAAAAAAGGGGGAAGAAGGGCTGATGTCGCGTCCAATAAATCCATTACCTCCATCTTGTGGCTGCGGCCAATAGGCAAACCCTGCCTGCAATTTCTACCTCAGCCGCTGAAAAAGTGTCGATTTTATCCACAGCAACCAGGAAAGACCGGTGGATGCGCAGGAAATTGTCGGCCCGCATCGCCGCTTCAAGTTCACCCAATTGGTAATGCGTGTAGTACGACCGTTCGCGCATAGGGATAGACACGGCGTCTTTCAGGCTCTCGATGAACAGGATTTCATTGAGGTAAATTTTTACCGATCGTTTGTTGACGTTGAAAAAGTAATGGTATGGACCAGTTCGAGGTGCGGACTCATGCCGATGTACTCAGCAAGGATTTCTGCAGCAAGGGGCTCATCTTCAACAACGAGACAGGGGAGGGGAACCTGTGGGTTATTGCTCATGGCAGTAGCTTTTTTGCGTTTGTTGTATTGGAGACAACCGCATTTGGGAAACGTTGCAAAGCTGAAGTTTTAAAATTGATGCATCAACTGTGAAGTAAAGGAATTAACGTGCGGTTAACTTTTTATAAACACTAAATTTACACTAAGTTTATAATTATTTAAATTTATAGATACCTTAAATTCAACTTGTTATTTAGATTTGTTCCATTCTTTATTGGGATTTATAAATTTAACGATCAGGTAACAATGGACCTTCTTCTTTGCAGCTTAAATCAATCATCACAAGCTGTTTTTATGAAAAAGATCATTTTTACCCTCTTCTCTTTTGTGGCTGTAGGCACTTCGCTTTTCGGCCAGTTTACTTTCGACCCTTCCATTCCGGCCAACTACGAACCCGTAACGGTTGTACTGCCACCTTCGCCGCTTAAATACCAGGTTATTTTTGTGGGTGGTGTGGATACGGTTGAAACCACTTCCACCTACGGCAATCCTGCCGGAAAATCACTTGCCAAACAATGGCACGACTTCATCGGTATTACACCCGATCCGAACAACCCAGCCGAATTCTGGGTTTCGGTGAACCACGAAATGCAACAGGGATCCGACAAAATCGGCGACGGTGGTGGCATGACTGCGTTTAAAGTACAACGCGACGCAAACACAGATACCCTTCGTGTGATCCCACAAACGCTGCAGGACGGCCGTAACGGCAAGTTTTTCAACGTAGATTTCGTCAACACCGTAGGTGAAACCGGCATGAACTGCGCTGGCATCACAGGCCCCGATGGCCGCATCTGGACGGCAGAAGAATGGGGCGTTGGCAGCAATGCCGGCATCGGTACTTGGATGCGCGACACCACCGACTTCATTATCGGTGTATCGGGCAATCCAACCGGACTGGATGGTATGGACGGCAACACCATCAAAAAATACCAAAACCTGAACTGGATGGTGGAAATTGACCCGAAACAAGCCAAAGCCATCCGCAAACAGTACAACTGGGGTCGTCAGAATTTCGAAGGCGGCGCCATATCGCCCGACAACCAAACGGTATACCTCGGTGTGGACGAAACGCCTGGCTTCTTCACCAAGTTTGTTGCCAACACGCCTGGCGATTTCCTTAATGGCAAAACCTTTGTGTATGCCCAAAACCAAAATCCGAAATGGATTGAAATCGACAACATGGACCTCGACAACATGTTGAATTACAGAGATGTCGCCATTGCTGAAGGTGCAACCATGTACAACCGCCTTGAATGGGTAACTGTCGACAAAACAACGGGTAAAGTTTACCTCACCGAAACTGGCCGCGACAACCTCGGCGCTACCGCTTCGTGGGTAAATGCCGCAGCCGCTGGTTGCCAACCCGCCCAGCACCACACCGACCGCGCCGCTTCGTTGGGCCTTACACCCACTTCGGCAACATATCCCGACATCTATGGTCGCGTTTTGGAATACGACCCTGCTACCGAATTGTTCTCGGTGGTTATCGAAGGCGGCCCTGTGTTTTCGGAAGTTGATGTGCCTGCTGCAAACTACCCCGCCAAACACCTGTCTAACCCCGACGGTCTGAACGTTATGTACAGTGGTGGCAAACGTTTCCTGCTCATCCAGGAAGACCTGAACGGCAAAACCTTTGGTCGTATGCCCAACAGCGGTACGATTGTTTGCGAATTGTACTTACTCGATATCGACATCGCCAACCCGACGATCGATGACTTGGTGCGTATTTCGGCTACCCCACTTGGCGCTGAAGTCACAGGCGCAATCATGTCGCCCGATGGCAAAACCATGCTCGCCAACGTGCAGCACCCGGCTACCACCAACGAGGGCGTTTACAAAAACTCCCTTACGTACGCCATTACCGGCTGGAACAATTTGGTAACTGCCATCAACGAGCCGGAATTCGACGCCGACGGTGGTTTCCAAGTTTGGCCCAACCCGGTTTCTCGCGAATTGAATTTCAACATGGTAACTGATGTTGCTTTGTTCGATATGAACGGCAAACTCATCCGCGTGATCCGCAACAGCCAGACTGCCGACATGAGTGGCGTTGCCCCAGGCATGTATTTCCTGAAAAATGCCACCGGTGAAACAGTAAAAATCATCGTACAATAGGCCTAACCTTTGGATTGACTGGATTCGTGGGGAAGGTGGCTAAGTAGCCCCTTCCCCCGTTTTTTTCTGCAAACACAGAATCTTAATAGCATACCATGCATAAGTCTATATATTTTGCTTTATTTTTTGTTTTGGTAACCCCATTTCTTGCGTTGAATACGTTTCAACCCACCCAGGGTGAAACGGTAGAAACCATCCGCAAACGTTACATCTCTGGATTGGAAACCTACAAACAGGCACTTCAAAAACTGACATCCCATGCATCCGATACCACCGTATCGGTTCAAACATTGCGCGGTGCTTTCAGGGAACTGCGGCATGCCTACAAAAACATGGAATTCCTGTTGGCATACCTCGACGAAGACAATGCTCGAGATTTTCTCAACGGAGCTCCTTTGCCCTCCATGAACCGGTACGTTCCACAAATCGAGGTTTACGAACCTCGCGGTATGCAAACCATCGAAGAAGTACTGTACGAAGAAGCGCCCGACAGGACTGAATTGCAGCGACTCTGTGACGATCTCACGGACAACTACAAACCCATTCACGCCTCCCAGCGGCAACTTCCTTTTACCGACCGCCAGATTCTTGAAGCAGTTCGCATGGGCATTTTCCGTGTTACCGCAATGGGCATAGTCGGATTCGACACGCCCGGTTCCGGAGAGGCACTTGAAGAATGCGCCGTTAGTCTGGAAGCCATGCAGTCCACCTGCGCCCTTTACCTTCCTTATTTGCCTTCGGCAAAAAAAACACTCGGAGATTCCCTTCAGGGCCATTTTTCCGATGCGGTTAAAACCCTTCGGAACGCCAGGGATTTTGAAACTTTCGACCGATTGAATTTCATACGCAATTACCTCGATCCGCTTTACGGACAAGTGCTGCGCCTGCACCTCGCTCTGGGCATTGAAACCCATGAGCTGGTAGACAACCAATCGCGGGCAGTTGTTTACCGATCGGAAAGCATGTTTTCTACCGGTGTTTTGAACGATCACCACTACGCAGGCATCGGATCCCAAACGGAAGCTCCCGTTGTTGTGGAATTGGGTAAAATGCTGTTTTTCGACCCGTTGCTTTCCACAAGCAACGACCGCTCCTGCGCTTCCTGTCACCAACCCGGAAAGGCTTTTACGGACGGACAGGCCAAAAGCATGGCCACAGGTTACGATGGCACCGTACCGCGCAATGCACCTACGCTCATCAACAGCGTTTTTGCCGATATGTATTTTGCCGACCTGCGTTCAGACAGGCTCGACAACCAGGCCGAACATGTGATTTTTAATACCAAAGAATTCAATACAGATTATTACAAAATCCTCGATAAACTTAACCAAAGTGAGGAGTACACGGCGCTTTTTAAACAAGCCTTCGGCAAAAAACCTGCCCCGCAGGAAATCAACCGCGCCATGGCCGCTTACGTGCGCTCACTGAAAGCATTCAACAGTCCGGTGGACCGCTACCTGCGCGGAGAAAATGTTGCCCTCGACGTTGAAGTTCAACAAGGTTTCAACCTGTTTATGGGCAAAGCTTTGTGCGCTACCTGCCATTTCGTGCCCACTTATGCCGGACTTGTGCCACCTTTTTTCAACGAAAATGAATCCGAAGTGATCGGGGTGCCAGCAGATCCAAAAGCTGTAAAACTGGAAATAGATTCTGATTTGGGACGTTTCGAAAGCGGTCGTCCACGCGACCGGTCTGCCCACCTGCGCCACAGTTTCAAAACACCCACCGTACGCAATGCTGCGCTTACTGCGCCGTACATGCACAATGGCATGTACAATACCCTGGAAGATGTGGTGGATTTTTACACCAAAGGCGGTGGTGCAGGCCTCGGCATCGAGATCCCCAACCAAACGTTGCCTTTCGACAACCTGCAACTCACCAAATCCGAAGAGCACGCACTGGTTCGGTTCATGCAAGCCTTGACCGATACCACTGGTCTGACTTCCAAACCCGTGCGTTTGCCTACCGTGACCGGATTGAACGAGCGGACAGTGGGGGGTGTTTATTGAAAATATGTTTAAATGTATCTTTTTTATTGCCTCTGTCCTTGTTTTTGCCGCCTTGCCGCCAGACGAAGGTGAACGACTCGCGCGTTCGAGGTGCAGTACATGCCATGTGTTTCCAGAGCCAAGGTTGCTGCCCAAAGCGATGTGGCGTGACCATGTTTTGCCCCACATGGGTTATTTTCTCGGACGTTTTCCAAACGATTCCGTGCGGTTAAGTTTGTTGGAAAAAAATGTTGATGTGGAAAAGTTGGAAGCCGTTTATCCAATGGAACCCACCATCAACGGTACTGATTGGGAGAAAATAACGGCTTTTTACCTGAAAAATGCCCCTGAAAAACTGGAGGCAAACACCACCGACAGCCTCCTTCCGCTTTCTCTTTTCCAACCCCGAATACCTGTCGAAAAATTTGCCATACCCTCGGCCACCATGGTCGCTTTCCGTCGCGACGGCGGCGTAATGCTTGGCGATGCCAATACGCAACGTCTTGCCTGGTACGATCCAAACCTCGAACTCGAAAAGGCTGGCAGGCTGGGGGAGGGCGTCGTACAATGCCACGACAACGGACAAGCGTTAAACATCCTTGTGATGGGGCAATTTTCTCCCACCGACAAACCGCTCGGACAACTCATTCGTTTGCCGCACCAGGGCGCCCGGGCGGAAGTGTTGCTCGACAGTTTACAACGGCCGGTAAATGCCGCTTTTGCAGATTTCAACAACGACGGACTTGAAGACGTGGCCGTTTGTGAATTCGGTCGTTGGACGGGTGCTTTGCGCGTTTTTTTCCAAAAAACAGACGGTACGTATACTCCACATCTTTTGCGCGCAACACCAGGTGCCACGCGCGTTTATGCCCGCGATTTGAACCGCGACGGCCTGGAGGACATGATGGCGCTGTTTGCCCAGGGTGACGAAGGGATTTACCAATACATCAATCTGGGCAACGGAAAATTCCGGGAAGAAACGGTGCTGCGTTTCCCGCCATCCTGGGGATCCAGTTCGTTTCGGTTGTTCGATGTTGACGCCGACGGAATGGAAGACATCGTGTACACCTGTGGCGACAACGCCGATTACCCACCTGTTTTAAAGCCTTACCACGGCATCCGCATATACCTTAACAAAGGCAAAAAAGGCTACCAACAATCGTATTTTTACCCCATGCACGGCGCTTACGACGCTATTCCAGCCGATTTTGATCAAGACGGCGACATCGATCTGGCCGCCGTTTCCTTTTTTCCCGATTGGGAAAACCAACCCAGAAGCGGATTTGTCTATTTGGAAAATACCGGAAACTGGAAAATGCGATCGCGTACGTTTGACGGCGTAGAAAACGGTCGATGGATGGTGATGGATGCCGGCGACCTCGAAGGCGATGGTGATCTTGATCTGGTTTTGGGTCCGCTGTGCATGGACACAAAACCCAACCACGGGCAAATGGAACGTTGGCTTCGGGAAGGTGTGCCGTTTTTAATTTTGGAAAATTTAATTGCGAAGTAGAAGGATTCTCGCAGATTGCACGCAATAAAGAGGTTTCACGCAGATTTAAATTCAATTCGATTCAAATTTAAATCTGCGTGAAACCCCTCCGAACTCCGAACTCCAAACTCCGAACTCCAAACTTATTAAACCACACCCAGCTTCTTTCCCACCTTGATAAACGCCGCGACTGCTTTTTCGAGGTGTTCCATTTCATGGGCGGCTGAAAGTTGCACACGGATGCGCGCTTTGCCTTGTGGAACTACGGGATAGAAAAAGCCGATCACATAGATGTCTTCGTTTAGCAGTTCTTTGGCGAATTGCTGGGCCAGTGGCGCGTCGTACAACATGATGGGTACAATGGGGTGCTCGCCGGGCAGGATGTCGAATCCGGCTTCGGTCATGGCTTTGCGGAAAAAACTGGTATTGCTTTCCAGTTTGTCGCGTAGGACTGTGCTGGCGCTGAGCAGTTCCATCACCTTGATGGAGGCGCCCACGATGGTAGGCGCTAAGGTGTTGGAAAACAGGTAGGGGCGTGAGCGCTGGCGGAGGAGGTCGACGATTTCTTTTTTGGCGGCCGTAAATCCGCCGCTGGCGCCGCCCAAGGCTTTGCCGAGGGTGCCGGTGATGATGTCTATGCGGTCCATCACACCGCAGTGTTCGTGGGTGCCGCGGCCGGTGCGACCAAGGAATCCGGAGGCATGGCATTCATCGATGCCCACCATGGCGGTGTATTTATCGGCCAGGTCACAAATCAGATCGAGCCTGGCGATGGTGCCATCCATGGAAAAGGCGCCATCGGTGAAAATGAGTTTGCGTCGTGCACCTGCGGCGTTGGCTTGCTGGAGACATTCCTCCAGACTGTTCATGTCGTTGTGTTTGTACCTGAAACGTTTGGCTTTGCAAAGCCTGATGCC
The DNA here is from genome assembly GCA_038249605.1 of Chitinophagales bacterium. Taxonomy (GTDB): domain Bacteria; phylum Bacteroidota; class Bacteroidia; order Chitinophagales; family Saprospiraceae; genus M3007. Next base: position 8,264 of record JBBSDH010000078.1, on the reverse strand, counting down.
GTCGATGATGGAGGCATGGTTGAGCTCATCGCTGATGATGGCGTCTTCTTCGCCGAGCAGTGGCTCGAACAAACCACCGTTGGCATCGAAAGCTGCGGCGTAAAGGATGCAATCTTCCTGTCCAAGAAACTTTGCAAGGGCGGCTTCAAGTTCTTTGTGGATGTCCTGCGTGCCGCAAATGAAACGCACCGAGGAAAGACCAAATCCGTGTGTACGAATGGCCTCGATGGCAGCTTCAATCACCTGCGGGTGGCTCGAAAGTCCGAGGTAATTGTTGGCGCAAAAATTCAAAACGTCATCCTGCGCGGTGGTGTCGATCACAGGGCCCTGGGGCGATGTAATGATGCGTTCTTCTTTAAACAAACCTGCCTCGCGGATGCCGGCAAGTTCCTTTTCCAATTGTGGTTCTACGTTAGAATACATAAAAAGTTCGAAGTCCGAAGTCCGAAGTGATAAGTCCCAATGGGCTCATGGTTCGAAATCAGACGTATTTTAGTGATGAAAGGACAAAGGTCGGAAAAAAAAGTCCGAAGTCCAGACTTCGGACTTCGGACTTCGCACTTTGGACTTTTTTTATTTCTCCATTACCCGCACATCGATTCTGCGGTTTTGGGCACGGCCTTCTTCGGTGTCGTTGGCAGCAATGGGATGTTGCTCACCGTAGCCTTCGGCTTCAAGGCGTGATTTTTCGATTCCCATGTCTACCAATGCTTTAACGGTGGCTTCGGCGCGGGCCTGCGACAGTTTCATGTTGTCGGCGGGTTTGCCTACATTATCGGTGTAACCACCTACTTTGAGTTTTACCTTCGGGTAGGCTTTCAAGACTTCGTTTATGTTGTTGAGTTGATCGCGCGATTTGTCCATGTCGATCACGGCGCTTCCGTTTTGGAAAGTGAGCCGGTCGAAGCTGAACCACGTTGTTTTGTCCACGGGAGCGGAACTTTCAATGAATTCGATGAGTTTGCGTTCGATTCCGTTGTTCAAACCTTTGATTTCAAAACCCGAGTCAAGTTTGCGCACATAGCCTGAAGCGACGCCGGTTACATTGGCTGAGCTATCGGCAACGGGAGCGGGCATTTCAACTTTCGCTTCGGAGCGGAAGCAGTACCGGGCGCAGAACATGATGGCGGCACCCAGTCCGAGCAACAACAGCAAAGGCATCAACCAGCGGGTACCTATGCTGGCGCCTGGGTCTTCCTGAGCAGCGTACACCGAAGGGCGGTCTACGGTGAGGCCCATCAACGAAGCGATGCCGGCTGGCAAAACGCTCAAAATGCCATTTTTTTCATTGTTCAGCAAGTTGGAGAGACCTGAAACATTGAGTCCTTCCTTGTTGATGCGTTTGCTCAGGATACCCATGACCAACGGACCGGCCACTCCAAGCAGGTGCGATACGGTAGAGGTTTTGGTCCCTGAAAACGCTGCTACGGCATTTGCGATGGCGGGCACATTGTCGCCAAAAAGGAAACTAAAAAAGTGTCCGGCTTCGTCCTTGGGGTCGTTATGAGAAAGATTTCCACCACCGATCAAACTGCCGAGGTTGTCGAGAATAGTAGGATTAAAATTAGAAAGTGTATTAAAAATGCTGCCCATGGCATTGGCGTCTCCGGTTTTGCTGAGCATGCCAGCGAGGATGGTCGGGGCAAGGCCTCCCAAAGCCATTGATATGTTGTGGTCTTTTTCGCCGTAAAAATTAGCAGCTTCGTAAAGGAGTTGCGGAGTTACAAATTCCCGTAATGAGTCGAGTAGGTTTGCCATTTCGTTTTTATTTTGTTTGTAAATATCGTTGTTTCAATCGGTTGTCTTCCAAAGAAATTAAAAAGGCAAGCCTACGGCCAGGTTGGGGTTAAGTCTGTTTTTTCGCAGGTTGAACGGCTCGGGCACCCAATAGCCTTGGCTGCCCTCCGGATCGTAAGGGCGCCGGAGTTTGAGTCCGAGGTCGAAACGAATTACGAAAAAATCAAAATCGCCTCGCAATCCAAAACCGGTACCCATCGCTATGTTTTTGTACGAATCCCAGCGCAGTTCGGAACCAGGACGATCGGGGTCGGGCTTGAACGTCCAGACGTTGCCACCGTCGAGAAAAACGGCGCCTTTCATCCACCAAAAAAGGTTGAAGCGCAATTCGGCGTTGAATTCAAAACGGAAAGTCGCTGCCTGGTAAAAAGGCTGTACCTGAGCGGCTGTACTGTCGAAATACGAACCCGGGCCCAGCTCGCGGATGCGCCAGGCGCGAACGCTGGAAGGGCCGCCTACAAAGAATTGTTTTACGTAAGGGGTTTCTCTGGTATCGGCAAAAGGCGTTACAGCGCCCGAGCCCACCCTAAAGGCATAGGACAGGTTTCGTTTGATGTCGCGGGTGTAACTGCCATCAACATCAAGCCGGAGGAATTTGGCAAATTCAAGATCGCCGATTTTCCAATCCTGGTTGCCGAATGCGGTCGACCACAATTGGTTGAGTCCATGGATTTCCAGCCCCGACATTTCAGCATTGAGGCGCAACAGCCAGCGTTCGTTGTATTTGTTGGGTTTGCTTGCGTAAGTGTAAATAAAAGAACGCATGATGAAACCTGTAAAAAGCTGGTTGTCAAAACTGCGTTTGAGGAATTCATTTTGAGAAAAAATGCTATCGAACCGCTCGGTAAGTTTGGGCCGCAACACCTCAATGCCTATGTTGTCGAAAATGTACTGGTGCTCAGGATCGGTGCGTATATCGTACCCAAAACTGGCTTTGAAGAGGTTGTAATCGTAAAAATTGAAGATGTTGAGGTAGTCGTAACTCAACGTTACGCGGGTTTGTCCTTCGAGCTTCATGCGCCTGTACATGTTGGAGCTGATAAGCCTGGTTTTTCCCAGTCGTACGCGGTGCAAACTTTTCCATATGCCGAAATAATCGATGAAACGCGGAAAAATCAGGTTGTTCTGCAACAGGATTTCCTGCGAAAAAATCAGGTTTTCCCTATTGGCGATGTCGAACTCGATGTTGTAACCAAGGTTGGTCGTAACCAGTTCGGCACCTCGAAACAGGTTGCGGTTCACGGCTGTTCCGCTCGTAGACAATCCAAATAGACGACCACTTACAGAACTGGTTGACGAGTTTAGATCTATGTCGCCACCGATGGAGAGGCGTTGGTTGGCACTGAAAGAGATGTCAACATTGAGTTTGTCGGGATTGATGCTGTCGGGAAGTGGACGTACCGAAACAAACCTGAAAACGCCCAGCGCGTTGAGCTTTCTGATGGTCCGGTCGAAATCTTCCTGTCGGAACAGGTCATCCGGTTTGATGGCTATCACATCGTAGAGGCGGTCGGGGCGCACCTGAAAAGTGGGGTCGGAGCTCGCAAAATACACGCCGCCGATGGTGGTATCATGGCGTATGGAAGAATAATCGGGAACCAGGCTGGAAAAAACGGACATGTGCCCAATGGTGTAAATTTTGTGCAGCGAAGAGTCGGTGGGTGGCAATATTTCCACCGTGATGTCGGCATTTGTGCCCGTACTGTCGCCTGTATATTCTACAAAATTGGGTATAAAATACGCGTAACCACGGTTTTTCATGGCACTGGTAAGGCGTGTCTTTTCCGCGTTGAAAGCCCTCTGGTCGATGGCTTGTCCGGGTTTGAGTATCGATTCGCCCTTTATTTCTTCCATGATGGCGTACATGTTGCTGTCGCGGCTTTCGAACTGCACACTTTTGATGGTGTACAAAGCACCCAGTTCGACGTTGTAAGTCGTTTGGGCTTTATGGGTTCCTTTAAAGGTTGTAAAAGGTTCTACAGTGGCGTCAAAATACCCCCGTTGCCGCATCAGGTTTTGAAAGTTCCTGGCTGTTTGCCTTGAAGTTTCTTCATGGTAAATGGCCGGTGGTTCGGCGATGCGTTTCATCACCCACTTTGAAAATTTCCGCGTGCGGTATTGGTATTTGTAATAAAACCACAGCCGCGAACGGAACAGTCCAAACGATTTGGCATTTACCTGTTGCTTGTACAAGCCTCCAAGCTCGTAGCTCAGCGCCGTTTTAGCGGCTACTTTCATCGGTTCGGCACTTTTGATGTTGAGGCTGTTTTTTACCAAAAGACGTTCACCTTTGGCTTCGTCCAAATGCTTCGTAACATTGCAGGACGGTAAAACCAGCAGACCAAGCAAACAGCCCCAAACCAGCCTGCGTAAAAGTGCGTTTCGGGGGGTGAAAAAAGATGGAGGAACCATTAAAGTCATCAGGGATTTCAAAACTTGCGCTCAATTCGGTAGTATGCTTTCACAAAATCAGTTGAAATGGCTAAACGCGCTTCAAATTAAGAAGTATCGGCAAAAATACCGAAAATTCATCGTCGAAGGTGATAAAATGGTAACCGAATTGCTCAAACAGCAACGCATTCCGGTACACAGCATTTTTGCCCGCGAAAACTGGCTGGAAGAACACCAAGGGGCATTGCTCCAAGTTGCGGCAGTGGAAACTACAGCAGTGAACGAACACGAACTGCAAAAAATTTCATCGCTCACCACACCCAACCGCGTTTTGGCGGTAGCCAACATGCCAGATGATGACCTTCCACCAGAACTATCCACCTACGATTGGTGCTTTTACCTCGATGGTATTCGCGACCCGGGCAACCTGGGAACCATCATGCGCATAGCCGATTGGTTTGGCATGCCTGCCGTTTTTTGTTCGCCCGACAGCGCCGATGCCTACGCGCCCAAAACGGTACAATCCACCATGGGCGCTTTGTTTCGCGTGGTTACCCGGGAGATAACTTTATCCGCATTGATGCAGGCCCGTCCGGATTGGCCGGTCTACGGCGCTGTATTGGGAGGCGCCTCGGTTTTTGAAAATGGTTTTCCCGCCAAAGGTCTGCTGGTCATCGGCAGCGAAGGCAGGGGACTTCAACCGGAAACAGAAGCCATGCTCACCCACCGCCTTACCATACCCAAACCGGAAAACGGCGGCGCCGAATCGCTCAATGCCGCAGTAGCGGCAGGCATACTTGCAGCACAAATTCGTTTTGGAAAAAGGGTATAGAAGTTGGACGCGTCGCCATAACACGATATATTCGCCGATTGATTGAAAAACAAACCAAACCTAATTAACTGTTACAACATGACAGACTTCAGCAAAATTTTGAAATGGGTCATTTTAGGCCTCGTTATCGTATTGGTTTTCAGCATGTGCGGCTCGTACAATACCGTCGTTGGAAAAGATGAAAACCTTAAAAAAGCATGGTCACAGGTGGAAAACCAATACCAGCGCAGGGCCGACCTCATTCCCAACCTGGTAGAAACCGTAAAAGGATACGCCAATTTTGAACAACAAACCCTTACTGCCGTGGTGGAAGCCCGTGCCAAAGCGACCAGTGTCACCATCAATGCAGACAACCTGACGCCAGAAAAAATTCAGGAATTCGAACGCGCACAATCGGGACTCAACAGTGCCCTCGGACGCCTGCTCGCCGTTGCAGAAAGTTACCCCGACCTGAAAGCCAACCAGAATTTTCTGGACTTGCAAAAGCAGCTCGAAGGCACGGAAAACCGCATTTCGGTGGAACGAAAAAATTACAACGAAGCCGTGCAGGATTACAACGCCTATGTGCGTCGTTTTCCTACCAACATTTTTGCCGGCATTTTCGGGTTCACCGCAAAAGGTTATTTCCAGGCAACAGCAGGTTCCGACAAAGCGCCTGCCGTTAAGTTCTAACCAGGCTTTTGAAATTTAGTGGATTGAATTGCTTGATTTATTGGGATTCAAGCCGAACATTCTTTAGCAATATCCATATGCTGTTCAGCAAAGAAGAAGAAGCCGGCATCATTGCCGCCATTCAAGATGTGGAACGCGCCACCACGGGTGAGTTGCGTCTGTATGTGGAAGATTTTTGCATGCGCGACCACCCTGTGGAGCGTGCAGCAGAACTCTTCCACCTTTTTGGCATGCACAACACCGAAGCGCGCAACGGTGTGCTGGTTTATCTGGCAGAAAAATCGCGGCACTTGGCCATTTGGGGCGACACGGGCATAAACGACCGCGTAGGTTACCAGTTTTGGGACGAAGAAAAAAAGCTGCTGCGCGAACACCTCCAGCAAGGACATGCCGCCGAAGGTTTGCAGGAAGTCATCCGGCAAATCGGCACAATATTGTTAACCCATTTCCCGGCAGATCCGGACAAACCCAACGTAAACGAACTTCCTGATGACATCATTTACGGTTGATGCCTCGTTGCTGCGACGCTTGTTTGCCGGGATGCTGCTCATGCTTTCGGCCCTGCATCTTTTGCCCGCTCAAACAGATGCTGACCTCTTTCCCAAAAAACCGGTGCCGGAGGTTTATGTGCACGATTATGTGGGTTGGCTCACGCAGGAACAAAAACAATACCTCGAACAAAAACTGCGCACTTATTACGATACCACGTCCACGGCTGTGGTGGTCATGATCCGCAACGACATCGGTGACTACGACAAAAGTTCCTACGCATTTGAACTGGCAAACCAGTGGGGCATTGGTAAAAAAAGCAAAGACAACGGGGTGTTCATGCTCATCAAATCCGAGCCTCCCGAACGTGGTGTTTTCATCGCCACAGGATACGGCGTAGAAGGCGCATTGCCCGACATCACCGCCGGACGCATCATCCGAAACACGATGGCGCCTTATTTCCGCGAACAACGCTATTTCGAAGGCATTGATGCGGGTGTTAACGACATTTTCAAAGCGCTGGCAGGTGAATTTACCGCCGACCAGGATGCCAGCGACGATGATCCCGCATGGATTATTCTGGTGCTTTTTGGCTTTTTTATCCTGCTTTTCATCTACATAGCCTGGAAAATGCGCAACAGCACCATGTACACCTCGGCTGGTCCGGGCACACGAGGCCCATCGACTGGCGGCACTTTTTGGGGCGGCGGCTTTGGCGGTGGTTTTGGCGGTGGATTTGGCGGCGGCGGCGGTGGTTTCGGCGGCGGCAGCAGCGGCGGTGGCGGGTTTGGTGGCGGCGGGTTTGGTGGCGGTGGAGCAGGCGGGGACTGGTAAATCAGATCAGGATTTTAAGATTTACAGGACTTGTCCCAAGTTTGCGAGGGATCATTTTTTACACGATTTTAAAAGAGTACTTTGTTTGCGTGACTTGCGTGAAGGTTTGTACAAGTCGAAAGTAAGCACCATGAGTGTACAACAAACAGCCATATACGTAGCGTCTTCCGAACTTCATGGACAAGGCGTTTTTGCCGCCCGGGACATCGAGGAGGGAGAAATCATAGAAATTTGTCCAATTCTGCTTATCCCCAAGTCGGAACTTCACCACATCCGGCAAACCATGCTCGACAATTATTATTTCGACTGGGGCGACGACGGTGAATGGTATGCACTTGCCCTTGGTTACGGTTCTTTGTACAACCACGAATATGATCCCAATGCCGATTACGGTATGGATTTTGAGGCCAATACCATAGACATCTATTGCCTCAGGACCATCAAAGCCGGCGAGGAAATTTGCATCAATTACAACGGCGAACCAGGCAACTTGTCGCCAGTTTGGTTTGAAAAATAAATGCTGTGAAAGAAGAAAAACGTACCTACGCCTCAGCTTACACGGAATTGATGGACATCGTGGCTTCCCTGCAAAACGATGCCACCGACATCGACACCCTGGCCATACGCATTGAAAAAGCCAACGAACTCATCCGTTTTTGCCGCGAACGCCTCCGGCAAACAGAGGAAACCGTCCAGAAATTGACGGCCGAGGAGTAACAGATTTTCTGTGATAATCTGCGCCTTAAATCTGTGCAAATCTGCATGTAATCCTTTTTCTGCGAAACTCTGCGCCACACTCCAAATAGTAACCCTCCGGCCAACCCAGTCCACACTATGATTTACACGGTACTGCTTTTTGCAGCCGATAGATGGGTGGCACTACTGCGGTAAGGGGAACCTGCAAAGAATCAGTTTTGTCCTCCTTGGGCTGTGGCGTCATATCCAGGAACTGCGCGGACATAAGAACAGTAAAACAGCAGAACTTATACGCACAACTTGTACCGGTTTTCATCGGATTTACCAAAAAAAGGTTGGGGAAAGATAAAAAGTCCGTTGGATAGTTTGAATATTTAAGGTTCAAGCAAAAATAAATTTTGCAGAAAGGTTGGGGGTCTTGATCCGACATATTATATTTGCCTTAGTTAAATCAAAAGGTAAGCAACATGCCGCCGCCAAAATGACCAGACAATTGATGCCCCCTGACTGCTCCATGCGAGCGTTCAGGGGGCATTTACATAGGTTACTTACC
>JBBSDH010000077.1:0-16596 GCA_038249605.1 Chitinophagales bacterium | reverse complement strand
GAGGATCCCAAGGTGATGCAGGATTTCCTGGACCGCCGCCGCCGCGACATCGCCAAGGACAGCGAAGGAAATCTCGTGTTCCTCGCCGAAACTCCCTGGATTTTGCAGACGGCACAGGAGAATTTCCCGAAGATCAGATTTTCGTTTATTTCGGAAGGGTAGAGGATTTCGCGCAGATTACCGCAGAAGGTTCACGCAGATTTTACGCAGATTTAAAGCGCAGATTTTAAGCAGATTTTTACATTCGCTTTCTGTGAAAAAAATCTGTGTAAAATCTGCGCCTTAAATCTGCGTAAAATCTGCGCGAAACCTTCTGCGAAATCTGAAGTCATCTGCTTAATTACAATCAATGGTTTTTGAAAAATTGAAATCCAAAAGCGACGTAAGTGACGAGGCGTTTGACGCCCTGTATCCGCGACGCATCCAACGGATTTCAGGAATTCATTTCACCCCTGTAGAAGTTGTCAAAGTGGCAGCTGCGTTTTTGGTAAACAAACCGGGGACGAGGGTGCTGGACATTGGCGCTGGCGCAGGAAAGTTTTGTTTGATCGGAGCGGCTTGTACCACCGGCTTTTTTACGGGTGTTGAGCAACGCTTGTACCTGTGCCAACAGGCTGCGTTGCTTTCATCAACCCATGGTTTGATCAATACAAGATTTATCCATGCCAATATTCTGGATGTAGATTTCCTCGAATTTGATGCCGTTTACCTTTTCAATCCATTTTCCGAAAATATTTTCCTGAACGGCGCCATGGATACTGAGGTTCTGTTGGATAGGTCGCTGTACGCCTCCTACAACCAGCATACAAAGACGCAGTTGGCAAAAATGCCCACAGGAACACGGCTGGTAACCTATTTCAGCTTTGGAGATGAAATCCCGGAGGGTTACAAAGTCCAATCCAAGGACTTTGATGGGAAACTGAAATTGTGGGAGAAAATGGAATAAAGGAATCGTGAAGAGTTGAAAAATTTGATGAAAGGAATAAATGCGTGCACGGGTGCATGACTGATAGGCATGTTTAAACATCAGCACCCACGATGACATGTATCACCCAATAACCTTTCCCGCCAACCATTCGGTAAAAAATACCACCCAAAAAGTAAATGGGTTGACCAAGATCAAACCTGGTACTAACCTAGGTCAGTTAACGTCCAATCCTGCCGCCGTTACATTTGTGCAAAACTTAATCGAAATGAAATACAAATTCGTTTTCGCCCTGTTGTTCACCGTTTCGTTTGTTTTTGGACAAGCAAACTACCGCATGTCAAATTATTCTTTGGTCATTAAAGGAACCTCCAATCTCCACGACTGGCAATCAACAGCCAAGGAAGTTCGGGGAACCGGTTCCATAACGGTGGACGCTGGTGCCTTGAAATCCATCAATTCCCTAACGGTGGAGGTTCCGTGCAAATCGATCAAAAGCGAAAAAGGCGGCATCATGGACAACAAGACCTACGATGCCCTCAAAGCAGACAAAAATCCGAACATTACTTACAAATTGGACAAAATTACCGGTTTGAACAAAAAAACCAATTACGACATCAATGCCTCGGGCAATTTGACCATAGCTGGCACAACCAAAAAAATAGACATGTACGTGCAAGGCAAAGTTGGAAGCGAAGGCAGCATCACTTTTAGTGGATCAAAAAAGATTAGAATGACCGATTTCGGCATCAAACCACCCACCGCCCTGATGGGTACCATGACCGTGGGCGACGAAGTTGAAATCGTCTTTTCCGTAACCCTGAAGCAATAATCAATCCAACCCATTCGCAAAATTTTTAAAATTACCTTTCCTATGAAAAACAATGTTGTCCTTTCAGTCCTCGCGCTCTTCCTCTGCGCAACCGTAGTTTCTGCCCAACGTCCTGACATCCAGTATTTCCGCAAATGGGATCAGCAGGGCATCAACGTCTTCGAACCTTCCAAAATAGACTCCGTTCAATACGATGGGTTTAAAATCCGAATCGGAGGTTCGTTTACCCAGGATTTCCAGTCGCTGAAGCACGAAAATACAGCCAACTATGCCCCGGTTTCCGGCACCAACCCTGTCAACAAAAACCTGCTTTACGGCGTTGTAAGAGGTGAAGACTCTACTTCCGCTCCCCTGACAGGCTTCAACCTGGCCATGGCGAATCTGAATTTCGACTTCCAGATTGCCGACGGTATCCGGGTTTCGCTCGAAAACTACATGTCCTCGCGCCACCACTCCGAATTTTGGGTAAAAGGCGGATACATCCAGATCGACAAAATCAATTCGGTGTTCCCGAACAGCAATACAAGCTGGTTTGACGAAAACCTTCGCGTAAAAATTGGTCACTTTGTACCAAACTACGGCGACATGCAGTTCCGCCGTACCGATGGTGGTAACGCCATGTTCAACCCCTTCGTTGAAAACTACATCTTCGACGCCTTTACAACAGAGATAGGCGGTGAGGTTTACGCTTTCCTTGGCGCCGACAAAAACATCATGGTTATGGGTGGTATGACCTCCGGGTTCATCAACGGTAACATTGAAAACTATCCCGAAGCAATTAACAGCTCCGGTGTGGTTGCCACGAAAAAAAGCCCGTCCATCTTTGGTAAAGTTGCTTACGACAAGCAAATCAGCACCGATCTTCGCTTCCGCTTGTCCGCTTCGGTGTACAACAACAGCAACATCGCGCGCAATACCCTGTATGCAGGCGACCGCACAGGTTCGCACTACTTCATGGTTATGGAACCTGCACTTCAGCCCAGCGGTACCGCGAGCTCAGCAGGTTCACAGTTCACTTCCGGCCGCTTCAATCCTGAAGTTTCCAACCGTGTAACCACCTTTATGATCAACCCGTTTGTAAAATGGAGAGGTTTGGAAGTATTCGGCACCTACGAAGCCATCAGTGGTAGTGTATACAGCGACGTAAGTGGTACGGCTCCGAATCTTAGCTGGGACAAACGCAGCTTCACACAGTTCTCCGGCGAAGTTATTTACCGTTTCCTCGCCCGCGAACAAGTATTTGCTGGTCTGCGCTACATCGGCGCCAGCGGCGAAGCCCGCAACATCAGAAATGCGGACGGCAGCCAGGCAAATGTTTCCATCAACCGCACGGCATTTGCAGCCGGTTGGTTTCCAACCCGCAACCTGTTGCTCAAAGGCGAATACGTTGTTCAGAACTACGTAGATTTTCCTACAGCAGATTACCGCAACGAAGGCACCTTCGGTGGCTTCATGGTACAAGCCGTTGTTGGTTTCTAAGAACTTAAAGTCTTGTTACAACTGCCCTGTAGCCTAAACATCAGGTTATGGGGCAGCTTTTTCCTTTCCATTCAAAACAACCACCATGTTTTTTGAAAAAGCCATGGGTGTCAGAATGATGTTGCTGTTCCTAACAGGCTTGTTTCTGACTGCGGCAATGCCACACCATACCAGTTTTGCAAAAAAACGATTTTATCTGGAGGAAGGAAGCCGGTTGTATCTGAAAGGTTCGTCCAATGTAAATGAGTTTACTTGTGATTGTGTTGATCAGTTTGGTTCTCAAACGCTGGATTCGGAACGCAAAAGCGGGTATGTTCGTTTTCGGAACGTCGACCTGCATCTGAAAACCAAAAAGCTTGATTGTAAGAACCGTAAAATTGATACGGATCTGCAAAAAGCGCTCAAATCCGACCAATACCCTAACATCAAGGTTTCTCTTGTTGAAACCAAACAAAACGAAAAATGTCTGGATGGTGAATGTGTGGGCTGGTTCGATGTACAAGCAAAAGTCAACATTACGATCACCAATGTTACCAAGGAGGTTGTCATTCCTGCCAAAGCAAAAAAGCTTGGTCACAACCGGCTTCAACTCAAGGGTAACAAAGATTTGTACATGAGCACCTTTGGTGTCGAACCGCCGGAAGCCATGTTTGGAATGATCAAGGTGAACGATTTAATCGCTTTTCATTTCGATTTGATCATCACGGTGGAGGAAGTTCAATGAATTTTTGATCTACCATAATTACCAACCATATTTAAGATTGGACCATGAAAAAATTTCTGATCAAAGGCTTTATTGCCGGCGCCGTTCTACTGGCGTTCAGTTATGCAGCGCTTTACCTGATGGTTAACTTTTTCCCGAGCCTGGCAGAGCAGTACTACGACCCGGTGTTTGATATGGCAGAGGAAAAAACGCTGTTGTATTTCGCGCACCCCTTCATTCTCAGTTTCGCATTGGCCTGGTTTTGGCGCCGATTCAAAGGGCTGTTCCACGGACCGTTCTGGTGGCGCGGCATCGAACTTGGACTTACCTATGGTCTGATCGCAACAATTCCTTCCATGTGGATCACCTTCAGTTCTTTGTCCGTGTCTTTAGCACTGGTATTTACCTGGTTGCTCTACGGCATTTTCCAGGCCATTGTGGTGGGTGTCATTTTTGCCAAAATAAGTCCCTGATTTCCTTTTTTGATTGCAATATAAACTTAATAAAAAAAGGGCGACACCATTTGGTGACGCCCTTTTTTACCATTAAGTCGCACACATCGGTATGCTTCCATCGGCATGTTTGAATTGTAGTTTAGGAACTTGAAGCGTTTGCAATGCTGTTTGGCCCTCAATCAATTTGTAAAAGGTATTGCCAGCTACTTGGGTAAAGATTTGCTGTTGTCGCGACACTGGCCAATAAACGGTAATTTGCTCTACAGTAGTCGCCTTACCTATTCCAATTTCACAGCGGAAAGGAGAGCATCCGAAGCTGCCACCGCTGTTGACATCGCGGTACACCGTCCGTTTTTTACCATTCTCGGTAAAGGTTACAGCAACACGTACGCCAACGGCAGCTTTGTTGGTTGTTGTACCTTCCAGTTTCAGATTGATCCAGTTGTTGTTGCCTGGTTGTCCTGGATTCAAGTAAAAAAGGGTAGGGTAATTGTCGCCCTTGAAGGCACCGCCCATTTCGATGTGGATGTCCTGATCGCCGTCGTTGTCCATGTCGCCAAAGGAAACGGCATGTCCTTTTTGAAGGTTGCCTGTTCTGGAAGAGGCAGTAACATCAGCAAAATATTTACCTTCTACATTTCGATAAAGCTTGTTGGGTACGAGCGATTGGTAAAAAGGGTTGCCCGATCCAAGGTACATGTCAAGCCATCCGTCGTTGTCTATGTCGCCAAAATTAGAACCCATTGCAAAAACAGGTTGGTTCAGACGAAGCTCTTCAGAAACGTTGGTGAATGTGCCGTTGCCATTGTTGCGGTACACACGAGGCTTGCCATGATTGTCACTGGATGGTTTGATGAAATCCTGGGCTGCATAAAACGATAAAGGACGGTCTTGCTCAAAATTGCACACAAAGACATCTAGCCAGCCGTCGTTGTTGTAATCAAAAAACCACGTTGGAAATGAAGAATACAATTCCTTGTCAAACCCCGCTTCTTTGGTTGCGTTTTCAAACATCGGTATGCCGTTCTGCAGGCCTTTGTTTTTGAGAAGTAGTTTTTCGCCATTCATGGTGGAAAAAAACAGATCCGTCCAACCGTCGTTGTTGTAATCGCCTGAAGTTACGCCTTTGATCAAAGCGCTGAAATCAATGCCTGCCGCGGGCGCAACGTTGGTAAAGGTTCCATTTTTATTGTTTAGAAAAAGTTCGCAGGGATACTGGTTGATGTTGTTTGCGGTTTCGTAGGCGATAAAAACGTCCAGCCATCCATCCAGGTTGAAGTCGTTCCAGGTGGCTGTTTGTGTGGGTTTAAGGGACAACAAGCCGGCATCAATGGTAACGTCGGTAAAGGTTCCATCTCCGTTGTTGCGCAACAGGGAATTGGGTTGTTTGCCCGCTTCATTTGTAGCCAGCCAACCACCTCGGAGTACAAACACATCTACAAATCCGTCGTTGTTGTAGTCGGTAGTGGTCATATTGAGCCCGCCGGTGAAATCCGACAACCCGGAGGCCTTGGAGCGGTCTTCAAAAGTGCCATCACCCTTGTTCTGGTAATAAAACATGGGGTCGGTCAGATGCCACGATGAGGTTATGATGTCGAGCAGGCCATCGTTGTTGAAGTCTTCCACCAAACTTCCGCCGGAGCAATTGTCGGAAGCGATCCCAAGCTCGGGTGCCATACTTATGAATGGATTGATGCGGTCTTTTACAGCATCCATTCCAGGGATTAAATACGCTGCGGGTACGCCATTGGGATATTCGCCAAGGGTCATGTAAGCAATGTTGATTAACCAGCGCGCATCGTAATTTCCGGGGTCGGCTTCGAGCGCAAGGGCAAAAGCATCGATGGCTTTTCTTGAAGGGGCTTTGTCCTGGTGGATCCCCAAACCTTTAAACGGTAGTGTACAGGCGTCAGCATTGTGACCAAGTACGCAGTTGGTGCGTTCGGCCAGCCGTACATACGCGGTTCCCATGGCAATGTAGAATGTTTGGGAACCGGCTTGTTGGGGTGAAAGCGTTGGCGCCATTTCTTCGTACAGGGCTACTGCAGAAGCTTCTTTACCAAATTCCAGAAGTATGCCGGCCTTCCTGAATTTCAATTGTTGGATTTGTGCCGGATCGGTTGTAATGGCCAACATGGAATCGCAAAAATGCAATTTTGCTTCTGAAGCATACATGAAATTGGGATCCTGCTCGATTTTTTTACTTGTTTCGGCAAGCAAATTGATCATTTTTTGGTGGGAATTGTCCTCAACACCGGATTCTTTACCGGCACAGGATGCCATAAACACGGCCAATCCGACGACAAAAAAAAGAAACAAGACATGGGACATCCTCACATGCGAACGATCAAAATAGTTGGGCATTACTTCGTAGTTTGTGTTTGGTGAGGACCGAACACAATTGTTAAACGTTTGTTTTATACCAGCTAAATATTGATTGACTACTGTCGGATAATGGCTAAATTCTAAATGCCGGATCGCCCACACGAAGCATGGCGCCAGGTTCACCCAAGTAAACCACATTTTGCCCAAAAAGTATTTTGTTTCCTTTTTTTCGGTAACCTGAAAGCGTTTTCAGCGGTTCAGCGCCGCGTTGTCCTGTTTCCTGGTCGGTGGTTATCACGATGCAACGCGCACAAGGTTTAACACCTCTAAAAAGGACTTCTCCGATGCAAAAATCGCTCCAACGGTCTTCTTCAAACGGCGCCGTACCACTTACCACCAGGTTCGGTCGGAAACGGTTCATCGGCAAAGATGTGCCCAACTTCTGTTGCAAGTCGGTCAGCGACGCTTCTCCTATCAACAAATATGGAAACGCATCGGCATAACTAACCAACTGACCAGAGGGCGCGTACCGACCATCAACACGCCTGCGCGTAATAACCGGCATGTACACCAAACGCAAAGGGCGGTTTAAAATGTCGGAAAACCAGCGGTTTACCTCAGAGGGGTATTGCAACGCATTGCAGCGGCTGCTCCAAATTTGTACCCTTGTTTGAAGCATTGCGCCCACCGGCACCTCCAGCGGCAAACACAACGATTCACCCGGTTCGTTTTTTACAAAAATATTCAAATACCCATCAACAAATGCCGTTCCCAACCCCGACATGGCCGCCACCTCCCGCTGACTCACAAAAACGCCCTGCTCATCCACCAACATCCACCGGCGGTCGTGCTTGAGACCACGCAACTCTGCAGTAGCCTCAGGCACCGAAATCCCACCCAGGGATTTTATGGGGTAAACAAAAAGTCCGGATAAATAAGTCATAAGTCGTAAGTCCGAAGTCCAAAGTCAAAATATAAAGTGTAAATGTAAATATTCGTTTATCTTTAGTATCCATTCAAGTAATAAACTCCGTCAAATTATCTTCGCACCAATGAACATTTTATGAAAACAGCCCTCGTACTTGGCGCTACCGGTTTGGTAGGCCGTCAAATGATGCAACAATTGCTGGAAAACCCGGCTTATGAAACGGTAGTGGCGCTTGTCCGCCGTCCGCTGGATGTTTCCCATTCCAAACTGCGCACCGAAATCATCGATTTCGACAACCCAAATGCCGATCAAATCCGCGGCGACGACATGTTTTGCGCCTTGGGGACTACCCTGAAAGCCGCAGGATCCAAAGAGGCGCAGTACCGCATAGACTGTGAATACCCAGCCACTTTGGCCAAAATAGGCCATAAAAATGGGGTAAAAAAATTCATGCTGGTTTCTTCCGTCGGCGCCGATGCCCAAAGTTCCAATTTTTACCTGCGCACCAAAGGCGACCTTGAACAACAATTGCAGGCCATGAACTTTGAACTGCTCGTCATCGCCCGACCGTCGTTTTTGCTTGGCGACCGCAAGGAAAACCGTGTGGGAGAAAAAATAGGCATTGTATTGGCACAATGGCTCAAACCACTCATTCCGAAGCGTTACCAGGGCATCCAAGCCTCCGATGTAGCCGCCGCACTGGTTGCCACAGCCAACGCGGAAGGCAATGGGATAAGGATTTTGGAGAATGAAAAACTGTCTTAAACCTGGATTTTGGGGATTTGGGGGATTGGGGATTTAGATCCTTAGCTTCGCTGGGATGACCAATAGGATTTGGATGATTGGATTGGATCTTAAATGGATTGGATTTAAGGGGATTTAAGAGGATTAAGGTGCCATCGAAGTGCTAGCCTTAATCCTCAAATCCCCTTAAATCCAATCCATTTAAAATCCAATCCAATCATCCAAATCCTATTTGTCATCCCAGCGAAGCGTGGGACCTAAATCCACAATCCCTCAAATCCTTAAAATCCAGGTTAAGACTTATTGATAAAGATACATGCTTCTGTTTCTGTCCAATTCGCGGAAGTACGGATCTTTCAGGTCTTTGATGAAGTAAATGGCTTCGCCGGTGCTTTTCATTTCGGGGCCCAGGCGTTTGTCGACGCCAGGGAATTTGTCGAAGGAAAAGACGGGAATTTTTATGGCATAGCCTTCCAGTTTTTTCGTGATTTCAAAGTCTTTCAGTTTGTGCGTGCCCAACATCACCTTGGTAGCGATGTTGAGGTAAGGAACACCGTAGGCCTTGGCGATGAATGGGGTGGTACGCGAAGCGCGCGGGTTGGCTTCGATGACGAACACATTATCGTCCTTCACGGCGAACTGGATGTTGATCAGTCCTTTGATGTTGAGTGCGCGGGCGATGCGTTCGGAATATTCGGTCATGAGCTGCAAAACATTTTCCGAAAGGCTGTACGTGGGCAACACCGCGCTGGAGTCGCCGGAGTGGATGCCAGCCGGTTCGATGTGTTCCATGATGCCCATGATGTGGATGTCTTCGCCGTCGAAGATGGCGTCCACTTCGGCTTCGCTGGCGCGTTCGAGGAACTGGTCGATGAGCACACGGTTGTCGGGCATGTGTTTAAAAATGGTAAGCACATGGCGTTCGAGTTCGTGGTCGTTGATCACGATGCGCATGCGCTGGCCGCCGAGTACGTAGCTCGGACGAACAAGCAGGGGATACGGTATTCTTTTGGCCACGTCAAGGGCTTCGTCCACGTCGCGGGCCACACCGTAATTGGGGTAGGGGATGCCGAGGTCGCGCAGGAGGTCGGAGAACCGGCCGCGGTCTTCGGCGATGTCCATGTCATCGTAGCTTGTACCGATGATGTTCCAGCCTTTTTTGTGAAGGTTTTCGGCGAGTTTGAGGGCCGTTTGGCCACCGAGTTGTACGATGACACCGTCTGGTTTTTCGTGTTCGAGGATTTCTTCGAGGTGTTCCCAGAAAACGGGTTCGAAGTAAAGTTTGTCGGCAATGTCGAAGTCGGTGGAAACCGTTTCGGGGTTGCAATTCACCATGATGGCTTCATAGCCTACTTCCTTGATGGCCATGATGCCATGCACGCAGCAGTAATCGAACTCAATGCCCTGACCGATGCGGTTGGGACCGGAGCCGAGCACGACCACTTTTTTGCGGTTGGAGCTTACGCTTTCGTTGACGTCGTCGAACGTAGAGTAGAAATAGTTGGTTTTCGACTCAAATTCGGCGGCGCAGGTATCCACCATTTTGTACACACGGCGTATTTCCAGTTCCCTGCGGCGTTTCAACACGTCTACTTCTTCCACGCGCATGATCCAGGCGATTTGCGCGTCGGAGTAGCCGTTTTTCTTCAAATCCATGAAAAACTCGCGTGGGATATCGTCGGGCACATTGAAGCGCTGGAGCCGGTCTTCCATTTTAACCAGGTTTTTGATCTGCTGAATGTACCAGATGTCAATGCCGGTGAGTTTTTGCACTGTTTTGGAGGAAATGCCGAGGCGTAAGGCGTCTTTCACGCGGTAGATGCGGTCGTCCGACACCTTCTCGAGTCTTTCGAGGATGTCTTCGGTGCGCATCCACTCTTTTTTGTCGGCCCCCAGTCCCATGCGGCTGTTTTCCTGACTTTGGCAGGCTTTCTGGAGCGCTTCGGTGAACGAGCGTCCGATGGCCATCACTTCGCCCACCGATTTCATTTGTAAACCAAGTCGATGGTCGGCACCGGGGAATTTTTCAAAGTTCCAGCGTGGCATTTTTACGATCACGTAATCGAGCGTGGGTTCGAAAAAGGCGCTGGTGGTTTGGGTGATCTGGTTTTTGAGTTCGTCGAGGTTGTAACCGATGGCCAGTTTGGCGGCGATCTTGGCAATAGGGTATCCGGTGGCTTTGGAAGCCAAGGCCGAAGAGCGCGAAACGCGTGGATTGACCTCTACGGCGATCAGTTCTTCTGTTTCCGGGTTTTGAGCAAACTGAACGTTGCAGCCGCCGGAGAAGTTTCCGAGGGAGCGCATGATAAGGATAGCCTTGTTGCGCATGTCCTGGAAAGCCGTGTCCGACATGGTCATGGCTGGCGCCACGGTGATCGAGTCGCCGGTGTGGATGCCCATGGGGTCGAGGTTTTCGACCGTACAGATGATGGCCACGTTGTCGACGTTGTCGCGCAGTAGTTCAAGTTCGTATTCTTTCCAACCGAAGACAGCTTTTTCAACCAAAACCTCGTGGGTAGGGGAGGCGTTCAGACCGCGTTTGAGGGCTTCGTCGAAATCCTCTTCTTTCATCACAAAACCGCCGCCACTGCCGCCGAGGGTAAAGGAAGGACGGATGACCAATGGCAGCCCGATTTTTTGTCCGGCTTCTTTGCCTTCCAGGTACGAGTTGGCGATGATGGAAGGCGCCACCTTGATGCCGATCTGGACCATGAGTTGGCGGAACAGTTCGCGGTTTTCGGTGCGTTCGATGGCGGCCGTATCTACCCCGATCATCCTGCAGTTGTGTTTTTCCCAAATACCCTGGTTCTCGCATTCGATGGCAAGGTTGAGTGCTGTTTGGCCGCCCATGGTGGGCAACACGGCGTCGATGGTGGGCAGGGTGGGACTGTCGCGGTGTTCCTGAAGGATGTTGTCGATGCTTTCAGGGGTAAGTGGCCACAGGTAAATGAAGTCGGCCGTGACCGGGTCGGTCATGATCGTCGCAGGATTGGAGTTGATGAGGGCAACTTTGATGCCTTCTTCGCGCAACGAGCGGCTGGCCTGGGAACCTGCGTAATCGAATTCGCAGGCCTGACCGATGATGATGGGGCCGGAGCCGATGATGAGAATGGACTGGATGGACGTATCGCGTGGCATAGGCTGAAGAACCGAGAAGTGTTTTTTTTAAAAAAATGCTGAATATTGGGGCTTGTACCCCATTATCCAGCATCTCCTAAAAGCCGTTTTGTTTGTGTTTGCGTTCTTCCCGGCATGTGTTTTTTCGGTGCGCAAAGGTAAGGTACTTGTACGAAGGAAGGGAATGAAAAAGAAGAAAAGTTGGGAATTGATTGAAATGCCGCTTAGAGTTTATAAATTTGCAAACATGCAACTGGACTTCAACAGATTCGTTCATGGACTATTCCTCCAATTTGATGCTTCGTAGGGCTGTTGAACGTGAAATCGAGATTATTGGAGAAGCAACTAAAACAAGAAATAAACCAACCACTCAGTTTCTGAGTTTAAGCTGTAAACTTATCTCCAATGCGTAAATTCCTACCCTTTCTCATTCTCCTGCTTTGCCCTGCCTTTTTTCAGGCTCAAACTTTGATTTCCTCCACCCAGTTGGGCACACGGACTGCTACACAGCTCCTGGCACAGTTTCAGATTCCATTCATCCAATACGGGATATCGTACCACCGCATCACGTACACCACTACCGGCGTACAAGGACAACTTGATACGGTGTCGGGGCTCGTGGTTTTGCCCACCAACCCAACCAAAATTTATCCCCGGGTGGTGTACCAGCACGGCACTTCCGGCAACAAACTCGACGTGCCATCCTTCAACTCTGCCAACGGCGGTGAAGGCTCTTTGGGCTGGTTGATGGGCGGCATGGGCTTTGTCGCTGTGCTCCCTGATTACCTCGGGCTGGGCGTTTCCGACGGTTTCCACCCCTACGTTCATGCCGCTACCGAAGCATCGGTGGCTGTGGATATGCTGCGTGCGCTCGACGCCTTTGCAGTGCAGCAAAATGTGCTGATGAACGACCAGCTCTTCATCACTGGATATTCCCAGGGCGGCCACGCAGGCATGGCCTTGCACCGCGAAATTGAAACCAACCTTTCCGGTGAGTTTACCGTAACGGCTGCTGCACACTTGTCGGGCCCTTACAGCATCGGCGAAGTGATGCGCGATTTCATCCTCAGCGACGCAATTTACTTCTATCCGTCATACGTCCCCAACACAATACTTTCTTACCAAACGGTGTATGGCGACCTGTTTAACAACCTCAATGAGGTGTTTAAACCCGCCTATGCAGGCATGATCCAGCAGTTTTACAACAATACAATCACCCTCACCCAATTGAATACCCAGCTCATCAATACCCTGGTCGCCAACGAAGGCGTTAGCCGTCCGAGCGCCATGTTTCAGGATTCAACGTTGCAAAACATCGCCAATACGCCCGATCACCCGTTCAACATCGCCCTGCGCGACAACAACGTGTACGACTGGGTCCCGCAATCGCCTACCCGTATTTTTTACTGCATGGCCGACGACCAGGTGCCGTTTGAAAACAGCGTGCTGACCCTCGATACCATGGAAGCGCTCGGCGCTTTGTTGCTCGACGGCGCCGATGTGGACTCGGATGCCGACCACGGTGAATGTTTCACGCCCGCGTTTACCCAAACCCTGTTCTTTTTCCTGCCTTTGCAACAGATCGGTATGGTCATGGGTGCCACTTCGCCGTGGCTGGCAGGTAGCCTGAGCATCAGTCCGAACCCCGCATCGGAAAACCTGACCCTGCGCGATTTGCGTGCCGACGGCATGCTGAGCATCTTTGACATTTCAGGAAAAACCGTGCTCAACCAAAAACTCGCTGCAGGTGATCATGTATTGAACATCGGCTCCTTGAACGACGGCCTTTATCTGCTGCGTTTTGAAGCCGACGGCAAAATCTGGAGCGAAAAACTGGTGGTTCGCAGGTAACTTCTTTTTTCCATGAAAACCTTTTTATGCCTGCTTGCTTTGATGGCGGGAACATCGGCTTTTGCCCAAAACGATGAATTGAAAAACTTCGGCACGTTCAATGTTTTGAACCTGCGCTACAAACATACGGACCATTGGAGTGTGTCGGGTGAAGCTCAAATACGCAGTCTGAAGTTTTACGATGATTTCCATTACTACGAAATCAAGGGCATCGTTTTGTACCACATCAACCAGCAATTCGATATTGGAGCCGGAGGAGGAAAATACAAGACGTACAGTCCGGGCGGTACTTTTGAAGAACCTGTGAAATCGGACGAATGGCGCACCTGGCAGCAACTCATCATGAAGCTGAACTACCAGCGTCTGAAAATAGAGCACCGTTACCGTACCGAACAACGCTTTACGACCAACGGTTACCGAAACCGTTTCCGGTACCGGCTCGGATTTACGGCGCCCGTCAACAAACCCAGGATGGAAAAAGGAACTTTTTACCTAAACCAGTCGAACGAAATATTTTTTACCGATAAAGCGCCCTATTTTGAACGCCTTCGGGTATTCATCGGCGCAGGTTTTGTGTTTTCAAATGTTTTTACCCTTCAAATGGGTTACCTGCACCAGTTCGACTACCAACTGGTGGATGAAACAGGCCGCGATATGCTGCAGGTTGTCCTTCAGTTCGATCTGGAACGACGGCCAGCAGATCATCCACGCAGAGAGCCTGTGGAGAATTAGTGCCTGAAATTTATACAGGCGCTGAGCAACGCAATGCCGATGCAAAATAAAAAATTGACCATGTGGAAATAAGACGAAATTATCTCTTCCCGAGGTCAACCACTTATTCCAACTTACGTTTACCTTTAACAAAAGATGCTACGCCTTATTTCAACGTGTCTGCTGTTGGGGCTGTCCCAATGGATGTTCGCTCAAACCACTTTTCAAAAGCAGGTTGAAGGCGTCAATGGTTTGTTTTGCCTCGAACAAAACCTGGCAGGCGATTTCTGGATTGGAACTTTTCAGGGTAAAATTTTGCGGTTCGATGCTCAGGGACAATGGTTGGGCGGGTTCGACCTCAAAAGTGGCGATACTTCCTCTGCTCGTTATGTGTACGATCTGCAGCGGTTGCCCGACGGCGGCATGCTCGCTTTGTACGACCGCAGCAATTTCAACAACGACCTTGACGACTACCTCATCGCTGGTCGGTTCGATGCCAGCGGCAATGTGGTTTGGCAGCAATCTGTGCATTTCGGTGAAGTACAGCATTGGGCACACAACCGAATCTGTACCGATGCTTCCGGCAACATCTTTGCCATTTCGGCCCGTTACGCCGGCGCAGGCACCGATAAGCTTTTGGTGGTGAGCAAAGTTTCGGCACAAGGTGTCCTCCTGTGGCGCAAGGCCTATTCCACCACCGGCGCCAACTACGCGCGCGCCATGAAGGTGTTGTCCAACGGCGACCTGCTCATTTGTGGCAACGGACAGTTGGCGGCCAATTTTGGTTTTACACTCCGCTTGAGCCCCAACGGCGACCTGGTCAGTTCGCGGCAATACAGCAGTTTGATTTTTAAAGACATCCTTGAAAAACCGGACGGCACCTGGCTTTTTGCCGCCACAGCCAACGGTCCTCTGCCCCAAACAGCCGTGTTGCTCCATACCGACACAGCCGGCGTGGTGCTGTGGGCCAACCGCATCAACATGCCCAACGCACTCAACTGGAGCCCGCAACTCGCCTTCAATGCCACCGGCGATGTGGTGGTGTTCAACCACGAAACACCCAACCAGGCGCCTGTGGCCGACATGATGTGTTTCACAGCGTCGGGAGCGTTTCAGTGGGCCCGTCGTTACGACCGCTGTCATAACTACGGCATCTCGGCCGGCATCACCACCAACGACGGTGGACTGGCAGGTTTGCGTTTCAGGCCGGGTGGACAATTGTTCCTCAAAACCGACGCCCAGGGACAGTGTTTTGCCTGCACTGCAGACAGCCTCAGCATCCCTGTTTCGCCTACCTCGGGTATAGGCTACCCTTTGATCTGGGAGCAACAAAACATGCCGCCCATCAACCCCGCCTCCATCAATTTTTTGCCTTTCAATGTGTTGGTAAGCGACTTTTGTGGCAACCAAAAACCGGTCGACAGTTTACAGGTGTCAAACCTTCAGCCCTGTACCAACGAACCCGTCAGCGCCCAAACCATCGGCACAGCAACGGCCAATGATTACGACTGGTTGTTTGATCCCGGTATGCCCGCAGCAGCAACTGGCGTTTCCAATGTATCGGGTATCAAGTTTGCTCAGGCAGGCCCGGCCAGCATTCAGGTGGTCGTTTCTGAAGGATTTTGCTCCGATACTTTTTTTCGGGAACTTCTGGTACAAGAAGGACCTCCTCCGTTCGATCTTGGCCCCGACACACTGTTGTGCAGCCCCGTACCCGGCATGGTCATCAATTTCTCCGACACCGACGCCGATGCGTTCCTATGGAATGACGGCTTTTTTGGGCCTTTGCGCACCATCCAGTTGGCCGGCACTTACATTTTACGCATGGACCTTTTTGGTTGCTCTTTGTCCGATACCATTCGGATAACGCTTGCGAATCAGGTAGCTGTTGGTCTGCCTTCCGATACCCTTGCTTGCGGTGTCGACAGCCTAAGCCTCGACGTGAGTGGTTTGGATGCGGATGCGTATTTTTGGAGCGACGGTATCGAGGTGCCGCGTCGTTTTATTTACCAAACGGGTTATTACGGAGTTACTGCTTTTTTTGGTCCGTGCCCCGCCTCCGATTACATGTATGTGGATTTTGAGCCTGCTCCGCCGCCGTTGCCAGCCGATACGTTGGTTTGTGAAGGCGTCGCACTCAGGTTGGATGTTGGAAAAAGCACGCAAGGTTTTATTTCCTGGAACGGTGAGCCGGGTTACGCTGCTTACGTATTCGACAGGGCAGGTTGGGTGCAAAGAAGGATCGAGTATAAAAACTGCTTGTTCGAGGATTCGGTTCTGGTGCGGCGTGAGGAATGTTTTGAAACATTCGTTTATTACGCCCCCAACGTCTTTAGTCCGAACGGCGATGGTGAAAACGACCGTTTTGAGCTTTTCGGCGACGGCCTCGAAGTGTTGCATTTGCAAGTGTACGACCGTTGGGGGGCCATGGTGGACGAAAGTCTCGATGCCCCTGCGGCTTTTTGGGAATCGCAGGATGTGCAGCCAGGCGTGTACTCCTGGGTTGCGCAGGTTCGGCAGCGTGGG
>JBBSDH010000076.1:0-16742 GCA_038249605.1 Chitinophagales bacterium | reverse complement strand
CATTATAGTCTTTGGAAAAATTGACAGAAGTATTGCAAAAATTCTTAACCGTCGCACTTTTTTTCTTGTAGTAGATATCAGCCGATTTCCATATTAGCATAGGAAAAATCAGGTTGGCAAAAGTAATTAGGATGAAAAACAACCATTGCTTCTGCTCGTAATTTGGCTCTATAAAATCACCAACAAGATCAAACAGTAATTTTTCAATGACCAATAATGTTACAAGATACATAAGTGCAACAGAAACCAGAGACCACTTGGAAAGTCTTACCCGGTCAATAAGTTTCTCGAACTCTTCAATCATGATTTTTGCGGTAGTTTTTTTTAGAAAAAAAACGATAAAATGGAAATTTCGGGCAAAGTCGCAATACTATTGCTATTCACAGTCTAAAGGTAAATATGTTATTGGTATTTACACCCGTTTACAAGATAAATTTTTTCTTTCAACAACACATTTACTTAACTTTAGCCCATATAAGGGCTTCATTTCCCAAATTTCAATGCTGTTTAACCCCTTGCTGGACTCAAGCCTTTTTACTACAACTTAACTTTGGGCGATCAAACAAGTAAGCTAGATCAAATTTATACTTCTAACGCCCAAAAATACACCCGACCTCATGAGCGGTCAGCATTTTGTTTTAGACGGCAGAATTAACACCCCGCCTTTTCATTAGCTACATAGGATTTTGACTACTCTTCGTCCGAAAATCATTCTGCAGGCCTTTTAAAAGCAATACTCATAGATGAAAAAAACGAATATTAAAACAATAAGGCTCTACCTCGTTTTACCAGGCTTTTCACAAGCTGACAATCCAAGGAAGCCTCCTTGGAAAGGTCTCTGGCTGCACTGCCCGCCCTTTTTATTTCTGAAGCCCAACTTTCTTTGCCTTCGTATAAGACTGAATTTTTTGGTCAGGTGGTACGCCTTGTGTTTTTCATTCTCTGATCGGCGTTAAGGCTAAATCGATATGGGCCTGGCACAATCCGAATTTTTTTTCAGGATTTTAACCGCGCTTCTACGTTAATTCACATTCACTTAATAGGCTAGTTAGATATTTGCAATTCAAACTACACGCCGCATGAAAAACTTCCCATTCCTATTCGTTTTGCTGCTCTTTTGCGGCAGCCTTTCAGCCCAAACCGGTATCAAACGTGCCAGCCGCCCGGCAGCCACTGAACGTGGCGGCGGATTCAACCCTCTGCTCAAACCGTTCTACCACGGCGTAGCTTCGGGTGATCCTACAACAACAGGCATGGTCATCTGGACACGCATTACCCCCGAAAACGCTCCACAACCCGTTAGCGGACAGTATTTCGTGTCGCTCGACACCACCTTCAACACCCTTGTCCAAAACGGCGATTTTACTGCCGAGGCAACGGGTGATTACAACGTCAAATTGGAACTCACCGGACTCAGCGCGAGCACCACGTATTATTACTATTTCCGGGCTCTGAACGCAAATTCGCTGGTTGGAAGGGGCAAAACCTGCCCGGAAAACACCAACAACCTGAAATTTGCCATCGTTTCCTGCTCCAACTACGAAGGCGGTTATTTCAATGCCTACGAGGCCATTGCAGCACGCAACGACCTCGACGCCGTAGTGCACCTCGGCGATTATATTTACGAATACGGCGCAGGCACGTACGGCATACCTCTACCCGACCGCATCAACGACCCGGCCACCGAAATCCTTACCACTTCCGATTACCGCACCCGGTATTCGCTTTACCGCCTCGACCCCGACCTCATACGCCTGCACCAGCAGCATACCTTCATCAGCATCTGGGACGACCATGAATCGGCCAACGACTCTTACACCGACGGCGCCCAAAACCACCAGCCGAACGAAGGCGACTGGAACACGCGCAAAGCCATTTCCAAACAGGTGTATTTTGAGTGGATGCCTGTGCGCAACAATGCCGACAACAGCGTGTACCGGGCCATTCGTTATGGCAACCTTTGCGATCTTTTCATGCTCGATACCCGTCTGGAAGGCCGGGTTGAACCACCGCCGCACTTCGATACGCCCGATGTGCCTGCGCGCAACATCATCAGTGCCACACAATTCAACTGGCTGGTAAATAACCTGGAACAATCGGATGCTCAATGGAAAATTTTGGGCAACCAGGTACTTTTTTCTACGTTCAACGTGGGTTTTGCCGCTGGCGCCTTCGACGGCGTTCCTGATCCGACCAACATAGACTCCATCCGCGCGGCAGAGGATCTTTTCATCGACAACTGGGAATCGTACCCAACGCAGCGCAACAACATCATCGATTCGTTGCGGCTGCTCGGCATCAACAACGTGGTGATCACCACGGGCGATTCCCACTGCTCGTGGGCGTTCGACGTTACCAAACAAGCTGCAGTGTATCCTGGAATTTTCAATTTGCCGCAGGCAAATCCGTACAATGCCGCAACACAGTCGGGATACGACCCAGCCACCGGAGATGGCAGCTGGGCGGTGGAATTTGGTACGCCTTCGGTTTCGTCGCCCAACTTCGACGAATCCATTGGCGCTGCTTTGACGGAACAGTTTGAACAACTTATCAAAAATCCCATCCCTTCTCCTCTTGGACCTTTGGAGTACAACCCGCATTTGAAATACGTGGACCTCGACCGTCACGGCTATTTCCTGCTCGACCTGAAAAACGACAGCATCCAGGCCGATTACTACTACGTTCCTACGGTAGCTGTAGATACCATGGGTGAGTCGTTTGGACAGGCCATGGTAGTTCTGAATGGACAAAACCATTTGAAAACTGGAACTACGCCTGCAGCGCCCAAAGCTTTACAGGAAGTACCCACCCCGTTGCTGCCGTTTGGCTTTTCCTCATCGGTAAAAGACCAGGATGCTGTGACGGTGTTCAGTATCTATCCCAACCCGACGTCGGGACTGATTTATCTGCACCTGGGTTTTGAAAAACAATTGACGGCGGCATTGAATGTGTATGATTTGCAGGGCAGATTGGTGTTGGCAGGGCAGGTTTCCAGGGACTACGCACCGGGAGTTTACAATGTAACAATTGATTTGGGCCCGTTGGAAAAGGGAGCCTATGTTGTACGAATGGAGGGTGGGAAAGGTAAATTTGTGTCGAAAATAGTAGTTAAACAATAATAAACCCCTCACTTCGCCACCAACGCCTCGTACATCCAGTTCGCCAATGCCTGGCGGTTGCTGCGGATGACGAGGCGTTGCTGGTCGTAGTCGTTTCGGATGTTCCCCAATTCGACGTACACCGTACGCGGGATGTTGGTGTAGCGCAACATGTACAAATCGCGGGCCGACACGGTACCGCTGTAGCTGCGTTGGGAGCGCGTTTTCATGTATTTCTGAAGGAACGTCTGGTGGAATCGCAATGCCAGTTTTTTGCCCACCTCGCTGTTGCTGGCGTGGTAAAAAAACACATCGGTTTTCATATTCCGGCTGCGGGAGTCGACGTGAATTTCGACGAATGTTTGTTCCAGAGCACCGGCTTTGGCGTGTTTGCTTCTGAGCGCATTGATGACGTCGCAACGTTGTTGCAAACGTTGTTTTTGGTCGAGCGGAATGGTTTTGTTTCCCCAAACTTTTTCATCCTTGTCGCACACGAGGTAATCCTCGTCGCGTATACCGTCCTTGTCGTCACGCACAATCATGTACGCGGTTGCGCCATGGCTTACTAGCAGGCGTACAAGGCGCAGGGCCACGTCGTAGGCGTATTCATCTTCACAGAGCGTGTGGTTGCTGCGTGTACCCTGGGCGCCGGTATCAGGACCGCCATGTCCACTTACGATGTAGTACACCCTGCCTTTAAGTTTTTGGCTTAGCAGGGGGGTGTTTTCGTATTTTTTTCCAAAAAGTGGAAACGTCCGGGTTGTTTTGGCGGCTATGGGTTCGCCGCCAGTGAGTACAGGAGCGGCTTCGGCTTCAATTTTTTCCTTGGCTTCCTCGGTGCAATGCAATTCGTGGTGGGGCACCCAAAGTTGGCGACTGGCGATGAAATTGTCGTCCCGCAGTCCTGTTTCCTTCGCATTTTTATTGTAATTTTCGATGCGGACTGCTGTTTTCCACTCGTTGATGCCGAGTGTGGTTCTAATGCTTTTGCCATTGTATGCCCAAAGTTCTATGGGTAGTTTGTACAATACGCCGGTTTTGAGCCGGTAGTCCTGCTTGAGTTTGTTGATTTTGAAAAACTGCGTCACGTTGCAGTCGAATTCGGAGAGACCATAACGTTCGAGCAAGGAAGGTACATTGTCGCCTTTGCCAGCCGTTACCAACAGGTATTCGGGCGGTGCAGGTTCTTTTTTTTCCTTAGGAGCGTTTGTTTGCGTCGCCGGTTTGGTTTTAACCGCCGGTTTGGATTTGGATGCTTGAAAAGCATACGCAGTGACGCCGTTTGACAAAAGGAAAAAGACAAAATATAGACGAAATACGGACATTTACCCTTGGTTCATCGAAGAAGAGTGCAAAAATGGGCAAAAACATTTGTTGTTCGGCCCAAAGGGCGCACTTTTGTCGTCGACAAAGGTCAAATGGAAGTAAAAAACGGCAAAAAGCAAACGAATGCACAAAACTTTGCTGCAAAAAAACGCGGCTTACACTGCTGAGGTTCTAAGGTTGTTGGATGAGATGCAGGCCTACAACGACGATGCGCTGAACAAACGTCCGGAGTTTGGCGGGTGGTCGGCACTTCAGGTAATGGAACACATGGTATTGTCCGAAACTTTGTCTTTGCAATACATCACAAAAAAAATCGGTTTCGGCGGCGCGTTCGAAAAACGCGGCATATCGAGCTCCTGGCGCAGGTTTTTGCTTTGGGGATACCTGAGCACACCCATCAAGTTCAAAGCGCCTGTTATGGTAGCCGAGGACAAGTTGCCACAGCACAGCAGTTTGGCCGATGTTCGTTTGCGTTGGGAATCGTTGCGGTCGCAGTGGACTCAGTTTTTGGAAAAACTCCCGCCTGAACTGCTCAACAAAGCCATTTACAAACATCCTGTCGCCGGCCGTTTGGGCTGGCCTGAAACCATAGCATTTTTCAACATCCATTTCAACCGCCACCGCAAACAAATCCGGCGTACGCTGGCCTGATTCAAACCAACTTCGTATGAAACAACATTTCACCCTCCTTTTTTGCCTGTTGTTTTCCGGCGCACTGTTTGCGCAGGATGAACCTACCAAAGAAAGCCTTGCACCTTGCGGCACGGTATCCGGTATCGAACCATGGCTGATTGAATTCAAGGAAAATCCAGGTTTGTTCCAGCGCTCCAGCGACACGCTTTATGTGGCTTTAAAAATCCACCTTCTGGCGGCCAATTCAGGTACAGGGCGTTTTGCACCCGACCGTGTAGTAAGTGCTTTCAAACGCCTGAACGAAGATTATGCCCCTTCCAACATTCAGTTTTACATGTTTGAAGATTGGAACCTCATCAACAACACGGCATGGTTCAACCACGGAGATATTCCCGCAGGCATCGACATGATGTTTACCAACAACGTTCCGGATGCGATCAATACGTATTTTGTGAGCAATCCTGCCGGCAACTGCGGTTACAATTTGCCTTATGCGGGCATAGCCATGTCGCACAGTTGTTCGGGTCCCAACGACCACACCTGGGCGCATGAAATAGGCCACAACCTTAAACTACCTCACCCTTTTATCGGTTGGGAAGGCAAACTTTTCAGCAATTTCAACCCTACGCCTGATACACTCACCTACGACTACACGCATTTCCACAGCGAGCCCGACACCATCATCCCGGCGCCTCTTGACACGGCTACCGTGGAATACGTGGACCAAAACAACTGTGCCACGGCAGCCGACCGCATTTGTGACACACCTCCCGACTACCTGAGTTACCGCTGGGATTGTGACGCCAACAGCCAAAGTTTGGTAACACAAACAGACCCATCAGGCGCAACCTTCAAATCGGACGGCACCCTGTTCATGTCCTACGCAGTGGATGCATGTTCCAACCGTTTTTCGCCCGACCAGATTGACGTTATGCGCGCCCATTTGCTCGACGTAAAATTCAGCTACCTGCGTCCCGGCGCCCCGGCGCCTGCGGGAACGTCCACGCCCATCAGTCCAATCAATCAGGAAGAAGTGGGAAACCAAAACATCCAGCTCACCTGGACCTCGGTGGAGGGTGCCGACCGTTACGTCGTTCAGGCTTCGCGATTTGCGGCCTTTACGCTGCGCGATTTTGAAATGGTGGTTAGCGATACCACTGTGATCATTCCACAGTTGCTTCAGAATTTTAATTTTTATTGGCGGGTAAGGCCTTTCAACAGCCTGCGTGTGGGCGATTTTGGTGCAAGCGGACAATTCAAAACCGTGTTGTCCTCGTCCACAGAAGAAACGACTGCAAGTGTCTGGTTGTGCTTCCCTACCCTGCTGGAGCCAGGCCAACCACTGCAACTGAACATGCCTGCGATGCCAAACGGTGCGCGTTGCATGGTGTACGACGCCATGGGCCGGCTTATGATCGAGCAGGAATTGCCCAAAGGTACCGATCAGATGGTGTTGAACATGCCTTCGCAGCATTGGGCGCCAGGCATTTACAGGTTGGTGTACGTTGGAGAAAATCAGTCTGGCAGCCTCAGTTTTTGTCTAAAATAGGTAAAATTCGTCCATTTATCTGCAAAAATTGCGATGGCGTAGATGTTTTAAGGCGATAGATTGTCTTGTTTGTACCAATCGCCAAACATTTTTTCACATTGGCTGAAAAAACGCGACTTTTACCTCCGAATCCTTACTGTTACAAACTTCTGTTTTTATGCAAGCAGTTCGTTACACACTGTTGTTTTTTGTTTCTTTTACCTCCTTTTTTGCGCAAGCGCAAATACAGCCCGACAACTGGTGCGGCACGACAAGTATGTCGCCATGGCTCGAGTGGTACCACCAGCACAAGCATGAAATTGTTTCGGATCGCAACAGCGATACGGCATGGTTGTATGTGCCGGTCACCTTGCATATTGTTGGCAACAACTCTGGCTCAGGTTATTATCCGCTCGAGCAGGCCATGCGTGCTGTGTGTGAAATGAACGAGCAATTCGAATACGCCCGCATCCGCTATTACCTGGCGGAAGGCGATGGCGTAAGGTATCACGACAACCAATCGTGGTACATACACGATTGGGGAGGCGGATCTGAAATGATCAATTCGGAGCGCATAGACGGTCGTTTGAATGTGTTTGTTGTTCAGGATCCTGCGGGCAACTGTGGTTATTCGTGGCAGGACGCTATTGTGATTGGCAAAAACTGCTCGGCAGCAGGCAACAGTACATGGGCACATGAAGCAGGCCACCATTTCTCCCTTCCACACCCGTTTTACGGCTGGGAAGGAACGGACTGGGACTACAGCCAGCCAGCGCCAGGAGACATCGATGGATATCCAGTGGAAAAAACCAACGGCACCAACTGTTACGATTCAGGCGACCGTTTTTGCGACACCCGTCCCGATTACCTGAACTATCGATGGAATTGCGACGACAATGCCGAAAGCACTTTTTTCCAAAAAGACCCCGACGGCATTTCTTTCAAATCGGATGCGAGCCTCATCATGGGTTATTCGTTCGACGAATGTGCATCGCGTTTTACGCCTGAACAGATCGAAGCGATGCGCACCAACCTCAACACGGAACATGCCGACTACCAGGTTGTTTTTGATGAACAGCCCGGCATCGACGACGACCTCAATGTTGAGTTGGTAAGCCCCATAGACTCACAACTTACACAATACAACAACATCAGTCTGCTTTGGAATGCGGTTCCCGGCGCTACCTATTACGCTATGGAAATTTCGCTCAACCCAAACATGCAACCCCGATTGTACTACAATGCCGTGTACAACCAAACAAGCATAAACGTTGATAAAACGATGCCCAACAACAGGGTTTTGTATTGGCGTGTGCTCGCTTACAGCGAATGGGATATTTGCCAGCCCAACGATGAAGCGCAAATTGGCATTTTCAAAACCAAAAACTTCGCTGCCACCAACGAACTGGAACAGCTGCTAACCACCGATTTGATGCCCAATCCCGTGGCAGAAGGTATTCCGGCAATGTTGCGCATCTCCAGCGATTTGAACTTGGATGCCGTTTTGGACATCCACGATGCAGCCGGCCGTTTGATCAGCCAGCGCAACGTTCGTATTTACACAGGTGAAAATCCGATTGAAATCCCTACCAACAACTTTCAGTCCGGTGTTTACATCTTAAGTCTCCGAACCGAAAAAGGCACCATCATGCGCCGCTTGGTGGTAGGCCGTTAAGAACAACTATTGCTGGGAAAAAACCAGCACCAACGTACTTTTTTCAGGGCTCAGTATGCGGTCAATCTGCACACTGATGCCCTGATCAATTTCAAGGGGGACACCCAAATGCATGTTGGTGCGGTTTTGCTCAATCACATCGGCCCAGGCTTTGAGGGGAGCTTGTTGAGGCGACATGGTGCTGAGGAACACCAATTGTCTTGTAGCCTCTTTCATCCACGTAGAATCGGCGGAACCAGAACGGTCGCCGGTTACCGTAAACCGGTACTCCTGGCGTGTGGATTGGCAAACATCCTGGTAGATTTCAAGCAATACCTGGTTCTCCAAAATCAGACTTTCCAGCGACTGTTGTCCTTCAACTTCGTAGTTGTATTGGACGACGTAGGGCAAATCGGGCGCAAAAATAGCTGCTGGTTTGTAGCGGCATTTTGAATTGTCTTTACACGATACCCAAACAACGGCAAGCAGAAGAAACAAGATCCTGAATAAGCCTTTCACATTTTGCATTTTACTGACAATCAAAGTTTTACTGTCTTTTTTTACCAAAACTACAAAAACACTGCGTCAAAAGTACATAGTTTTGCCGCCGTAAAGTGTGCGTTGTGGTTTTAGGTGCCATTGCCTGACTTTTCAACGTTTTTTAAACAAACAAGGCTTTTTGAAGTACAAACCAATCTTATGGCCAGTTTACTACTACGCAACATCAAAGGGCTTGTCCAGGCCGAAACAAAAGCCAGGCGTGACGTACGCGGCGCCGACATGGCCATCTTGCCCATTTTGCAGGATGCGTGGCTTTTGATGTCAGGCGGTCAAATAGAAGCTTTTGGCGGTATGGATACCTGTCCGGAGCGCGCCGATGCCATGGTGGATGTTTCCGGGCGTTTTGTTTTCCCAAGTTGGTGCGACTCACATACCCACATTGTTTTTGCGGCTACCCGGGAGGAGGAATTTGTGGATCGTTTGCGTGGACTTTCCTACGAGGAAATTGCCAGGCGCGGAGGTGGGATCTTAAATTCGGCACGGCACTTGCAGCAGATACCGGAAGAAAAGTTGTTCGAGGATGCGTGGGGACGGCTGACGGAAGTGATGCGCCTGGGCACCGGAGCGATAGAGATCAAGAGTGGATACGGACTGACATTGGAAAGCGAGCTTAAAATGCTGCGTGTGGTAAGGACAATCAAGGAAAAGAGTCCGATCCCTGTGAAAGCGACTTTTTTGGGCGCCCATGCCATACCGATGGAATACAAAGAAAACCGGGATGCATATATAGATCTGTTGGTGAATGAAATGTTGCCGAGGGTTGCCGGCGAAGGGCTGGCCGATTATTGCGATGTGTTTTGCGACAGCGGTTTTTTCACCGTTGCAGAAACAGATCGAATTTTAAAAGCAGCGTGGAAATACGGTTTAAAACCCAAAATTCACGCCAATGAGCTTGATTTCTCGGGCGGTGTACAGGTCGGAGTGGCCAACAATGCCATTTCAGTAGACCATCTGGAACGCAGCGGCGACGAAGAAATAGCGGTATTGCAAGGGAGTGAAACCATGCCGACA
The DNA here is from genome assembly GCA_038249605.1 of Chitinophagales bacterium. Lineage (GTDB taxonomy): Bacteria > Bacteroidota > Bacteroidia > Chitinophagales > Saprospiraceae > M3007. The sequence goes on along the minus strand of JBBSDH010000076.1, from coordinate 6,931 downwards.
CTTTTGCCTTCCTGTGCTTTTTTCCTGGGCATCCCCTACCCCCCGGCCCGGCGCATGATGGAAGCTGGATTGCCTGTGGTATTGGCAAGCGATTACAATCCGGGGTCGTCACCATCCGGCAACATGAACTTTGTGGTTTCGCTGGCCTGCATCAAAATGAAAATGTTGCCGGAAGAAGCTGTGAACGCGGCCACCCTCAATGGAGCGCGAGCGATGGAGCTGGAGAACGAATGTGGAAGCATAGCGGTTGGCAAAAGAGCCAATGTATTTGTGAGCAAACCCATGTCTTCGCTTGCGCAACTGCCTTACAGTTTTGGCAACAACCTTGTGGAAACCGTTGTGATTCAGGGAGAATTGTTCAATTTTAACCTTGGGCAATAAAAACAGTTAAAGTGCCGTTCTGCCGCATCCCAACACTGCAGAACATATTGGTCAAACATTTATTATTGAAGTGATATGTTGAAAGCGTTTGGTTTGCCTAATTTTGCGCCTCTGTTGCAAGAAGAGTCGTAACCTAATGTCCCCATGTTAAAGTGATTTTCTCCGGACAGCATAAAAAACCTCGGAGGTATCTTTCGTTTATCATCCCATTTGTGAACATATCCATCAACCATTGTAAATCTTACACACACATGTACAAAATTCTAATCCCCTTGTTTGCCGGCATGTTTATGACGGCGACATGTTTACACGCCCAGGTTCCCCAAAACATCAGCGTACCAACGCCAGTCAAGCCTTTGTTTTCTCCATCCCAAGCTGAAATGCCCTGCAACAACGCCGGTACTTTTACGCTTGGCGCCTTTTCAGGACAAAGCAACGATACAGGTCTTGACACCATTTACCTGTGTCTGGGTGATCAGATCCAGATTCTGCACAACAACGACTCCGACCTCACCGGCTCCCCAAATCCCGCTACTCCTCCTGGTATTGGCTGGGGTTTTTACAATTGTCCACCAACCATCGCCGGTGACAACCTGCAAACCGTTTTGACAGATCCGTGTATCATTCCTGGTTCCTTTAATGGTATTTGGGTAGCGACAGGACAACCCAACGGCGATATTTTGTTCAGCAACAACGGCACCCTGCAAACTGCATTCAACATGGGCGACCCCATTTTGATTCACTTTGCCCCCATTACACTCGATAATTTTGCTGTACAGGGTTTTGAATCGGCTCAGGTTGGTTTCCCTCCCGGTCCGTGTGTAAACGTTAATACTGGCGTGGAGTTTGAGGTTGTATACCTCAATGCCGTGAATGCCACGGGTATCGTGAACAATTACAACGGCAGCGAGTGTATTGGACGTTTCAAACTGGAGGGCGGCTATCCCGAATTTGATGCATCCGCAACATACACCACCCTTGACATATCGCTTGCGTCCGACCCGAGCATCAAAGGTCTCGTACACAACACACCTTCCCAGTGGAAGCACAATGCCTTCATCTTTTTTTCGGCGTCTGTAACCGGTTTGTACAACGTCACCGTAGAAGACGGCAAAAGTTGCGCCCATACGTTTCAGATCAACATGTCGACCTGTGACCCAACGGACAACCTGACGTTCAGTTTTCCCGATGCTGTTACACCTACGGGCACCGATATTTGCATCCCGGTAACTGTTTCCAATTTTCAAAACATCCTTTCGGCCAACTTTTCCATAGGCTGGGACCCTACTGTGCTCCAATACCTTGGCGTACAAAATGCGAACCCAAACATCGGTACGTTCAATACGAGCAACCTGAATGAGGGCACATCGGCGCTTGGAGCGATTGGCGTGGTTTTGTACAACCAGGACATGATCGGCCAGCCCATCGACATAGCCAACAACGAAACCCTTTTTGAAATTTGCTTTACCATGCTGGCGCCGCTTGGAGACTGCTCGCCCTTGAACATCATCAATTTTCCGGCCTTCATCGCCATTGAAAATGAGATGGGACTCAGTATTGCCTCAACCTCGGACTCAGGTTCGATCTGCTCCGATTTTCTTCCTTTTGCCATTGAGGTTGCCATCGTTGACAGCACCTGCAACGGGCAGGCAAGAATTGAAGTATCTGCTTCAGGCGGTCAGACGCCTTACGATATCGTGTACAGGTTGCTGCCTGGGGGTGCCAACAACCAGGCAACCATCCTTACATCGGGTGGCATGTTTACCACAGCGCCGCTGCCCAACGGCAATTATTCTGTTTGCGTTACCGATCAAAACGGCATTGGCCTGACGTTGTGCGACACCATAACCATCAATGTGCCAACGCTGGGTGCATCCCTCGATCTTGCACAACTGCCTTTTTGTAACGGCTCCAGCGACGGCACCGTCGTTGCCAATGTCCTTTTAGGCAGCACACAGGTGCCTCCTGCAGGATACAACTTCACTTGGACGAGTACCAGCAGTCCGGTGGTACAAAACAGCGCCATTCAGATCAACCTTGCCGCAGGCTTTTATGCTGTAACGGTGACGGATCCGAACACCAACTGTTCAGCCACAGCTTCCGGCACCCTGGGCCAACCTTCCCTGATCAATGACGCGAGCGTCAATATTTCTCCAGCATCGTGCACAGGTGTTACCGACGGGATGATCACCTACACCGCTGTAGGAGGCACTCCATTGGCCGGTGGTTCTTATTTTTACAACTGGACGTACACTGCGCTTGGTTCGAGCATTCCCATACAAAGTGATGCGGGGCAAGGCAACCCCATAGTGCTCGCGGGAAAAGCCGGCGGCACCTACAACGTGACCATCACCGACGCCAACGGTTGCACACTTGTAGACCAGGTGGTTCTCACCAACGCCCGCGAAATTGAAATTTCGGTGCTTTTACAAAACGATCCTTCCTGCTTTGGAGGTACCGACGGCATCATTTGTACCGAAGTTATTGAAACACCAGCAACTGCAACACCTGCATTCTTTTTCTTTTGGACACCGCCAGGTTTTACACAAAACGTGGATATGCCCACCAGCTCCTGCTACGATGATCTTGTTGCAGGAACTTATTCGGTGTTCGCCATCGATGGCAACGGCTGCTTTGATACGGCCAATATTGTGATAAATCAACCTGCTTTGTTGGTTCTTGACACCGTTTCGCTGCAAAGTCCCAGCTGCCTGAACCAAAACGACGGCATCATCACCATCTTGGCTACCGGTGGAACACCAGGCTACTCCTATCTTTGGAGCGATTTTATTCCGGGCACCACACGCCAAAACCTGTTGCCTGGCCCCATTTCAGTTACGGTAACCGACAGCCAGGGATGTCGTGACACACTCAATTTTGATCTTCAACTTCCCGCTCCACCGGCCATAACTGCCGTCGATTCCACCACCGTGAAATGCGGAAACGATGGGTGCTTGTCCGTAACCTCTCCAACCGGCGTTACGTTCCAATGGACAGCACTCGACGGCACTCCAGTAGGCAGCACGCCTCAGGTATGTGACCTGCCAGGTGGCACATATGTGATTACGGTGCTTGACGCCATGAGTTGTTCGACCCAAGATACCTTCAGCCTTAGTCCGGTTACACCACTGGCATTTGCCGATACCATTTACACCGAACCCTTTTGTTTCGGTTACAGCGATGGAAGCATTGGCGTAACCGTGAACAACGGTATTGGAACCCTGACCTATCTTTGGAATGACCCACAATCCCAAACAAGCCCCATCCTCACCAACGTTGAAGCCGGCACCTACACTGTTGTAGTAACCGACACCGAAGGATGTACGCTCAGCGGCACATTTGTGCTGAACAACCCACCATCCATTTCGTTGTTCTTCACCGGCATTTCAGCTACCTCATGCTCCAATTCCTGCGACGGTGCAGCTACGGTTGTGGCCAACATCGCCACCAATCCTCCGACGTTCAGCAATTTCACTTTCTTTTGGGAAGACGGTAACACCGATTCGGTGCGCACCGACCTTTGTGCAGGATTTCAAACGGTGACCACCACCGACAATAAAGGCTGTTTTCGTACCGACTCCATTTCGATCAGCAGCCCTGCTCCAGTTTGCGCCAACCAACAATCTACCGTACCGGTAAGTTGCAACGGCGCCAGCGATGGTTCTGCTACGCTGGTAGGTGGTTGTGGCAACGGCGGACCGTTTACGTACCTTTGGCAAACCGGCGCTACGACATCTACCATTTCCGGTCAACCCGCTGGCAATTATTCGGTTACCGTGAGCGATGTGAACAGTTGTACCGAAACTTTTACCCTTGAAATCACTGAACCATTGCCCCTTGTGGTGACTTTGGATACCATAGGCCCCATTGTTTGTGCCGGCGACAGCAACGGTTTCATTGCCGTAGAAGCAGCAGGCGGCAATCCGGGCAACTACACTTACCAGTGGTCGGCTGGACAAAGCAGCACCGCAACGCTGAACAACATACCTGCCGGCACTTACGGCGTAACCGTAACGGATACCCAGGGTTGTACGGGAGAACTCTCCAACATTCAGTTGTTTGACCCTCCGGCTGTTATCGGAAGTTACGAGGCATGGGATCCCTTGAACTGCTTTGGTGATGTAACCACTTTTTACATTGATACGATTTTTGGCGGCGCGGGCGCACCGTTTAAATACAGCCTCGATTTTGGCGTTCAACTTGATCCTTTGGTGCCGCAAAGTCTGAACGGCGGACTCCATGTGGTCACTTACTTCGACCGCCGCGGCTGCAGTACTTCCGATTCGTTTAACGTCATCGAACCGTTTGAAATTACCGTCAACTTCAATTCTCCTGTAGAAATCGAACTTGGCGAAACCTATCAGCTCCTGCCCAACATCCAAAACGCCATAGTAACGGATTTTGAATGGACACCGATCGAGTACCTTGTCAATCCCGACACTTTGTTCCCAACTACGTTTCCGTTCAATACCACCACGTACAACCTTACGGTGTTCGATGCCAATGGATGCTCAGGAACCGGACAAATTACCATCGAGGTTGATCCCAACCGCAATGTTTACATCCCGAATATTTTCAAACCAGGTAACCCTGCAGGCATCAACGACCACTTCAATGTGTTTGTGGGTCTGGGCGTAACCAATGTGAAGTACATGCGGGTGTACGACCGTTGGGGCGGACTTATGTACGGACGTGATGACTTTATGCCCGACAACAGTAATTTTGGTGATGGTTGGGATGGTAAATACCGCGGAGACTTCGTCAATCCCGGCGTTTACGTCTACATTATCGAAGTCGACTTCCTTGATGGCCGAACGTTGCTCTACCGGGGCGATGTTACCGTCATACGGTAAAAAGTCGGTCGGTCGGTTGGTCGGTCGGTTAAAAAAAATACGGTACAAGGTTATGCCCCTTTTTACCGTATTTTTTCGACTAACCGACCAATCGACTAATTTCCTTTCTTTTTGGATTTACCCAAAATGTCCTTGTTTTTTCGGCTTTCGAGGATGGGTTCCGGAACGGGCACCTCTTCGTTGATGTCGTTGAAAATTTTGGGGATGTATTTCCAGCGACCTTTGGTAAACTGAAAAGCTTCGTAGCTGCCGTCGGGCACGTAGGTCATTTCGTCGTGGTGTGGGCTGGGAACTGCTATGAGGTGATCGAACAAAACCACCTGGTATTGCTCGTCCCAATTGAGGCGTACCGATGCGGCGGCGCTGTATTCGAGGATGATGCGGGTTTCGCCTTCCGAAAAGCCGGGCGCATCACCGCGGTCGAACACCGGAGCTCCGAAAAAGGGTTTGCCTTCGGGGTCGAAAAACAAAACGTCGAGGATCTTTCGGCGGTTGAAAAAATCGACGGCGTCAAAACCGAACACCAGGTATTGTTTTTGTCCGCCGCGCAATTCGAATTCGCGCAGGTTGTAGTACACCGATCCGTACCACTGATCTGGCGTCAAAACATCCTGGTTGGGTACCCTTTTCAATTCCGGGCTTTTATCCCGCAGAGGGTACATCAGCAATTCGGGTTTGTTCATTTGGATGGCGCCATAGTAACGGTATGTGGAATCGTTGACAAAAAGCTGCCAGGAAAAAATGCGGAAGCTGCTGTCGGGAGGCGAGAGGATGGACATCGACTTTAGGCGGTCGAATGGGTAGTTGAACGAATTTTCCGTTTTCAAAGCTTCAACCAACAAGGTAATGAGCCGGTGGGCTGCACCGAATCGTTCTATTTCGATGGAGTCGTTGACCATGGCGTAGGACAAAACCCCCAGTGTATCCTCGTAGGCGCGCATGGAAACCATGGCTTCGGCGGTAAGCGAGCTGGCGGTTTTTTTGTTTTTCTGAGCAAAAATCGGAGTTGACAACAATCCCAACAAAAGGATGGTAGCAAACTTCACTGGCAAGGCAAATGGCATATTGAAAGTTTTGAGGGTCGGTTTTAATCTTTAAAAACAACATAACTTTTCAACGCACTAAACGTGTGTGTTTGATGAAAATTGCAAAGGTCATCAGCCCAGCTCTGCAAGCTTTTCGAGCAACCATTCGTGGTTGACGGTTACCGCTTTGTCCAAAACCACTTCTTCGCGCAGTTTTTCCACCGCTGCTTTATCGCCAGGCAGAAGGCGTGTGAGGCGGCGTACGTATTTGAGCAGGTTGAGGTAGCTGCGCCGGCGTTGCAGGGGAATGTTTTTGTGGCGGTTGAGAAAAACGCGGAAGGACTCCATGAATGAGTCGAGGGCATCAAATTCATCAAGTTCGTAGTACGTAAGTGTAAGGTTGACTTTACTGATGAGGTTGTAGCCGATGTCCTCGTATTCGATGTTGCGCAACAACCCGAGTACCTTTTCAAATTTCTGCTGGTAAAAATACACCCGTGCCAAATTGAAGGTGTAAGTATTCTGGCGTGTTTCCTGGGGCAGGAACAGATGGTATTGGGTAACGAAATTTTCGGCCCAATCAAGTTTTCCCAAACGCAGAGCGGCTACCGTAATGTTGTTGAACCTCCAGGGCGCCAGTTCATTTTTCACCAAAAAGACATTTTTCTGAAT
>JBBSDH010000075.1:0-16758 GCA_038249605.1 Chitinophagales bacterium | reverse complement strand
GGGTTGTTGTTTTTGTCTTTTTCGCCTGTCGGCAAATAAAAATCAAGGAATTTGACGGAGTCAAATTCGACCTGAAATTTATCGTAGGTGAAGTGCATGTTTTCGCCCTGGAAAAGTGCGAATCCTGCAAAAAGGCGTCCGCTGAAACGCATGTCGCGGTTTTGAAGCAAGGTCAGGTTGCGTTCGTTGGGCAGCAGGCCAACGCGCTGGCGTGCGCTGAGCTCAATTCGATTCACCTCCGTGATGGTGGTTTCTTTGGTTTTGAGGTCTAGTTTGGCGTTGGAGGTGGTGCTACTCGATTCAATTTTGATGGCGTCGAAGTCTTTTTTACCCTGACTGGCGAGGGCGTAATGCACCAGTTTGTCGCGCAATTCAATTTCGTGCCTGCTGAAGTGGTAGTTGATGAACCCTTCTTTTACCATTTGGGCGAGCAGCGACTGGATGCTGGAGTGGTCGAATTTGGGATTGAGTCGTTGTGCAAAAGCGTCGTCCGAAACGGTGTTGCTGCCCATTTCTCTGGTGAGGATGTAAAGGATGGAAATCGGGTTGGTGGATGCGATGTTTTGCATTTTCACCATATCCGAATTGCTGTAGTGGTTGCTGCTTTCAAACGCAACGGTTTCGGCAACGCCTTTCATACCACCGGCCCGCGATCCTATTTCAATCGAATCCTTGGTGATGTACCAGGAGATTTTTTCGGCATCGAGGTTCATGTTGTAAAACGAGGAATAAAACGGGTTGCGTTCCGAGCCTTTTTGTCCACGCGTCAGGTGGATGATCTGGTTGGGGATTTCCAGGCGAAATCCGACGGCGGGGTGGTACAAACTGTCCTTGTCCATATACAGTTTGGCATCCACACCTTCAGCCACAATACTCACTTCGCGTTTGATGATGAACAAATCGGAGGTGCCGTAAAAAATGCGCTCGCGCTTTTTATTGTAGAGGGTCATTTGTGCCGGTTCGGCATTGGTGCCATAGCCATACAACGATGTGCCCCACAGTTTGAAACCGCCGGTGTACTCAATGCCTTCGCCTATTTTGGTGATTTTCAGCGTTTTATTGTAACTTTCAAAACGCGGATATTGCACCCCGGCAGATTTGTTTTCCACCACGATGTTGTGTTCAAATTTGCCGGTAATGGGTCCTTTGGGAAAATACAAAGGGTAATACAGCGTGGAAGAATCGCTGCTGAAAATGGGTTTGCTGGCTTCTACCTTGTAAGTGTTGAGCCTGCAATACACCGAGGAGTCGAGGCCTGCTTCGGCCCAGTTTACGGTACCGGATTGGCCGCGGAAAACGCCGTCGTACGGGTAATAAATGCCCGATGTTTTTTTCACCACCACCGAATCCTGTTTGCGCAAGCCCACAAGGTCGAAATCGGTGCAAAGCAGGATGGGTTGTCCGTCGCGGTATTCAAAAGCCGTTTTTCCGCCACTCACTTTCCAGGTTACCGTGCCGCCTTCACCCGTTTTGAACGCATTGTTTTCCAGAAAATCGGCCGAAAACTCGAGGTATTGGGCGATGGGTTTGGTGCGGCCCCGTTCGATGGAGGGCAGGGTTTGCTCGGTGAGTTTGTGCCACCGATCGAATGTCGTAGTGTCAGACTTGGTTTTGGCAGCCGACACAGCATTGATGTAATTTTTAAAATAGGGGAATGCTGCCAGGCGTTGGGCCGACAACACGTTGGCTATGGCCCGAACCCTTTGAAGCTCGTCTTCCCGGTATTTGCCCTCGCGAACGTTTTTTTTGAAAACAGAAAACGCTTCCTCCAAATCGGGGCGTTTCGACACGGTCATAAATTCACCGAGCTTGTCAACGAATTCATTCGAATTTTCAGGGAAAGGAGCGCCATTCTGGGCTTTCAGGGTAAAAATGGAGGCAAAGAACAAAAAAGGCAGGCAAAGGATAAAACGCATGGTGTTCAGTCTGTGGTGAAAAGTCAGGAAAAAAACGAATCATGGGGAAAAATAGTGCGTTCAGCAGGCAGCGGGCAGCAGGCAGCAGGCCCAGTGCTTTTGGCTGCCGACTTTTAGGCTGTTGACTTTTTGCTGCCCGCTAACTGCTAAAAAACACTGCGCAGACCCAATTTCCCCGGTGGTGGAACTCGCCCCGGGTAAGCCCTGCGGCTTCGGCGGCTGTTGCCACCATCTCGTAATCTGGTTGCAGGTAGCCAGAGGTAAGAAGCCAGGCACCCGGTTTCAACCAGGCAGCGAGGGTAGGCAAGCTGTCGAGGATGATGTTTCGGTTGATGTTTGCCAGGATGCCGTCGTAAGGCCCCGTGGGTGCGTCTTTTAAAACGCCACAATACGCCTGCAGGTTGTGCACGTTGTTGATTTCGGCGTTTTCGAGGGTGTTTCGGTACGATTCGTCTTCGATGTCGATGGCTTCGAGTTCGCTGGCGCCAAGTTTGGATGCAAGAATGGCCAGAATGCCTGTGCCGCATCCAAAATCAAAAATCCGCCCTCCGGCAACCTGTAGGTTTTCCAAGGTTGCCAAACACATCCAGGTGGTTTCATGGTGCCCCGTACCAAAGGCCATTTTGGGATTGATCACCAGTTCGTGCCGAACGGTGGAGATGTGTTCGTGAAAATCGGCGCGCACGGCGCAAAAGTCGTTTACGATGACCGGCTGGAAATTGCTTTCCCACAATGCGTTCCAGTTTTGGGGGGGGTGGTGGGTTCTGGTCCAGGTAAATGCAAACTGCTCCTGCAGTTCGTTGAGCAGCGCTTCCACGGTGTCGCAGTGCTCCGATCCGGGAAGGTATGCCGAAAATCCGCCGGGTTGTTCTTCAAAGGTGTCAAAAGGCGCATCGGCCAGGAAGGCGATGAGCACCTCCACCATAGGGGCTTCGCATTGAAGGGTATATTGATAATAATCCACAGGCAGTAAATAGGTTGAAAGGCAAAGATACCTCGGAATGATTTGTCAAGTTTATGAACGATGCCATTGTTTAAACGTTAAAGGGAAATCTAAAAACGTACGTCGTTTGGTCGATCAAAGATGCAGGCACAACAGGTGATTCAGCCGTTTTGTCGAGCATTCCGGGTACTTGGACAACTTTTATTCCCTTCATGCCGTCTAAGAGCCCGTACAAGCTCTAAGACGACATTACCCCAGAACAAAACACTGAACCGAAAACAAACACAGATGCACAAGAACTACTTCAGGATCGTTTTTACTTTCCTGCTATCACCTTTTTTTTTACAAGTAAATGCCCAAAATACTGCAACAGTGAGCGGTTCCCTGCGCGATGCTGAAAATGGTGAAACACTTATCGGCGCTACCGTACAAGTTGTCGGACTTGGCAAAGGCAACGTGAGCAACGAGTATGGGTTTTATTCCTTTACGCTTCCCGCCGGTGAGGATTCCCTGACCCTGCTTTTCAGTTATCTTGGATTTGCCAGCGAAGAAAGGCGTGTAAAACCCAAGGGAAGCATCAAACTCGACGTTTCCCTGTCGCCAGAAGGCACCTTGATTCAGGAAGTGGTGATCAGCGGTAATTCGCTGGAAGACAAGGTACGAAGCACCGAAATGTCGGTGATCACCATCAGTACCAGGGAAGCCAAAGCGCTTCCAGCCCTTTTCGGTGAGGTGGATGTGATCAAAATCCTGCAACTCAAACCCGGCATCACACCCGGCGCTGAAGGCACCACAGGCTTGTTCGTGCGCGGCGGCAACAGCGACCAAAACCTCATTGTACTCGATGAAGCCGTGGTTTACAATGCCAACCACCTGTTCGGATTTTTCAGCACGTTCAATTCCGACGCCGTCAAAGACCTTAAGGTGTACAAAGGCGGTTTTCCGGCTCAATACGGCGGTCGTTTGTCGTCGGTCATCGATGTGCGCATGAAAGAAGGCAACAACCAGAAATTCAGCGGATCCGGCGGTCTCGGACTCATTTCCAGCCGCCTGACCCTCGAAGGCCCGATCCAAAAGGACAAATCATCGTTCATCGTGAGCGGCAGGCGCACCTATGCCGATGTGATCACCCGTATGGTCAACCGCGCCAACGAAGGAAAAAAAGACTACAATCCCATCCCCGATTATTATTTTTACGACCTGAACACCAAAGTGAATTTTACGCTTTCGGAGCGCGACCACCTCTACCTGAGCGGATATTTTGGCCGCGACGTGTTTGGTTTCGACAACGAGACGTTTAATTTCAATTTCGGCTGGGGCAACGCAACAGGTACCGCACGCTGGAACCACGTTTTTTCGCCCAAACTTTTTTCCAACACCACGGCGACGTTCTCCAATTACATGTACGAGATCACGAACCAACTTACAGGCTTTTCTTTCAGTCTGGGTTCCACTATCCAAGACATCAACCTGAAACAGGATTTTTATTACCAGCCCTCCAACAACCATACGGTGCGCTTCGGCGCCAATGCCACCCACCACAGTTTTGAAGTAGCCAGGCTCAGAGCCGGCAGCGACGATGGCAGCATCAATTTCGAATCGGGTCAGGACTTCAGTGGCATGGAATACGGCGTGTATGGCAACGATGAGTGGGCCGCTACAGAAAAATTGAAAATCAGCTACGGTGCCCGCATTTCTGCCTGGACCAACGAACCTGCTTTTTACTGGGGTTTCGAACCTCGCGTAGCCGCCAACTATGCATTCACCAAACGGTTTGCGCTAAAAGCTTCGTACGCCCGCATGTACCAATACAGCCACCTGCTTGCCAGCAGCGGCTTGTCGCTGCCCACCGACATCTGGTACCCCAGCACAGAAGGTGTAAAACCTGAAATCAGCGATCAAATCGCCATCGGAACCTCCATATTGGTCGCCGACAACGTGCTCATCACCTGGGAAGCGTGGTACAAATGGCTCCAAAACCAGGTGGATTTCATCGATGGCGCAGAGCTTTTTGGAAACAATGCTTTGGAAAACGAACTCACCATCGGCGATGGTTTTGCTTTCAGCCCGATTGAACTCGAAATCGAAAAAAAGGCCGGTAAACTCACCGGATGGATCGGCTACACCCTCGCCTGGGTGCGTCGCGGTAATTTTCCCGACATCAACAACGGCGCGCAGTTTGCACCCCGATACGATACGCGCCACAACGTGAGTGTAGTGAGCATGTACGAACTGAACAAACGCTGGCAACTCACCGCCACCTGGGTATATACCTCCGGCTACACGAGTTGGCTTCCCCTTGGCAGGTACACGTTTCAGGACGTTCCCGGCGGCAGTTTTCAACCTGTGGTGCCCGTGTACGGCAACCGCAACACGTTCCGTTACCCGGCATACATGCGTTTCGACCTCGGCGTGATGTACAAATGGCGCACCCGCAGAATGGAACACGACCTGACACTCAGCGTGTACAACGCCACCGACCGACGCAACCCGTATTTCATCTACCTCCAACCCGAAACTGTGCCCGTAGAAGGTACAGGCATCGAAGTGCCCGTATCCATCAGTGCCAAACAAGTATCGCTCTTCCCGGTATTGCCCTCCATCACCTGGAACTTCAAGTTCTAGGATTGGAGGTTGGACTTCAGTCCGACATTTTTTTGGAGGTTGGACTTTAGTCCGCCGAAAAATAAAAACAAAAAAACACCGACTCTTCCCGGTCTAAAAACATAAAAAGCAATGAGAAACCTGTTATTCGCCCTTTTAACCACCCTCAGTCTGGCTGCCTGCAACCTGACCCAGGACGTCGACATCGAACTGCCTGACTATGCTGGCCAACCCGTCGTAGAGTGCTACCTGGAGCCCGGACAACCATTCCGGCTGCTGCTTACCAACAGTTACGGCTTTTTTGACCCGTTTGGGTTGGATTCCAACTTTTTGGACAAAACGCTACTTCAAGGCGCTTTGGTAACCATCAGTTACGATGGCACGACCGACACGCTGGCCAACACGTTGATACCCACCTTCAGTCCGTTTAAAATTTACAACTACAACAGCTCTTCAGTAGTACCCTCAACGGTGGGTACGACGTTCAACCTCAACATTGTTTTGCCCAACGGAACCAACATCACCGGTCAAACCATCATGTTGCCCATGGTGCCCATCGATTCGATCGTTTTGGAATGGAGTGAAACCAACGATACCTCGGCGCGCGTACTGACATACATCACGGACGACTTGTCTATGGATAACTTCTACCGTCGCCTGCTCAATTACGCCAGTTTGGACAGCGTACCTGAGCAGGACTTTCTGGTGTCCGATCGGCTGAACACAACAAACAAGGTCGTTTTCGGCACCGGTTACGATCTCGTCGAAGGGGATACGGTCATCAACAGCATACTGCACATTGAGGAGGCTTATTACAACTATTACGAAAGTGTCCAGCTTGCCATACAAGGCAACCAGAACCCCTTTGCCCAGCCGTCGCCCATCAAAAGCAATGTTAAGGGCACGGGCAATCCGTTGGGGATTTTTACCACGTTGGTGGTGGACAGGAATACGTTGATTGTGAAGCGGTAGGAACAGATCCTACCCCATCTAGGGCCGCGAAACTGCATGTTATTCAGTGGCCGCGGCACTACGGCAACGGAATGGGTTTTGCTGCGGGAAGCATCACTGGCGGGTTTTCCAGCCGGATGCTTTGTTGTGGTTGTTGTCCTTCGTTGAAGAGGTAAAGCACTGAGGCGAGTGCGAAGTGAAGGAGAATGGCAAGCCAAAAAGCATGTTGGCGGTTGCGGCGCTCGGTTCGTTCGGTTTGGTACTGCATGGAGGAGGGTACGTTTGGGAGATTATGTTTAAAAAACGAATGATGGATGGCTTGTAGTATTTTTCCGGTAGGGAAACATGGCCAAAAGCATACTTGTGTTAAATACAATATGCATGCCAAATCCTGCAGGATGGCATTTATCTTTAAAATAATCTGTAAAAAATAGTAATTTATAAGCCCAGCAATCCCTCAGGCAGGTTCACGTTTACTGTTTTACCGGTTTCATCAATGTTGGTGATGAAATGTTGGTTGAGGGGGATGAGGACTTCGCGGCCGTCGTATTGGATCAGGGCCATTTCCTGTTGGGGCATTTCGATCACTTCCTGAATCACACCAATATCGCCTGCCACGGCGTCGATCATGCGGAAACCTTCGAGGAAACCGTACTCCAGGACTTCGTCGTAAACACTGCGATCCACATCGGGAATGAGGTCTTGTTCGCGCAGGAAAATGCTCCGGGACTGCAAAAGCAGAGCAGCTTCGCGGTTGGGCACGTCTTCAAAATGCACGATGGGAGCTCCTTTGCCACGCATGTTTTTGATGAAATAAGGCATTTTGATGCCACGTATGTCGAGAAACACACGTTTGTTGTGTTCAAAATCGTCCCAAAATTTGTCTTCAATAAAAATTTTGAGTTCACCCTGAACGCCGTGCGTTTTTTGGGTACGTCCTATTTCTATGTATTCCATGTTTCGAATGCGGAATGTTGAATGCGGAATGCGGAATTGTCATCCCTTTTTGGATCAATTGAATCCAATAAGGGTTTGGCGGAGGATGTAGCCGCGTTCTGCTTTTTCCGTCCAGGGTTTGGTGTTGCAGTCTGCCGGTGGAGGAGTTTGGTTGCAGTATTGAGAGTCGAGGATCCATTGTTCGCGCCACACCAGACCGATGTTGCGGGCGTAGCGCACTCGCGAGAGGCGCCGTTCGATGGCATTGGTTTCGTTTACTTCCGTGACGAGTAGGGTAGAGTCGAAGGTGAAGGTGCCCACGTTGGCGCTTACATCGATTGAATCCACTTCGTAAAACCAGTTTTGGAAGGGCCGCATGCGTTCGCCGGCGATTTCGATTTCCTGGTTGGTATCGATGTACAGGTTGCCGTCCCAGGCGCTGCGGCGGTCGAGCGGGAAAATGAGTTTGAGGAAGCGTTGGTTGTTTTCGGTGCGGATGGCGCCTATGTTGTTCAGCGCGCAGGTCCAGATGGCTTTTAGGTCCCAGGCTGCCGAGGGGTCGTTGCGTTCGAACCGTTCGATGGAATATTGTAGGGCGCCGGTATTGTCGCGCAGGGTATCGGCTAAAACTTCGCGTACATAAGTCAGTGACGAGTCGCGCATGGTAGAGCCGCCGACGGCAAAATCGTACACGATTGAATCGACGCGGTATTCCGTGAATTTTCCGATTTCGAGCGGGTAAAAGCTGTAAAACGCTGCCGGATCGTCGGGCACGAAAGTTTCGGTTTGCCTTTCGCCGCAGGCGGCAAAAAGCAAGATGGAAACCATGGTTGATGTTGGGAAAAGGTATCTCACGGAGCAAAGGTAAGCCCTTATACCCTCACAAGTAAGGTTTATAGCTCAATATCCAGAAGTACGTTAAATGAACGAACTCAATGTCTGCCACGATATCAGAGAGTTTCTCCCGCAAGAAATTTTCCTTTGGAAAATTTTTAAGTACCAGATGGGATGTTCCGTTATCAAGTTTTCTGCTCTGAAAACTGTTACCGGATTGGTCAGTGTTTGTAATGGAATGGCTGCTAAGTCAATTACTATGTTCGTATCAATAAATAGTTTCCTCATCGGTATTTTTCAATAAGGTATTTTGTGTATTCATCCCGAAGGTCAAAATCCGATGGCAATTTAATCGCTCCACTTATGCTCTTGACCAATGGAATTATTTCTACATTTTTAGTCTTATTGTTAATTATTGCTTTAAGATAGGCTTCTATCAATTTGGATAAACTGATTTTGTTTTTCTCAGCATACAATTTAGCGTGCTCTATGACGCCTTCATCCAAACTTAGGGTTAATTTCTTATCCATGACATTTTTTACGTGCAAATGTGATTTTTCTTTACGTGACAAACAAGGCTTGGCGCTTTTTCTTTTTTCGCTTTGCGGCTATCTATGGTTGTTCTTTGACTCACCCGATAGGCTATATTGAGTGAAAACCCGGTTTGTAAACCCCCATCCTTCAGCCACCTGTTGCATAAAACCAGCCGCATTGCCGGTCACAAGTGGGTAGGAAAAGCAGGGGCACTTGGCATGGCGAAAATTTTATTCTCTATAAATAAACAAAAATAAATCATCTTTGCTGAAACTTTTATTTACTTCCAAACATGAAAGCTTTACTACCTTTTTACGGACTTTTGCTTTGTTTTTTCTTCGCTTGTACGGAGTCACAGACCATTACATTCAAAACCGCTCCCATTCCACTGGTGGCCTCAGGGCCACTCTTTGAAGGAACCAATACGGCTCAGGGAGATTTTTCTCCCAACATCGCTGATTACCTAAAGCAACAGGGGCTGGCATTATCGTCGTTGGAAAACGCCACCCTGCAAAAGGTTTCCCTCACTTTACCGGACAGCCTCAATTCGGATTTGGTCGGCGAGATCACGCTCCAATTGGCTGCCGATCAGGTAGACATGCAAAAAGTAGCCGTACTGAATCCTGTACCGGCAGGGCAAACCCAACTGACGTTAAACGTAGCGCAGGAACAGAAAAAAATAGCCGACCTGCTCAGACAAAACAAAATGCTTTTGGTCGCTGATGTGAACCTCAAAAAGGATATGGAAGCCGACTGGCAGGCTACAGCGGTACTCGAATTTCTCCTAACCGTAAAAAAATAAATTCGTTATGAAAAACCTCATTTTGTTTGTTTTATTTGCTTTTTTTTCCGGTATTTCCAATTTAAATGCTCAAGAGGCCGGAGACCAACTCATTGGTCTTTGGGAGCCCAGCAACGGGAAGGCGCGGGTGAAAGTTGAAAAAATTGCCAACAAGTATTACGGCAAAATTGTATGGCTCCGCGAGCCAAATGACCCACAAACGGGTAAGCCCAAATTGGACAAAAACAACTCCGATGAATCCATGCGCAGTGTGCCACTCAAAGGCTACCGGATGCTCAAGGATTTTGTATTTGCCGATGGCGAATGGAGCGGTGGTACCATTTACGACCCTGAAAACGGCAGCACGTACAGCTGTGCCATCAAAGCCAAAGACGATAACACCTTAGATATTCGTGGCTATGTAGGCGTAAAAGCACTAGGCCGCACGGATGTCTGGAAACGTATCCAAGTCAAGTAAAGTGATGAAACACACCGACTGCTTCGTTTACAATGCCATAAAATTGTTTGGAACACTTGTTCCGCTGAACCGTTTTTGCTTATTGCTGGTATTTTTTTGTTCGGTTAACGTGCTTCAGTCCCAAACACCGGATAGCAGCGCAATCCAGGAGGAAGATTACAGCCAATACGAAACGGTCACTTTCACCGATGTGAGTGCCCGCCGCTATTGCAGTCCCAAAATACTTGACCAGAGTCCGCAGCGTTTTATTTCGCTTGCCTGGGATGTGCAGACACCCTACTCAAGTCTTTTTTCCCTGCCGGGCGCCTATTCCCCTGATTCAAAACAAGGCAATGAGGGCGAATCGGCTACCGCTACCTACACGGGTGGCTTTCGATTTGGCGCCAACATACCGGTGGTATCACGCAACAATATTGTGTGGCAACTGGGAGCTAACGTTTGGGATATACGTTACAATTTTAAAGATTTGACGGTACAGGAAGGTGCAGCGGGGCTTACCAACATCTTAGACGAACGCGGATTGCGCACCATGGGTCTCAACACCACGGTATTCAAACCATTGGGAGAAACGACTTTTTTGTTGTTTCAGGCTAGTGCCGATCTTAGTGGCAATTACACGTTATCCGATTTCCAGTCTCTGCGCTATTTGCGCTATTCCGCGGCGGCCATTTGGGGACGGCGCCCGCATGATCGCAAGCAGTGGGGGCTTGGTGTATCGCGTACGTATCGGGTAGGAGAAATGAATTACATCCCGGTTGTAATGTTCAACTATACCACACCCAACCGTCGCTGGGGCACCGAAATACTCTTCCCCGCCCGTGCGCATGTACGCCGCACCTTCAACCCACGCAACTTGCTCTTGGTTGGCTACGAGTTGGAAGGCCAGAGTTACCGCATTGCACAATTGTCCACAGCCGATCAGAGTTGGGAAATTCGTCGCGGAGAACTCCGTGCCAGAGCAGAGTACCAGCGTCAGTTGTCGGGTTTTGTGTGGTTCACCGCCCAGATGGGCTGGCGTTATGACTGGTCTTACAATTTGGATGCGCTGGGAAATAATGGGCGCGAGTTCTTTCGTGGATTTACGGGTAATCAAACCCATGCCATGCTGAACCAATTGGGGAGCGCGCTGTATTTCAATATTGGCGTGCATTTGGTCAGTCCTTAGGTGCTTGTTGGGGGTGGCGGCGGTTACGCGGCAAGGTTATTTATTCTTGGAGTGGATTAAATAAAAAAGGCAACTTCTTTTTGGAGTTGCCTTTTTTATGAATTATTTTTATCGGTTGTTGGATGATGTTGGCTTAATTACTTTTCCGCATTCGGGTGACGAAGAAAATAATTATTGCAATGACCAATATTACAATAAATATTCCTGTTCCCATACCCGCCTTGAAAATTCCTCCAATTACTTCGCAACTTGAAAAGGTTGTGAGCATTGAAAAAAGTAACGCTGCTATGAAACTTTGCTTATTCATATTTTATGATTGGGTTGGATTTTTTTTACCTGCCTCATTTTTGATTTCATCTTTTACGTCTGCAACTTTCGATTTTCCATTTTCAACCAAATTTTTAGATTCTCTTTTTACTTTTTCCAATTCGTTGGTTGCCATTGAAAGAAAATCTTCAAATTTGGTTTTTAAAGTATTCAAATAATCTTCTCCTTTGTTAGAAATTTTTTTGCGCGTCTTTGTTCCTTTGTCCGGAGCAAGCAAAATACCAAAGGTAGCACCTGCAGCTAACCCTGCCAATAGTCCCAATAAAATTTTTCCTGAATTCATAATTTTTATTTTTAAAATTGTTGGAAAAAATGGTTAATTAAAATGGTTTTTTACCTTGTATAACCCTTAACAGAATCACAACTACTGCTATTGCAAGGAGTATGTGAATAATTGCACCTGCGCTGTATGCAAAGAAGCCAATGGCCCAAATAATTATTAGAACCATTGCCAGGATGTAAAGTAGATTTCCCATCTGTTGTTTGGTTTGGAGTGTTTGTAATTGTTGGTTAACCTCACCCTTGAACCCTTTCAACAGAGAGCGGGTGAAAGTTTTTTTATTTACTTTTTATTGCAACTGTTATCTCTGTTTCCATATTTATTTCACCATTAGGATGCCTTCTACGCCATCATCAGGTGCGCTACCCGTTACCATAGATGCAAGCATTTGAATCATAGAAATCATTTTATTGTTTTTGGTATCCCAGTAGTAGGCTGATTGTGGCGCTATTTTTATTAAGGAGACATCAGCATCGCCTTTGCCATCTATAAACCAGGCGTTGGCAAAGGGAGCCCACATTTCGTGAATTTTTTCTCGGTCGGTATGGATGGTTGCATTGCCAAAAACACTAAGGAATTGGTAACTTGAAGGATTGGAGTATAACAATTGCACCTCCTTGTTTTGTTCAATTTCTGCATTCTTATTGCTCTTTATAGAACTTATAAACCAGATGTTTCCTTTTTCATCAACCTTCTGTGTACTCATGGGCCTTGTGGTTATCGGCTGCTGCGTCAGTTGAGTGCAAAAAAAACAAATGGATTCGCTTTTTATAAGTTCCTTCAACTTATCTATTGCATCTTGTGCAGCTAAATTTTGCGTATTTCTTTCAGGTGGCTTTTGCATTCAATAAGTTATTTTTTTGGCTGATGAATGGTAAAACGTTGAACTTAAGAAATTCTTTAATACATTTTCTCAAGTTGGTTTTGACAGGTAATTGAGCGGTCAAGGTGAGTGCGCAATGCAGGGAGCATTGATGTTGCCCAATTACGTATGTCAGGGTCGGTTGCATCAGAGGATGCTTTTTCAAACATTTTGATTGCATCCTTGTGCCCGCTTACCATCATATCACAATATTCTTTGTCAAAATCTCTTCCTTTTTTGTCCATCAACTTTTTATTTGCATCCTGCCCGTCATCGGTAAGTGATGTGGGGATGGTGATTTGTTTTTTTGCGGCGAGTGCTTGTAAATCGCTGAATGCTTTTGAGTGTTCGGTCTCGATCATTTTACCCAGGCTTTTTACTTCAGCATTCATACTGTTGTTTTGCGCCAAAATGCCCAATTGAATATCTTCTAAATTCATTTCGGCAGCATTGACTAAAAATTTTGCATCGTCTTCTTTTTTGTTGTCAAACTTTGCATCGTTTTGTTCTTTGGCAACCTCTTTTGTGTCTTCGGGTTTTCCGTCGTTGCATGACGGTAGCAGGACTGCAAGAACTAAGAGGAGTGAAGCCGAACCAAAGGCAAGTTTAAGAACTCCTGATTTTAAAAATTGAATTTGCTTTTCCATTTGTTTGATTTTTTAATTTGATGAATTGTTGTTATGCTTGTTAAAAAATGATACTGCAAAGATAAATTGGCTCAATACGAATGTTCTTACATAAATAGTAGATTATGTTACATAATGCACATATTTCATAATAATATTGCTTAATGCGATTAGGATTGAGCAGCATTACAACAAAAAAGAAGTGGAAAGAGAAAATGTAAAAATGCAAGCAGATTGTTTTGAAAAACCTGCATTGCAAGTTACCAACGTGTTGTTGCAATGGCAAGCACCGGCAAATTTTTTACTGCACCTATAATCGCGGTGTGTTGGGCAAAATACCGCCCTGCGTTTCAGTGTGCTGAAAACGGGTAGATGGTAATTATTACAAATGAACTAAGAACTAAAACCTGGGCAAAAATAAAAGTTATTGGGCTAATGCATAAGTTTGTAAAATGCCGTGGAGCTTTTCTTTTAAATCTATAAAGTCAGTTGGTTTTGTAAAATACATTATGGCTCCCATTGCAATTGTTCTTTCCATGTCAACAGGATGATTGGATGTGGTAAAAATAATAACAGGAATTTCTTTGTAGCGATTTATTTTTTTCAATTGAGCCAAACATTCAAATCCATTCATCAACGGCATGTTTAGGTCAAGGAAAATAATTGACGGTGGCGGTGAAACCTTTTTTAAATGGTCAAGAGCTTCCACTCCGTTGTTGGCGATGCCACATTCAAGAGTGGGTTCAAGTTCTTTGATGGCATCCATAAAAAAAAGCTGATCATCTACATCATCATCCACCAGTAATATTTTTTTGTAAATGCCCATAACTTTTATGATTTTAAAAATTTATGATTTGTTATTATCAAACAAGGAAAAGGTGAAGCTTGATCCGATTCCAGGTTGTCCCGTTGCAGAGATTGTTCCGTTGTGTGTGAGGACAATCTTTTTGCAAATAGCAAGTCCTATTCCAGTTCCTTCGTATTCTATTTTGCCATGCAGGCGTTGAAAAAGTTCAAATATTTTATGTTCGTATTGTTGTTCAAACCCAATTCCGTTGTCGCTGATGGTTATTTTCCAAAACTCACCGTTTTGCTTTACCCGTCCTTCAATTTCATTGATGTTAACTTTTTCGGCAATTATTTTTACAATTGGCGCAACATCTGGTTTAGAATATTTAAGAGCGTTGCCAATAAGATTTAAAAACAGTTGTTGCATCTGAACAGGTACAGCATTAATAATAGGCAATGTTTGTGATTCAATCACTGCATTTTTTTGAGTGATTACATCATGCAAAGTTGTTTGCACTTCTATAAGTGTTTGATTCAAATTCGTTTTTTCAAAGATAACTTCGCTAAGATTGTTGCGTGAAAAACTGATTAGTGATTCAATCAGATTTTGCATTCTTTGTGCTGCTCCACGAAGGCGATTGAAATAATCTTTGGTAGTGTCGGATAATACATCTCCGTCTTTATCAAGTATGTGTTTTGAAAACGCTTGGATCTTTCGTAACGGCTCTTGTAAATCATGGCTGGCAACATAACTGAAAGAGGCAAGTTCAGCATTGGCGTTTTCAAGTTCAAGATTTTTTGCTTTCAAAACCATAAATGCTGCAATATCCTTACTTATGTCCTGCACTGTACCAATGAGCAACTGGTTATCACCTTCACCTGTAAAGGTTCCGCTTGAACGAAAATGTTTAACAATGCCTGTTTTGCTTATGATGCGATAGGGCGTTTCCACCAATTCTCCCGTTTGCCGGGTTTGCTCCCCGTTGTCTAGTACCTGTTGCAAATCATCGGGGTGTACGAATGATAAAAACTTTTCAATGGAAGGAATAAACTCTTGTGGCTCACAATCAAATAAGCGGAACAAGTTATCAGAATATTCCATTGTACCTGTTGATATATTCCATCTGTAACTTCCAAATTTGGCAATGTTTTCAGCAAGTTCAAAGGTTTGATTTTGTAGGTATAAAAGATTGTTGGCTGATTCGATTTCTTTTTGTTTTACAATAATATTGGTCACATCATTTGCCGAAGCTACCGCTGCATAAATATTCCCATTGATGTCTTTTAAGGGCTTAATGTAGTTTTCAATGTATCGACCATGTAATGAAGATTGGTAGATACCATTGAATACATTATTCCCATCCAAAGCACTTCGAAGATCTGATTCTTCCTTACTCCCTTTTGATTCTGGCAATAATTCCAAGAGTGTTCTTCCTATAACTTCTTCTCGTTGCCACCCCATTAAAATTTCTGCTGCTTTATTTATTGAAAGAAGTGTGCCATCTTGGCCATACACGGCAATATAGTCCTTACTGGATTCTAAAACTGCCTCTACTAAATTTTTGCGTTCTTCCAATTCAGCAGTCCGTTCTTTCACTTTTGTTTCTAATTCTTCAGTGAAACTTTTTTGTTCGGTAATATCGGTATTGGTTCCTATCCATCCAACAATGGCTCCTTCATTGTCTTTTTGTGCAATGCCATAACTTAAATGCCATCGGTAAGTTCCGTCTTGATGCCTGACACGCTTTTCAATTTTAAAATCTTCTCCTGTTTTAATCGCGTAATGCCAGTGAGCCAATTCTATTTCAATATCCTCAGGAAAAATTATACTCTGCCATCTGTCACCTTTTAATTCTTCAAACGTTAATCCTGTGTAATCGAAAAAATATTTGTTGAAATAGTTTCTGCTGCCATCGGGTGTTGCCGTCCATACCATGTGAGGAATAGTTTCGGACAATGTTTTGAAACGCTTTTCGCTTGCTTCAATTTGTTGCTTTGCTTCTTGCAACAAAATATTGCTTTCACTTACTGAAATGCGCTCACTGGTTTCTTTTTGCAGGCGAAAAAAGAAAACTGTAATGGCAAATATTGAAAATATAGAAACGATTAGTAAAAAAACAGGTGTAAAGGTGGCTGAACGATCTTTAACCTGTGTGCGCTGCAGCAATAATTCATCCTCTGCATGCAACATGAGTGTAATTTGTGTCTGAACCTCGACCATCGTATTTTTACCATTGAGCAATGCAACATTTACCAATGGATTGGGGATGATATTTTTTGAAAGTTTAAGACTTTTATTCAAAAGTAAAAATCTTTCATCAACAAGTATTTTAACTTTCATTATTTTTTCTTGTTGCTCAGCATTGTCGCTTAGGAGTGAATCAAGGGTAGCAAAAACACGATGACTGCGTTGTTCTGCACCGATGTAGGGTTGCAGAAAAATAGAATCGCCAGTGAGCAGATATCCACGCTGCCCAGTCTCAGCATCCTTTATGTTGGATCCCACTTCAAAAATTTTACTTTTTACCAATTTGGTGTGCATCACTGCTTCAACCGATTTGTTAAACTGTAAAATCTTGTTGTAAGAAATAAATGCCAAGACAACCAGTATTCCAGTTAGCAGTATAAACAACAGCGTTGAATTTTTTTTTGAAAATTGCTTCATTTGCTACTGCATGTTTAGTAAAAAGTTTTCTCTATTCAATCCCGAAGTATGGTATTGCCAATTGAGG
>JBBSDH010000074.1:0-16867 GCA_038249605.1 Chitinophagales bacterium | reverse complement strand
TTAGGCCAAAAGCCTTTATTCCAACCGCGTTCCTAATTTTGCGAAATTATCAACCAACAAATAAAAAAATGTCAATTGTAAAAGAATTCAACGACTACCGTGCCCGCATGAACGACCGCATCCTGGCGCACGACAACAAGGTGATCAAACGCTTTTGGAGCCTCGACCACCAGACCTACCAGGAGGGCGCCCTCAACGTGCAAACCAAGGAAATGCTCGGCCTGGTAGCCTCCATGGTTTTGCGCTGCGACGACTGCATCAAATACCACCTCGGTAAATGCCACGAACTGGGCGTCAGCACCGACCAAATTTTCGAAATTTTTGCCGTGGCCAACATGGTAGGAGGATCCATTTGTATCCCCCACACGCGCCGCGCTGTGGAATACTGGGAAGAACTTCAGGGAAGTTAGTCCGAAGTTCGAAGTAGTCTGGCATTCTTACAACTGTGGACTTCGGACTTCACACTTCGGACTTTTTTTATTCGTAGATCACCTTGCGCAAGAGGCGCAGTCCGACGGACAGTTCGATGGTAAAGTTGCGGATGCGGCGTTCCGGTATCGTAAAGGAGTTGCCAGGTTGGCATTGATCGATAACATTGGGAATGGCACCCTGGAGGTATTGAGGTGTGAAATCCGGGTTCAGAGAAAACTCAAACTGACCTCCGACCAAATCCCCAAAGGCGAATTCCGTGCCGGCGCCGAGAGACATTCCGAGCGTCCATTTTTGAACGCCTTCTTCGAAGGGAAGCGCTCCGACGTTGCAGAGGTTAAGTTCGCGCAGTTCGTTAATATTGTTGTTGATGTTGTAATCGGTGCGTAAACCACCAAAATAATAAAACCGTGCGCTGCCGCCATTGTCGGGCAGGCGGATTTTGAGGCCAAGTTGAAGGGCTGCGTTTCGAAACTCGAGCGCCTCCGTGTATTGGGCGCCTAGGATGCTGGGGTTGTTGATGTCGAATGTACGAAACCTCGTGGCGCTGCCCCTCAGGTGGTACCCAATTTGGGCGTAAAACGATGCTTGATCGTTTTCGTTGTTGATGGTTTCGAAGGCCAATGCGGCATGGTAGCGCCACAACAATTCGCGCTCGATGGAGTTATCCCATTTCTGAGAACCTATGCTCAGACCGCCTTTCAGCACAAATGCGGTGCTTTGAGCGGTTGTTTGTCCAAAAATTGCCAAAAGCAAGAGTAGTGTACATACAATTCGCTTCATGTTTCCCGTTTTTTGTTCGCAAAGTACGGCAGAATTGGCTTTTGAGCATTTACTGACTTATTTTTGCATTTTTTTAACCCAACCACAGCCATGCATTCCGACGTAGCAACCTCCTCCTTCTTCGATACTTTTGTTTACACACGTCCCGACCTGGAAGCAACCACCGTTGTTTTCAACACACTGCTCAACGCTTTTGAAAAAGCCCGTTCAGCTGCCGAACAATACCAGATCCTGCTGGAGCTGAACACCGAACGGGAACAGTTTTCCACCATGTACAATCTTTGCTATGTGCGGCATACTTCCGATACGGCTGATGTTTTTTATGAGCTGGAAAACGAATATTTTGATGAAAAAATGCCGGCATTTGAAGCGCTCGGCAACAGGCTCTACAAAGCCATGCTCGCTTCGCCTCACCGTGCCGAACTGGAAACCAAACTGGGCAGCCAACTTTTTGTGCTCGCTGAACTTGGGTTGAAAACATTCGACCCCGTTATACTTGACGACCTGCAGCAGGAGAATACCCTCAGCACCGAATACACCAAAATAAAAGCCCAGGCCAAAGTTGAATTCGACAGCAAGGTGTACAACCTGAGCAACATCACGCCTTTGGAGCTCGACGACGACCGCAACACCCGCCGCCGCGCCGCCGAAGCCAAATGGGCATTTTACGGCAGCCAGCGCGAAACTTTTGAATCCATTTTCGACCGTATGGTAGCGGTGCGTACCCGTATGGCACGCAAACTGGGCTACGCCAACTTTGTGGAAACGGGTTACGCCCGCATGCGCCGCTCCGACTACAACCCAGCCATGGTGGCCAATTTCCGCCGCCAAGTGCGCGAGCAAATCGTTCCGCTGGCATCCGAGCTTTACGAACGCCAGCGCCAACGCCTCGGGCTGGACAAGCTGAAATACTACGATGAAGACTACAAGTTCTCAACAGGAAACCCCAAACCCAAAGGTTCGCCGGAGCAAATCGTGCACGCGGCGGATAAAATGTACACAGAACTGAGTACCGAAACAGGCGACTTTTTCCGCCACATGCAGGATGCACGTCTCATGGACCTGGTGAACCGCGACGGCAAAGCCACAGGCGGTTACTGCACGTACATGCCCAATTTTAAGGCGCCGTTCATTTTTTCCAATTTCAATGGCACCTCCGGCGACATCGATGTGCTTACCCACGAGGCCGGCCATGCTTTCCAGGTGTGGTCGAGCGGTCCGCGCTTCGAATTTGAAGAATACCACTGGCCTACCAGCGACGCCGCAGAAATCCACTCCATGAGCATGGAGTTTTTTACCTGGCCTTGGATGAAACTCTTTTTCGCAGAAGACACTGAAAAATACGAATTCATGCACCTTGGCGGCGCCGTACAATTTTTGCCCTACGGCGTAGCGGTGGACGAGTTCCAGCATTTCGTGTACGAAAACCCCGACTGTTCGCCTGCCGAGCGCAATGCCGCATGGAAGGAACTTGAAAAGACCTACCTTCCCCAGCGCGATTACGACGGCAACCCCAACCTCGAAGCCGGTTGTTTCTGGCAAAAGCAGGGACACATCTTCAATTCGCCTTTTTATTACATCGATTATACCCTCGCCCAGCTTTGTGCGTTCCAGTTCTGGACCAAAGACCGACAAAACCACGACACAGCCTGGAACGATTATGTACGCCTTTGCCAGGCCGGCGGTAGCCAGTCCTTCCTAGGCCTTGTAAAACTTGCCAACCTGAAATCGCCGTTCGACAACGGTACGGTGGAAAGCGTGGTAGGAGAAATCAGGAAGTTTTTGGTGGGTGTGGATGATCGTACATTTTAGTCTATACCCGGATTTTTGGGACTCGTCCCGCAGGGGTCTGGATTGGATCTGAGTTCCCACGCTTCGCTGGGCTGACAAGTTTTTTATTTTTTAAAAACACAAAAATGCGCCTACGCTTCTTACCTATACTCTTGTTCGTCGCCCTCTTCGGCAGTGCCTTTACGTCGAAGTTCGGAGTTCGGACTTCGAACTCCGAACTCCGAACTCCGAACTTTCTCCCGCCGACATTCAAACTTGCTTTGCTGAAATACAACGGCGGCGGCGACTGGTACAACGACGTGAACTCGTTGAAGAACCTTGCAAAGTTTTGCAACGACAACCTGAAGACCAATTTCGACCTCGAATACGCTACCGTGGAACCCGGCAGCGCCGATATTTTCAACTATCCCATGGTGTACGCCACGGGCCATGGCAACATGTTGTTTTCCGATCTTGAGGCCCGAAACATGCGCGCCTACCTCGAAGGCGGCGGTTTTTTGATCCTTAACGACGACTACGGTCTTGATCCTTTCGTACGACCAGCCATGAAAAAGGTATTTCCAGAACTCGATTTTGTGGAACTGCCTTTCAGTCACCCGATTTACCACCAGACGTACGAATTTAAAAACGGCATGCCCAAAATCCACGAACACGATGGCAAACCTGCGCAAGGCTACGGTTTGCTTTGGCAGGGCCGGCTTGTTTGTTTTTACAACTTTGAGACCGATCTTGGCGACGGTTGGGACGATGTGCACAACGATGCGCCCGCCATGCGTCAAAAAGCCCTGCAAATGGGCGCTAATATTGTACAATACGTCTTCGGACAAGGATATTGAATTGGTCAGTAACCGAACACAAACGTTAACCAACCAACCGACCAACCAACCAACCGACTAACAGACCAACCGACTAACATGCACATACTCCTACTCGGCTCGGGTGGCCGCGAACACGCTTTGGCCTGGAAGATGGCCCGCAGCAAACGTTGCACCAAACTTTTTATCGCGCCAGGAAATGCAGGCACTGCTGAAAGTGGCACAAACGTGGATCTCAATCCACTCGACTTCGACGCTGTGGGCGACTTTGTACTTAAACACGACATTGGTATGGTAGTGGTTGGCCCGGAAGAACCACTTGTGCGCGGCATATGGGATTATTTCCAGGAACATGCGTCGCTGCGCGAAGTGCCCCTTGTAGGCCCGTCGAAAGCCGGTGCCCAACTGGAAGGCAGCAAAGCCTGGGCCAAGCAGTTTATGAAACGCCATAAAATCCCAACCGCTGCTTACCGCGAATTCAATGCATCGCAACTTCAAGAAGGGTTGGAATACCTGTCCAAACAGCCATTGCCCATTGTTTTAAAAGCCGACGGGTTGGCGGCCGGCAAAGGTGTGGTGATCCCACAAAGTCACCAGGAAGCCGCCGTAGAGTTCAGCGACATGCTGGGTGGGAAATTTGGCGAAGCCAGCGCCCGGGTAGTGGTGGAAGAATTCCTAGATGGTATTGAGTTCAGTGTATTTGTACTTACCGACGGTAAAAAATACCGCATTTTGCCGGAGGCGAAAGACTACAAAAGGGTGGGTGAAAAAGACTCCGGCCCCAACACAGGCGGCATGGGCGCCGTAAGCCCAGTACCTTTTGTGGATGCTGAAATGTGGAAAAAAGTGGAAGAACGCATCATTATTCCCACTGTGAAAGGTTTGCGCAAAGAAAAAATCCCGTACCGGGGTTTTGTTTTTCTTGGTCTTATTGTTGTAGAAGGCGAACCCTTTGTTATTGAATACAACTGCCGCCTGGGCGACCCCGAAACGGAGGTTGTTTTGCTGCGTCTGAAAAGCGATCTGGTGCCCTTGCTCTACAATTGCGCAACCGGCGTGCTGGGCAGAAGCAAGGTAAAAACCGATGTTCGCGTAGCTACCACCGTCTTTCTGGTGAGCGGCGGTTATCCGGGGCACTACGAAAAAAATATGGTCATCACCGGCCTCGATAAAGTAAAGGGCAGTATAGCATTCCATGCAGGCACAGCCGTGAAAGGCCTCGATGTGGTAACCAACGGCGGCCGTGTTTTGGCCCTGAGCAGTTACGGGAAGGACATTCCTTCGGCCTTGCGCAAATCGAACCGCAACGCCAAAGTTGTACAGTTTGCCGGCAAATATTTCCGCCGGGACATTGGGAAAGACCTACTTTAAGTATCCACCATGTCCAAAGACTTATTTTCCAAACAAGCTGACGCCTACAGCGCCTACAGGCCTTTGTACCCGCCTGAGCTGTATGCATGGTTGGTGCTTCAAACGCCCAGGCCACACCATCTGGCCTGGGATGTGGGCACAGGCAATGGACAAGTCGCTGCGGTGCTTGCCCAACATTTCGAACGTGTTTTGGCTACCGACCTCAGCGCCGCTCAACTGGCCAAAGCGCTTCAGGCGCCCAACATCACTTACCGGCAAGCATTGGCCAAAGCCAGCGGCTTGGACGACAACAGTACCGATTTGGTGTGCGTGGCCCAAGCCATGCATTGGTTTGACCTTGACCTGTTTTATCCTGAAGTAGATCGGGTGTTGCGGCCAGGTGGATTGTTTGCTGCGTGGGGATACAAAATTCCGGAAAGCGAAACCAATCCAGGCTTCACATCCGCTTTCTTCCATTGCTACAAAAATATTTTGGGGCCTTATTGGGACCCCGAACGCCGCCTTGTGGAGGAAAGCTACGCCTCCATGCCTTTCCCATATGAAAAAATGGCAACGCCTGATTTTTCCATGCGTGCCACCTGGACGGCCAAAGATGCCGCCGGGTACATTGCCTCATGGTCGGCCCTGCAAAACTACCGCGCTGCTCTTCAGGAAGATCCACTGCCAGCCATAGAAGCCCTGCTTACCAAACAAGTACCGCCAGGCACAACGGTGGATGTGTTTTTTCCTATGTTTGTGGTTTGTGGGCGGAAAGTGTGATTCCTTGCATCCTTTGGAATGACAACCAGCCCCACTGGACCCATAAATATTCCTTCGCAATCCTTTTTGACCTGACAGCGTAGGATTAAAAACCGCCACCTCAGAAATCACTTCAATCAAGGCTAAGATTCTCTTTCACGGTATGAAACACATTTCTCTACTTTTTTTTACCCTTCTTTTCCTTCTTCCACTTTCTGCTCAAAAACCGGCCAAACCCTCGGCTTCAGACATTCACCAGCAGATCAAAAAGCTCAACGTTTTGGGTTCGGTGCTGTATGTAGCTGCCCACCCCGATGATGAAAACCAGCGCCTGATCAGTTACTGTGCCAACGAAAAACTGTACGATGTTACCTACTTGTCGCTCACCCGCGGCGACGGCGGACAAAACCTCATCGGACCAGAACTAAGCGAGTTGCTGGGCGTTTTGCGTACCCAGGAGCTGCTCATGGCCCGTTCGGTGGACGGCGGTAAACAACGTTTCAGCCGTGCCAACGACTTTGGTTTCTCCAAAAGTCCTGAAGAAACCCTTCGTTTCTGGAACAAGGAAGCTGTGTTGTCGGATGTGGTTTGGGCCATCCGCGAAACACAACCCGACGTGATCATCAACCGTTTTTACCACGATGAGAAATACGTTACGCACGGCCACCATACGGCTTCGGCCATGCTGAGTGTGGAGGCATTCGACCTTGCCGGCAACCCGGCAGTTTATCCCGAACAATTAAAATACACGCAAACCTGGCAGCCCAACCGTGTGTTTTTCAATACTTCCTGGTGGTTTTTCGGCAGTCGGGAAAAATTTGAACAGGCCGATAAAACCAACCTCTACCCCGTCGATCTTGGCGTTTACCTGCCCATGAAAGGCAAAAGCAACAGCGAAGTGGCTGCCGAAGCGCGCTCCATGCACCGCTGTCAGGGCTTCGGATCCATGAGCAGTCGCGGCGAAAGCGTCGATTGGTTCGATTTCATCAAAGGTGAGCGCCCGGCTACCAAAGATCCTTTCGCAGGCCTTAATACCACCTGGACCCGCGTTCCGGGCGGTGAGATCATCGGTGAAATGCTGCAAAACATTGACCGCGAATTTCGTTCCGATAATCCTGCCGCTTCGGTGCCTTATCTGCTTAAGGTCATGAATACGATCAAAATATTGCCAGACGGTCACTGGAAAGAGGCTAAACTGGACGATATCAAAGAAGTGATACGCCATTGTCTGGGCCTTTACCTCGAAGCTACTGCTTCGGAGCCTTCGGTATCGCCAGGCCGCGACGTGAAATTGCGTCTTGAAATGGTGAACCGCTCCAAGGTGAACGTGCAAGTGAAACACCTGGCGGTTTCGCCTACTTCCTGGGACACTACACCTAACCTCACCCTCTCCTACAACCAGGTTGCCGTTTGGGAGAAAAAACTGCTTTTGCCGGCCAATATCCCGTACACTGCTCCTTATTGGTTGCAGACGCCTTCCGACGTAGGTATGTACACCGTGGAAGAGCAAACCCTTCGTGGTACGCCCGAAAGTGAGCGCCCGGTTCGCGTGGTATGGACTTTGCTCATCAATGACAAAGAGATAACTTATACCACCGATGTTGCTTACAAAGTAGAGGAGCCCGCTTTCGGCGAGCTTTGGCGTCCGTTTGAGATCCTGCCGCCTGCTTTTGTTGAGTTCACCGAGGCGTCGTACATCTTTCCAGAGGCCGAGCGCAGCGTGCGTGTGCGTGTACGCGCCGGTCGCGATTCGGTGCAGGGCCGCGTAGGTTTGCGCACCGACGGCAAAGGATGGGGCGCAAAAACACCCGCTCAGGAGTTCTTTTTTGCCAAAAAAGGCGATGAAAAAACGTTTGAATTTGTGGTTGGCGCCGGACAAGGAAGCGTCATTCTGGAACCATTTGCGGAAGTAGATGGCAAACAAATGAACCAGCGCCTGGTGGAAATTAAATACGACCACATTCCACAGCAAAGCGTTTTGCTGCCTTCGGCGGTGCAGGCCAGTCGCGTCGATCTGAAAGTGAAAGCGCGCAATGTGGCTTATTTCATCGGTGCAGGTGATAAAGTGCCAGAAGCCCTTCGTCAGATGGGTTGCACGGTGACCTTGCTTGAAGACAAAGACTTTGAAAAAGGCGGTCTGAACCGATTCGACGCCATTGTTTTGGGTATCCGAGCCTACAATACCAAAGAAAAGCTCAAAAACGTGCAGCCCATGCTGCTCGAATACGTACAAAACGGAGGCAACCTCGTGGTACAATACAATACAACTTCAGACCTTGTACTCGACCAGGTTGGCCCCTACCCAATGAAAATATCGCGTACGCGCGTAACCGATGAAAGTTCAGAGGTACGTTTTTTGCTGCCAGGTCATGCGGCACTGAACACGCCAAACAAACTTACCAGCAAAGATTTTGAAGGCTGGGTTCAGGAAAGGGGATTGTATTTCCCGGGTGAATGGGACAAAGCGTTTGAAGCTCCTTTGTCGATGAACGATCCGGGTGAAAAAGCTGCCGACGGTGCATTGCTGGTGGCGAAGTACGGTAAAGGCCACTATGTTTATACGGGCCTGTCGTTTTTTCGCGAGCTGCCAGCAGGTGTGCCTGGAGCATACCGTTTGCTCGCGAATCTTATTTCTTTAGGAGAATAAAGAGGTTTGGAGTTTGGATGTTGGCGTTAATCACCTCCGAACTCCAAACTCCGAACTCCTTTAAGGATATACCCTTGCCTGGTGGTGGTAGACCACATCAAGCGTTTGTACCTCATTTTCGTCGTGTACGTGTAGGTTATCGGCCAGCACGAAGCGGTATTTGCCGGATTTGGTGAAAACGGGTTGGTTTTCATTCACGCCGAAGGTGTACGGGTCGGCTTTGAAGCTGGTGGTTTTGATCTTCAGCGAAGCGATGGACGTGAACTGTTCGCTGGGAACATAGGGGGTAAGATTTCCAGAAGTGGAAGCTTCGGGAAAAACCACGTAAAAAAACTTTCCGTCAGGGTTGATCACGCCAAGATTTGAGGCGTGGGGCACTTTGAAATGCAAGGTAAGGACCTCGCCTTTGTACAGTTGTTTGCGGTCGGACCACATGGTGGGCGCCTTTCCGTGCTTGGTTGGGTCTTTGGGAAAGGTGTTGTGAGGGAGGCGCATGGAAGTTGCACCGACAACCAGCATACAACATATTGTACTGGCTACCATCAGTTTCATAGGCAATTGTTTAAAGCGGGTTTGGGAAGGATTAAAAATTAATTTGGTCACTACAAAGTTAAGTAGAATAAATGAACGAGGCATTACCATGTTTGTTTTGTAAAAATCAACCCTTAACCGTTTCTTAAGACATCATCGTTGAACGGTGGCATGAACGTACCTTTGCAAAAGGTGTGCCGGATTGCCGGTTTATCCCGTCATTAGATGCTATTTTTGAAAAAACACGCTTCATGTCCGACCCAAATTTTTTTCGCACCCGATTGCTTAAATGGCATGCCACGCAACACCGGCCCATGCCGTGGAAGGGTGAAAAAGATCCTTACAAGGTGTGGCTTTCGGAAGTTATGTTGCAGCAAACCAGGGTAGAACAGGGCTGGTCGTACTACGAAAGGTTTCTGGAGCGGTTCCCGACGGTACAATCTTTGGCTGCGGCCCCAGAGGACGAGGTTTTCCGGCTTTGGCAAGGATTGGGGTATTACCGCCGTGCCCGAAACCTGCATGCTGCGGCACAACATGTAGCTTTCGCGTTAAACGGCGTTTTTCCGGAAACTTTTGAAGGTTTGAAGGCTTTGAAAGGTGTGGGCGACTACACTGCGGCGGCCGTCGCTTCTTTTGTGTACAACTTACCGCATGCGGTGCTCGATGGTAATGTGTACCGCGTGTTGTCGCGTTTTTGGGGCATCGATACACCGCTGGGCAGCGGAAAAGCGCAAAAGATGTTTGCTGTTCTGGCGCAAAACATGCTCGATTCGGAAAAGCCGGCGGCTTACAACCAGGCCATCATGGATTTTGGGGCTACACTGTGCGTACCGCGCAACCCGGATTGTGGTGTTTGTCCACTGCGTGAAAAATGTTTTGCTGCGCAACACAACCGCGTGTCTACCTTTCCGGTGAAAAACAAAGCGGCCGCCAAAAAAACACGGAACTTCCTTTATGCGGTGTTGAACGCTGGCGACGAGGTTTTGATGGTAAGGCGGGGCGAGGGCGATGTTTGGTCGGGTTTGTACGATTTCCCGTTGTTGGAATTACCCGAATTGCCAGCCGACAAAACTGCGGCTGAAATGGTGCTGAAACCGGTACTGGGAGGGGTGAAATGGCGCTTGAGGGACTTGTCCGAACCCATGATACAAGTGCTCACACATCAAAAAATTTGCGCCGTTTTTGCAGAGCTGGAAGTCGAAAAAAGCTACTTTTTGGGCTATTTTAACTCAAAAAATGCCGAAAATGCCGTTTGGGCAAAACGATTTAATTTAAAAAAAATGTATGCTTTACCGCGCTTGATTGATCGTTATGTGCAAAATAATGCCGTAACTTTAAGACTGTTTTGAGAGCGCGCTCAAGCATGAAGACAACCTTTTTCAACTAAAAAAATTCAGCATCATGGTAAACAAAGTAACGCTGGTTGGCAACCTGGGCAGTGACCCCGAAGTCCGTCGTCTCGACAACGGCACAATGGTAGCACGTATTCCCCTGGCTACCAACGAGAGCTATAAGGACAAAGAAGGCAATTGGCAAACGCTCACCGAATGGCACAACGTTGTAGTGTGGCGAGAGATGGCCGAACGAGCCGAAAAACAGCTCAAAAAAGGCATGCAAATTTACGTGGAAGGCAAAATTACTTACCGGAAGTTCCAGGGAACCGACGGGCAGGACCGCTACATGACCGACATTGTCGCCAGCATGTTCCGCCTGTTGGGCCCTCGCGAAGGCTCGGGTACCGACAACCGTTTCCCCAGCTCGGAAAACATGCCTGCCAGCAAACCTTCGAGCATGCCAAGCACCAATTCCGAACCCGCTCCCGTAGTGGAAGGAACGGACGATTTACCGTTTTAATGTAGTTCAGAGCTCCAGCTTCGAAATGGAACGGACAATTTGCCGTTTTAATGTTTTCTTTAGCTCCAGCTTCGGATTAGCATAAGCCGACCGGGTTACGTGGATGCCTGCGGGTATCGTGCGTGGGCTGGTCGGCCTTATTTAACTTTTATGATCTGGTTTTTTCAAAGGTATCACCCCTGTTAAGGTGGGTTAATTAAAATCGTGTACAACAAGTGATGAAAACCAGCTCTTTCGTTTTGGATTCCAATCAATGTCGTATTTTGCATCGTTGAACAACCAACAACGATCCAACACCTATGGAGAGCATCGTATCGTACTTCGAACACATTCCTTCCGCGCACCGCGCCGCCATCCTCGTGGGCGGCATCGCTTTCTTTTGGATCATCGAAAGCGCAGTCCCCATGTTTCGCTGGAACTACCGGAAAGTGCCGCATGCGGGCATCAACATCTTTTTCACGGCGACTACCGTGGTAGTAAATTTTGCCATGGCGTTCATGTTGCTCCGCGCCACCGATTGGGCAGTGGCCAACAATTTTGGGATACTGCAATGGTTGCCCGACATGCCGCTTTGGGCGTTTATCATACTTGGGCTACTGCTGCTCGACCTCATCGGCGCTTACTTCGTGCATTGGACCCAGCACCGCGTGAAATGGATGTGGCGTTTCCACCTCGTGCACCACACCGATACCAACATCGACACCACCACCGCCAACCGCCACCACCCCGGTGAAAGCGTATTCCGTTTTGTGTTCACCGCCGCTGGTGCCGTGATCGCCGGCGCTCCCATGTGGCTGGTGTTTATGTACCAAAGCATGTCGGTCGTGTTGTCGCAGTTCAACCACTCCAACATCAAGTTTCCGGCTTGGCTCGACCGCACCCTGAGCTGGGTGATTGTAACGCCTTCCATGCACCGTGTGCACCACCATTATGCACTGCCGTACACCGACACCAATTTCGGCAACATTTTTTCCGTGTGGGACAGGTTTTTTGGCACCTATGCCCGTGTCGATCAGGAAAAGCTTGTTTTTGGCATCGATACGCACATGAAACCTGAGGAGCATTCGAAGCTTGGCAACCTGCTCAAGATCCCTTTTCAGGCTTACCGTGCGCCCGTCGGCGCCAAGTTTGAAGGCGAGGATAAGTCCTGACGATTTATTTCACCATTTCTTAGAGAAATTACAGTTTTGCCTGCACCCAAACTTGGTTTTTTGGTGTAACTGGTCGTACCTTTGCGCCCGCTTTCCGAATGTAGGGGGAATTTGGACGTTTGTCCATGGTTTCCAACAACTTAGGAAAAGCAGGGGTAACGGTTTCGCCCCAAAGTGAAATCGATTAACAGTATAATTAAACCGACCGCCAAAAACCGCCTACTTTAACATGATACTTGAAGAAGAAAAAAATCCAAAACAGGAGCAGGAAGAGGTAACTCCTGAAGAAACCACTGCTGAAACCACGCCTGAAGTTGTGGCAGAAGCTGCCACTGAAGTAGTGGCTGAGGAAGTTGCTCCTGAGGTTGTAGCTGAAGAAGTTGCTCCTGAGGTTGTAGCTGAAGAAGTTGCTCCTGAGGTTGTAGCGGAAGTTGCTCCTGAGGTTGTAGCAGAAGTTGCTCCTGAGGTTGTAGCTGAAGAAGTTACTCCTGAGGTTGTAGCAGAAGTTGCTCCAGAGGTTGTAGCAGAAGTTGCTCCTGAGGTTGTAGCAGAAGTTGCTCCAGAGGTTGTAGCAGAAGTTACTCCAGAGGTTGTAGCAGAAGTTGCTCCTGAAGTTGTAGCCGAGAAAGCTGCACCAGTTGTAGCAGAGAAAGCTGCACCAGTAGTGGCAGAAGTTGCTCCACGCACAGAAAAAAGGTTTACCAAAACCAAATCGGCCGGCATTCCTTTGGAAGCTGGCGAATCGGATACCGATGATGAAGAAGTAGTGATTCTTCCTGTTTTCGACCCGCTTGTAACCGGTACCGGTTACATGGACTTCAACTGGAAAATGGACAAGCGCGGTGCCATCGCCTATACAGACGCTGAGCGCGCTGACCTTTTGGAACAGTACGACGTTACGTTGAGCAATGTTGCCGAAAACGAAATCATCCGCGGCCGCGTAAGCGCCATCAGCAGTGGTGATGTGGTTCTCGACATCAACTACAAAAGCGACGGTCTTGTTTCCTTGAGCGAATTCCGTGACACGCCCGATATTCAGCCAGGCGACATCGTGGAAGTTTACGTTGAAAGCCAGGAAGACAGCCAGGGCCAACTTGGTCTGTCGCGCAAGAAGGCCAAAATCCTCCGCGCCTGGGAAAGCATCGTCGACTCGTTCAAAAACGGCACCATCATCCGCGGTACCGTCATCAGCAAAACCAAAGGTGGTCTTATTGTTGACTGCAGCGGTCTGGAAACCTTCCTGCCCGGTTCGCAAATCGACATCAAACCCGTTATCGACTACGATCAGTACGTAGGCAAAGTGATGGAGTTCAAAGTGGTTAAAATCAACGAGCAAATCAAAAATGCCGTTGTCAGCCACAAAGCCCTCATCGAAAGCGATCTCGCCGAACAGCGCGAACACATCCTCGCCAGCCTTGAAAAAGGCCAGGTACTCGAAGGCATCGTTAAAAACATCACCGACTTCGGTGCGTTCCTCGATCTGGGTGGCGTCGACGGTCTGCTCTACATCACCGACATCAGCTGGGGCCGCATCGGTCACCCGAGCGAAGTGCTTGCGCTCAACCAGCGCATCAACGTGGTGGTTCTTGATTTCGACGAAAACAAAAAACGCATCAGCCTCGGTCTTAAACAACTCACCCCGCACCCGTGGGAAGTTCTTTCTGCCGACATCGCCGAAGGCGCCGTGGTTAAAGGCCGCGTAGTGAACATCGAAGATTATGGCGCATTTGTTGAAATCATGCCCGGCGTAGAAGGTCTGATCCACATCAGCGAAATCAGCTGGGGCAACCAAAGCATCAATGCCAAGGAATACTTCAAGATGGGCCAGGAAGTGGAAGCCCGCGTCGTAACCATCGACCGCAGCGACCGCAAAATGTCGCTCTCTGTGAAACAACTTACCGCCGATCCCTGGAGCGAAATTGACGGCCGTTTCCCGGTCGACAGCCGCCACTCAGGCACGGTGAAAAACATGACCAACTACGGCATCTTCGTTGAGCTCAGCGAAGGCGTGGGCGGCATGGTTCACATCAGCGACCTTTCCTGGACGAAACGTTACGCGCACCCCAGCGAGTTCACGAAAGTGGGCAGTGCTATTGAGGTGATCGTACTCGACATCGACAAGGACAAACGCCAGATCAGCCTTGGCCACAAACAAATCCTCGACAACCCTTGGGATACGTTTGAAAATACGTACCCTGTAGGCTCGTACCACGAAGCTGTGGTGCTGAAACGCGACGACAAAGGTGCTACGTTCCAACTGCCCGACGGTCTGGAAGCGTTCTCGCCAGCCAAACACATCAAAAAAGAAGATGGCACTCCTGTTAATGTAGGCGAAGAACTTACGGTTAAAGTGATCGAATTCAACAAAGACGATCGCCGCATCCTGGTTTCGCACGCACGCTACCTTGAGGATCTGAAGCACAAAGCGGAAGCCAGTGTAAAGGCTGAACGCGTTAAAGAAGAAGGTGAACAACAAACCGCAATCCAGGACGTACAGAAAAAAGTTGAAAAAGAAACCTTGGGCGACCTCGATGTTCTTGCTCAACTGAAGGAAGCTCTGGGAAGCGATAAGGATTAATTGAAACCCTTCATTTCAGGGTATTTCAAATAAAAAAAACAGGGTTCCAGCCTACGGCTGGCAACCCTGTTTTTTTTATTTGAAATACCCTGAAATGAAGGGTTGTTGGTTTGGCTTGTGGAAGTTTTGCAAAGACCGCACTCTTTTTCTGTATGGCCGAACAGGGTTGCTGGTTTGGCTTGTGGAAGTTTTGCAAAGACCGCACTCTTTTTCTGTGTGGCTGAACAGGGTTGTTGGTTTGGCTTGTGGAAGTTTTGCAAAAGACCGCACTCTTTTTCTGTGTGGCTGAACAGGGTTGTTGGTTTGGCTTGTGGAAGTTTTATGGATGGTTTGCGAATATGGTTTGAAGGAGTTGCATGCCGGAACCGAGGTACTGAACAGGTGCGCCGATGGGGTATTGGCCGGGTAGGTGGATGGAGGGTATTTTGTGTTGGATCCAGATTACTGGTTTGTGCGGACCGTTATGGTAGGTGGTCGCGCCTGCATGAACGACACCTATGCCGAGCAGTTCGTTTTTAGTGCCGATGGGCAGGAATACGTCGCCGGGACGGATGCGCCGGTACCAGGTGTTCAGGTAACGTATTTGTATGTTGGTGAAGGTGGTTTGGCTGTTTAGCCAGTTTTCGAAATGGTTTGGTGAAAATTGGGTGTAGTGGGTATAATAGGGCTGGGAAAGCAGCTCATGGTCAAATGGAAATTGGTTTTTTTGAAAAAAGAGCGGGTCTTTGATCTGCTTTTTATGCAGTTTGACCACCCAGCATTTGCTGCCACCGGCAATGTTTTTGCGGAGTTGTTCGAGTGTGTGAAAGGTTTCGGCAGCTGCTGGAGCACTTGTTTTCACAGTTATGTCCGAGGTGTTTTGCAACAGCCGTCCTTTTGTTTTTAAATGGAGGAACTCCGTGAGAAAGGCACTAACAGCTGTAGGTTCATCGGTGGCGAGCATGTTCTCCGAGTTGTTGTTGTTGGTCCAGTTGAAAGAACCTGTGAGAAGTATTGTGTTGTCGATAACCGCAAATTTGTGGTGCATCAGGGAGGCGTTGTGTGCTGCAGAAAGGTGGCCTCCCGACTGGATGAAATGGTCGAAGTCGAGTCCGCCCTCGCGAATGTTGTTGTCGTCGAATTCGATGACCAGTTCAACGGCGATACCGACTTGTAGTTTTCCTATTAAAATTTGAAAAATGCGAAGGTTGCTGAACCAGCACATGGCGATGCGAATGTTGTGTTTGGCTTTTCGCAGATGGCTGCAAACCCATTCGATATGGTTGTGAAAACAGGTATCGGTCATGTCCTTTTGTCGAGAATGATCACCAAGTTGGCAATTGTAATTGGTAAACGACACGTTGGGTGACACGTACGTATGTATTTTTTTTAAATGAAATTGATGAAAAAGCTGCTTTACAATAACAATATTTTAATGTTACATTAAAAATACTTTACTTTATAAAAACAACTTAATCAAAACTTAAAATAGGATTAGAAAGGTGATATCTACTTTTGTGACCGAAAAACAGGGTTGGTATTTTGTTAGCAATTGCTGTTCTACCGACTGCCTGTCCGACGCTGGCTGTATGCCATTTTAGGGCTTAATCCTACACATCCATTCTACACTAAACTTTTTCCAACAATGAAGGCTGTTTACCAAACCTTCAAGGGTACCTGTTGTGCCCTTGCATTAACATTATTGTCCGTTGTTGCTGTCAGCGCCCAAACGGCGTTTACACCTGCGGCTAACATTTCACCCACCTCCCCACCTGTCGAACTTATCAAAGTGACCGGCAAGGTAATCGACGCTGTTAGCAGCGAACCTCTGGCAGGTGCAACGATTACGGTCATTGGACAAAACCGCGGCACCATTTCTTCCGTCGACGGTTCGTTTGTCGTAGAAGCTGCCGCGGGCGATGTACTCAATGTATCGCTCATCGGTTTCGTAAGCCAGTCGGTTACGGTAACCCAAAGCGTCGCTCCTCTGGTTATCAAGCTGGAAGAGGGTGAAGGGCTTAAGGAAGTTGTTGTAACCGCTTTGGGCATCAGCCGCGAGAAAAAATCGCTGGGTTATGCCACACAGGAAGTTGACGGCGACGACCTCAACAAAGCGCGTGAAACCAACCTGGTGAGCACGCTTGCCGGTAAAGTAGCCGGTGTAACCATCGTTAACAACCCGTCGGGCATCGGTTCGTCG
>JBBSDH010000073.1:0-17028 GCA_038249605.1 Chitinophagales bacterium | reverse complement strand
TTTTACCTGCCGGCATGGGGTAATGTGGTGAACTGGGAAACGGTACCACAGAAAATGTACCCCTATCTGTTGGGGTAGTACAATTATAAAAGGCAGGGGTCGGCGCGATGCGCCGACCCCTGCCTTTTATACTTGTCTGGGTGGTTTACTTTAAGGCATCTTCGAATAAACTGCCTGCAAAAACTCGTGCTTCGTATTGTCATTCAAAAATTTGCCCGAATACTCGGCCGTGATGGTGCTCGCTCCATGGTGTTCCACACCGCGAGCCTGCACACACATGTGTTTGGCGTCAATGTACACTGCTACATCGTCGGTGTTCAATGCCTTTTTCAGTTCTTCGGCGATTTGCATGGTAAGGCGTTCCTGAACCTGTGGACGACGGGCGTAAAAATCGACGATACGGTTGAGCTTTGACAAACCTACCACACGGCCGTTGGGGATGTAAGCTACATGGGCTACGCCGAAAATGGGTTGAAAATGGTGTTCGCAGGTGCTTTGCAGCGGAATGTTGCGTTCCACCACCAGGCGACGGTAGCTGTACTTATTTTCGAAAGTAGTAACAGCAGGCTTGTTGGCGGGATTGAGTCCACGAAAAATTTCCTGAACGTACATTTTGGCAACGCGGCGTGGGGTACCTTGCAGGCTGTCATCGGTGAGATCCAACCCCAAAATATCCATTATTTCGGCAAAATGCTCCGAAATCTGTTCAATTTTTTCGGTGTCGGTCAAAGTAAAAGCGTCTTCGTGTAAAGGCGTATCGTCTGACGTAGCGACGTGCATATCGCCATAATCGTCGGATTCGTGAAAATCGTGACGGCTGTGGCCGTTCAACGTAAGGTCAACCATGATGGGTGTGTTGTTTGATTTAAATACATTAAACACAGCCTCGCTTGGTTTGTTTAATGTTTTCAAAAAATATTGAAAAATGATTAAACAGAAAACATTCGACAGTCGGTAATCAACAGTCGACTGTTGACTGTCGACTGTCGACTTTTTTCATCCTTTCACGTATTGCACTTGCGCTGTAAACTTCACTTCGTCGGAAACCACAGCGCCGCCGGCCTCAGTCACAGCATCCCAGGTAAGACCAAAGGATTTGCGTTTGATTTTGCCTTCCACTTCAAAGCCGGCCTTGATGTTGCCGTAGGGATCTTTGGCGACGCCACCGAATTCAACGCCCAGGGTAATGGGTTGGGTTACGTCGCGGATGGTCAGGTCGCCGGTGAGCTCAAATGTACCATCATTGGTTTTTTTCAAACCGGTTCCTTTAAACATGATTTTTGGAAATGCGTCGGCGTTGAAAAAGTCGTCGCCGCGCAAGTGGTTATCGCGGGCTTCTACGCCCGTATTGATGGTATTGGCGTCGATGGTGAATTCGATGTTGGCGTCGGTAAAATCATCCGTGCCGGACGTGAAACTCGATGCGAAGCTGCCGAATTTGCCGGTAACATTGGAGATGACGAGGTGGCGTACTTTGAAGCTTACTTCAGAGTGTGCGGGGT
Source organism: Chitinophagales bacterium (assembly GCA_038249605.1). Lineage (GTDB taxonomy): Bacteria > Bacteroidota > Bacteroidia > Chitinophagales > Saprospiraceae > M3007. Next base: position 15,526 of record JBBSDH010000073.1, on the reverse strand, counting down.
CGAGTTGCCAGGTTGTGTTTGCCATAATATTGCGTTGATTTAGTTGGTTGATGTAACCCTAAAACAACGGTTTTTAAAAACAGTTGTAGCAACACTAAACTTCTTTACCTTTATTTTAAAAAAATTCTCTTTCCTTTATTTTAAAACTTCAATAAAACCTGGAAGGTTTGCAAACTTAATGCCCCCGATGTTGGCAACCCCATTTCATCTTGTTTTGAATGGCCTGTTGATTGAGTGCACGAGGTCAGAAATCGACGCATTTCCCATTTTTTTTACTGAAATGGCCTATCTTTGCACCACCAAAACCAAATTCTATTCTGTAAAAAAGCGGTTTTTCAACCCATGGGTGTTCAATCGCGTTGTTATGGAACATTCTCCCAACCTTCGGACCATCCCGGTCTTCTTACCCGGCGTGTCCAAACTTAGATAAACGGCCCGTACATGCAAAATCCAACGCCCTACCAACCCAAGAACAACGTCCGTATTGTTACTGCAGCCAGCTTGTTCGACGGGCACGACGCGGCCATCAACATCATGCGCCGGATCATGCAATCGAGCGGCGCCGAAATCATCCACCTTGGGCACAACCGCTCGGTGGACGAAATTGTCAACTGCGCCATCCAGGAAGACGTTCAGGGCATTGCGATTACCTCCTACCAGGGCGGCCACATGGAGTACTTCAAATACATGTACGACCTGTTGCACGAACGCGGTTCCGGCCACATCAAAATTTTTGGCGGCGGCGGTGGCACCATTTTGCCCTCAGAAATCGAAGAACTTCAGGCTTACGGCATTACCCGCATTTACCACCCCGACGACGGACGCCGGCTCGGTCTGCAGGGCATGATCAACGACGTTTTGCAGCAGTGCGACTACCCCCTCGGTTTCACACTCAACGGCGAGATCAATCACGTTCGCGAAAAAAATGCCGGCGCCATCGCCCGTCTCATCACAGCGGCCGAAAACAATCCGGAAGTTTTTGAAAAAGACATTCTGCCGCAAATCCAACAGTCCACCAACAACGATCAACAAACTACCCCGGTGCTTGGCGTAACCGGTACAGGCGGCGCCGGAAAATCGTCGATGGTGGACGAACTCGTACGCCGCTTCTTACTCGACCAGCCCGACAAAACCATCGCCATCGTATCGGTGGACCCCTCGAAGCGCAAAACGGGCGGCGCCCTGCTCGGCGACCGCATCCGCATGAACGCCATCAACCACCCCCGTGTGTACATGCGCTCCCTGGCCACCCGCCAAAGCAACCTTGCCCTTTCGAAATACGTACACGCGGCAGTCGACATCCTCAAAGCCGCCCAATTCGACCTCATCATACTCGAAACAAGCGGCATCGGACAAAGCGACACCGAAATCGTAGATCACAGCAACTTGAGCTTCTATGTGATGACGCCCGAATTCGGCGCCGCCACCCAGCTCGAAAAAATCGATATGCTCGATTTCGCCGACGTGATCGCCATCAACAAGTTCGACAAACGCGGCGCCCTCGACGCCCTGCGCGATGTACGCAAACAAGTGCAACGCAACCGCAACGCCTGGACCACCCCCGTGGACGAGATGCCCGTGTTCGGCTGCATCGCCTCGCAATTCAACGATCCCGGCGTGAACCAACTCTACCGCCGCATCATCGACCTGCTCGGTGAAAAAGGTTTCTCTGGCTTCTCCACCAACTTCATGGCGAGCGATGAGATGTCTGAAAAAATCTACATCATTCCACCCCAACGAACACGTTACCTGAGCGAAATCAGCGAAAACAACCGCAAATACGACGATTGGGTGATCAAACAAGCAGGCATCGCCCGCAAATTGTTCGGCATACAACAAACAGTGCTTGCACTTGGAGGTGCCGATGTGATGGATGACATGGGCAGTTCCGGCCAAAGGCCCGACTTTAGCTCCCCCAACCAGTCGGAAAGCCTGATTGCAGAACTCATCTCCACCTTCAATCGCCTGCTTAAAGACCTCGACCCACACAACCTCGATATGCTTAAAGGCTGGGAAGCAAAGAAAAACAGCTACACCGCCGAAGAATTTGTGTACCAAGTGCGCGGCAAAGACATCCGCCTGAAAACACACACCGAAAGCCTCAGCCATACCAAAATACCCAAGGTGGTGCTGCCCAAGTACCACGACTGGGGCGATATCCTTACCTGGTGCCTCCAGGAAAATGTTCCTGGCGAATTCCCCTACACGGCCGGCGTATTCCCGTTCAAACGCCAGGGCGAAGATCCCACGCGTATGTTTGCCGGCGAAGGTGGCCCCGAACGTACCAACCGCCGTTTCCACTATGTGAGTATCGGCATGCCGGCCAACCGACTCAGCACGGCTTTTGATTCGGTGACTTTGTACGGCGAAGACCCCGACTACCGTCCAGACATCTATGGAAAAATCGGCAACTCGGGCGTATCGGTTTGCTGCCTCGACGACGCCAAAAAACTGTACTCCGGTTTCGACCTCTGCGAACCAAAAACATCGGTGTCGATGACCATCAATGGTCCGGCCGCTACCATCGCCGCGTTTTTTATGAACGCCGCCATCGACCAGCAATGTGAAAAATACATCCTCGCCAACGGTCTGGAAGCCGAAGTGGAAGCCAAACTGAAGGCCAAATACGAAAACCAAGACCTCGAACGCCCGCGCTACCGCGGCCCTTTACCCGAAGGCAACAACGGTCTGGGACTGATGCTGCTCGGCATGACCGGCGACGAAGTTTTACCGCCCGATGTGTATGCAGGCATCAAGGCCCAGGCCCTGAGCAGCGTGCGCGGTACCGTACAGGCCGATATTTTGAAGGAAGATCAGGCCCAAAACACGTGCATTTTCAGCACGGAATTCAGTTTGCGCGTAATGGGCGACGTACAACAATACTTCATCGACAACCGGGTGCGCAACTTCTATTCGGTGTCCATTTCCGGCTACCACATCGCCGAAGCCGGCGCAAACCCCATCAGTCAACTCGCTTTTACCCTTGCCAACGGTTTTACTTTTGTTGAATATTACCGCAGCCGGGGAATGAGTGTCGACGATTTTGCGCCCAACCTGTCGTTCTTCTTTTCCAACGGCACCGACCCCGAGTACGCAGTCATCGGGCGTGTTGCCCGTCGCATCTGGGCCAAGGCCATGAAACGCCTTTACGGCGCCAACGAGCGCAGCCAGATGCTGAAATACCACATCCAAACCTCAGGCCGCTCCCTCCATGCTCAGGAAATCGCTTTCAACGACATCCGCACAACCCTACAGGCGCTGTACGCCATTTACGACAATTGCAATTCTCTGCACACCAACGCTTACGACGAGGCCATCACCACACCCACCGAAGAATCGGTGCGCCGTGCCATGGCCATCCAACTCATCATCAACCACGAGCTTGGATTGTCGAAAAACGAAAATCCGCTGCAAGGCGCTTTCATCATCGAAATGCTGACCGACCTGGTGGAAGAAGCTGTACTTACTGAGTTTGACCGCCTCACCGAACGCGGCGGCGTACTCGGCGCCATGGAAACCATGTACCAGCGCGGTAAAATCCAGGAAGAAAGTCTTTACTACGAAACAATGAAACACACCGGCGAACTGCCCATCATCGGTGTCAATACCTTCCTTTCCAAAGATGGATCGCCTACCATCACGCCTTCCGAAGTGATCCGTGCTACGGAGCAGGAAAAACAAGAGCAAATCCAGACGCTGCAACAATTGCACGCAAAGAACCCGGATGGTGCCAACCAAGCCTTGCGCAAACTTCAAAGGGCTGCCATCAACAATCAAAACCTTTTCAATGAACTGGTGGAAGCCGTGAAATTGTGCTCCCTTGGACAAATTACCCGCGCGTTGTATGAGGTGGGAGGGCAATACCGGAGGAACATGTAATTCTACTCCTGAAAAGCAAGGGGGGCTTGTTGTTCGTGCCGATGGCACAAACAGCAAGCCCCCTTATTTTTCAGGAGTCTGTTAAACCACAAGTAGAGCAGACTGGTTAACGGTAAAGTATTTACCCAATAAAAGTTGAAATTCCGCACTCCACATTTCGCAATCCGCATTCAAAACGCGAACCCAACGTTCACGTACGCGCTGAATTTTCCTGTTTGGTCGCTGTATTGTCCACTGAACTCGATGGGTCCCAGTCCGGTGGTGTAACCGGCGGTAAGGGCATAACCGGATAGGAAATCCTGCACCTGAATGTTTTCGTTGCGGCTTACAAAATTGTGTACCAGACCGTTTGCTCGTGCGGTGAGGTGCAGGTTTTTGGTCAAACTGTAACGGAGGCCCAGTTGCAAAGCGGCGACACTTGGTGTGAATAAACTTCCGTGGGGTAGTCCTGCGAAAACAACCTGGTTGCGGTATAGGCGTGTGAGTCCGCCAATGTTGAAATCGTTGGTCAGGCGTTGCTTGTAATTGAAGTTGGCGCCGGCTTGCATGAGCCCCTGGAAAGTGAACCTTCCTTTCATGGGCTTGTACCATTCCCAGGAAAAAAAACCGCGTGGGAAATTGTTGTACGCGATGCCAAGTGAATCGAGGTTGGTGATGTTTTCGCCCAAAGTTTGGTAATCCAAATTGGGGAATTGCTTGAATACGTAGCTCACTTCAGCGTCCAGGCGCATGCCGCTTTTGGCATAAGCATGCGCGTCGAGGGTGTGGTACCGGTAGTACAACGGTGCGGAATACTGTGTAAGTTGGCCTTTAAGATCGAGTTGCGATTCGATGATGGATTTGTATTTTATGTTTTCGGCGCGTAGGCCGCCGCCGATGGTGAAACGCCTTTTGTTTGAATATTGCATGGCAAGATCGCCGGCGAAATAAGTTTGCCTGAACAATCCCTCCTCATTCAATTTCTGGAAATTGGTAAACTCAAAACGTTCAAACTGCAACCGGGAAACCTGCGCCCATTGATGGCGTTTTCCCACCAGTTGAAGGTACTCGGCCCGGGCCCTTAAGTTTTCGCTCAGGTTGACACTTAGCATGCTCCGTGAATTGTGCGTGAGCAAGTTTCTGCTTGTGAGGTTTGCTATGAGCGCGATGGAGCTGAATGAGTTGTAGTGGATGCCCATTTTTACAAAAGTGGCAGGATTTTCAATGATGTCAAATACAAGGCGGGCGCCACCGTCGGATACGGGTTCGATGTTGTAAAGTATCCTTTCGAAATACCGCGTGCCAAAAACCCTTCGGATGCGTTCCGACAAGCTGGACATGGCCATGGTTTTTCCCTTAACCAATCCAGTCATTTGTTGAAAAAACATCATTGTGGTACGTTCCAATCCATGAACCACCACTTCGGAAATGTAAATGGAATCGTTGAGTCCGGTCAGGCGTTTGCGGGGTTCAGGTTTGCCGTAAATGGCATCCAGCGAGTCGGCCAGATGTTTGAAAAAAGGATACATCTCACGGCCTTTAACGATGCCCTCTCCCATAATGAGGTTGCAGCTGGAAAAACTCGCGGCACTGAAGCCTTTGAGCGGATGTTCGATGTAGACATTGCACTGCGACACCTCTTCACTATGCTGCAAACCATCGGCCAAAAACATCACCTGCATGAGAATGGAAGTCACGTCGGTCACTTCATCCTCTTGCATCAAACCACTTGACACACTGCTGCCGATGATGAAATCAGCCCCCAAATCTTTGAGCTCGCGCACCGGAAAGTTGTGCACGATACCTCCATCAACGAGTTTACGTCCATCAATTTCAACCGCCGTAAATACGGTGGGTATCGCCATGCTTGCCCGTACGGCCGTCACGAGGCTGCCCGAATCCAGAACCACCGCCTCGCCGGTTGCAATGTCGGTTGCAATACACAAAAACGGTATGGGAAAATTGTTGAAATCCGTAATGTTGTAAGCAGGCGAAAAGATCTCGGCAAGTTTGATCCAAAGCTCTTGCCCTTCGAGCACACCTGTGGGTAGCCTCAAACCGTTTTTATCCCAGGCCAGTTCAATCGGATATTTGCCGTACTCTTCCTTTTCCTCCATGATGAGCGAACGCAGGGCCGTCTGGTTGGATAGCAAAATGTTCCAGTCGATCTCCCGCGCCAGAGTTTCAATCGAATCGGCACTGTATCCAATGGAATACAAACTGCCAACGATGCTGCCCATGCTGGTTCCGGTTACGTAATCTATTTTCAACCCCGCCGAATCAATGGCTTTTAACACACCCACGTGGGCCAATCCCTTTGCGCCGCCGCCACTCAGCGCAAGGCCGATTTTGGGACGGGTTTGGGCAGATAGCAGACAAGTTAAACAAATACAAAAGAAGAGAAGGCTATTTTGCTTCATAAAAGGGTCCCAATTGAATGGTTTCAAGAAGAAAGTCGCAAATTAAGTGTTTTGTATTTGCTCTTTACTTCAAACTTTAACATTTGAATTTGCATCCATTCTGTAACACGCAGGTCTTTCACCTTGTCTTTGTTTACTACGTTCATCGTTCAGGAACAGAACTTCATCGGCTGTCAAGTATTGTTTATCTTAAGGTAACTGTTAAAATCATGTTCTATGCATTGCATAATACCTAAAATGCCCATACCTTTGCCCTGCTTCTGAACGAAATCAAATTGAAAAACAAAGACCTGTCTTGCTATGAAAACAACCTTCTTCCTGTGTGTAGCCCTGTTGGGCTACTTTTCCCCGACTTTTGCCGCCAACCTGCGCGGCGCCGTACAACAAGCCGACGGCAAACCCGTAGAGTTTGCTACAGTCATGCTTTACCAAAGTTCCGACAGCACGCTCGTTAAAGGCGCCATTACCGATGCTTCCGGACATTACCTGCTCGAAAACATCCAAAGCGGTTCGTATTACCTCGTAGCTGGCATGGTGGGCATGGGCAACGGCTCCGTACCCTCCGTTACCATCAACGGCGAAGCCGAATTTGAAGTGCCTGTCCTCACGCTCCAGGAAAACAGCCAAACCCTAAGTACCGTTGATGTGGTGGCCCGCAAACCCGTGATTGAAGTGAAGGCCGATAAAACCATCATGAACGTTGAGGACAACATCAACTCGCAAGGACAAAACGCCCTCGAATTACTGAAAAAAGCTCCCGGCGTAACCATCGACAACAACGACAACATTGGTATGCGTGGCAAAAACGAAGTGCGCATCCAGGTCGACGGCCGCGAAGTGCGCATGGATTCGCGCGACCTTGCCAACCTGCTCAAATCCATGCGCGCCGAGGAAATCGCCTCCATCGAGCTCATCACCAACCCGTCCGCCAAATACGACGCCTCGGGCAACGGCGGCATCATCAACATCAAAACCAAAAAGAACAAAACGGTGGGCACCAACGGCTCCGCTGGCGGCGAAGCCATTTTTGGAGAAACTTTGAAAGAGGGCGGAAACTTCGCCCTCAACCACCGCAACGAAAAATTCAATGTGTTCGGCAACTACAACAACCACTTCGGAAGCTGGCACAACACCATCGATTTGTACCGCGAACAATCGGGCAAAATCTTCGACCAAAAATCAAAATCCGAAGACAACAACAACAACCATTCGGGCAAAGTCGGCGCCGATTTTTTCCTCAACAGTAAAAATACCCTCGGCTTCATCGTTGACGGGCGCATCGCCCAGGGACCCGTGGAAAACCATTCGCGCACCGAAATTTTCTCCCTCGACGACCCAAACCAACTCGACTCGGTACTCGTTGCCTCCAACCGCCAGCCGCAGAACCGCCGAAATTTCAATTTTAACCTCAATTACCGGTACGCCGACACAACGGGCCGTGAACTAAGCGTTGACCTCAACCGCGGCGGCTACCGTTTCCGTGCCGACTCCTACCAGCCCAACTACTACATGGACCCCACGGAAGCAGTCGTTTTGTCGGAAAACATCTACCGCAACAACACCCCCACCGACATCGACATGACCATTGGTATGATCGATTACGAACAAAACCTCTGGAAAGGAAAATTCGTCACAGGTTACAAATTCACCCACGTACTCACCGACAACCTGTTCGAGTTTTACAACGTAGAAGACGGTGTACCTGTTTACAACATCGAACTCAGCAACCAATTTGTTTACAATGAAAAGGTGAACGCCGCTTACGTAAACTACAACCGTCAGGTGAAAAAATGGGGTTTTCAAACCGGTTTGCGCGCCGAATACACCGACTGGAGCGGCGACCTCACCAGCGAAAAACCGGACAACGACCAAATGAACAGCAACGAATACCTCAGTCTGTTCCCCAGCGCTGCCGTGACGTACAACCTGAATGACAAAAACACCTTCAACCTTACGTACAGCCGCCGCATCGACCGTCCGAACTACCGCGACCTGAATCCGTTTGAAGAAAGGCTCGATGAACTGGCCTACAAAAAAGGCAACCCGTTCCTGCGTCCGCAATTTACGAACAGCATCGAGCTCACCCACACATTTATGGGCATGATGAACACCACGCTTGGTGTGAGCCGCACCAACGACATGTTTACGGAGATTATCGACACCTCGGAGGGCAACCGCACGTACCTGACCCAGGAAAACATTGCGCTTCAAAACAACATTTCACTCACCATCGGCGCTCCCATTCCCATTGCCAAATGGTGGGAAGGTTACGTCAGCGTTACGGGCTACATGAATGCCTTTGAAGCTGAATTCCGTCCGGGCTTTTCGGTGGACGAGCAATTCACTTCCATGAACGCTTACATGGAACATACCCTGCGCTTGCCCAAAGGATGGTCGTTCCAAATTTCCGGTTGGTACAATGCGCCCGCCATTTGGGGTGCGGTGTTCCGCAGTAAGGCCCAGGGCGCCATGGATGTTGGTGTTAAAAAACAACTTTTCGACGGCAAAGCCACCGCCAGCGTTTCGTTTGGCGACGTGCTTGGCACCGCCAACTGGAAAAGTGTGAACGATTTTACCCCAGGCCTCTACATGCGCGGCCAGGGCAGGTGGGAAAGCCAGACCCGGGATGGAGGGATTTGGATGATTGGATTGGATTCCCAGCCTTAGAGCTTGTTTTTCAACCAAAACGTTCCGATGCATTCAACTTTGACAGAAGCACTTACCCTATTTTCCGTCAAAGTTTGATTTGGTTTTTTCGGAAAAGCCCCCGTCGATGGAAATCGTTGGGGGTTTTTTTGTTGTTGGTTTAATCAGCCGCAGACGGCGTATACTCCGGAGCTCCATTTCGCGTGTAGCGCGCATGTACTCCGGAGCTCCAGCTCCGGAGCACTCTACGTGCGCTTTACCCACAATATTTCCGTTACAAGCACAGCATGTTGTTCGATATAGCGTGCTCCGGAGCTGGAGCTCCGCAATACATGTGCGTTGCGCGCGTGCTGTTGGTGCACCGAAGTGCCCTCCGGAGCTGGAGCTCCGGAGTACTTGCAGCCTGCGGCTGTTGCGTAGAACAATGTATCTTTGCTTTATGCAAAACGACTTTGAACTTCAAACATCAGACCTCGGAGAACATTCCGAAGCGGAGTTGCTTGAGCTGATTGCCGTGCGCGTGGCAACAATGCTGGAAACCCAACCTGAATACCTCATGAGCTTGCTGTACCGTTTGGATGTTTTGGAGTCGAAAATCCTTCCCGTCATGCATCCAGGGGCGCCGGAACCGGTGAACTACGGATTGGCCCGGCTCATCCTCGAGCGCCAACTGCAACGACTGAAAACCAAAGAAACCATCAAACCCGAACCGCTGGAAGATTTGGAGGGTTGGGAATGGTGAAATTTCAATTTAGAAAGAATATAATTTTGTAAACAAGCGCCCTTTTTTGTTTGTTTAAAATATTCATTGGTCAATAAGGGCGTTTTACCTTAAATTTGCACCCAGTCTTTTTCCTAAATCAAGATACAACCATGCAAGAAAACGGCACAGCCAGCGCCCATACGCCACACACGGCCCGCGAGGACCGCTACCAGCACCACGACTACTACCTCGTCGACGATCTGCTGCAACCCGAACATCTGCTCGCCCGCGACGCTGTACGCGAATGGGTGAAAGCCGAAGTGAGTCCCATCATTGAAGACTACGCCAACCGCGCAGCTTGCCCCACGCACCTGTTCAAAGGTCTCGGTGAAATCGGCGCTTTCGGCCCTTCGCTTCCCGCTGAATACGGCTGCGGAGGCATGGACGAGATCGCTTACGGTATAATTATGCAGGAACTCGAACGCGGCGACTCGGGCATACGCTCCATGGCTTCTGTACAGGGTTCTTTGGTGATGTACCCCATTTACAAATTCGGTAGCGAAGAGCAAAAGAAACACTACCTGCCCAAACTCGCCAAAGGGGAGTTGATTGGCTGCTTCGGTTTGACCGAACCCGACCACGGCTCCAATCCTGCCGGCATGGTTACCAACCTAAAAGACGACGGCGACAGCTACATCCTCAATGGCGCCAAAATGTGGATTACCAACTCGCCGGTGGCCGACATCGCCGTGGTGTGGGCCCGCGACGAAGAGGGTAAAATCCGCGGCTTGATCGTGGAAAAAGGCATGAAAGGTTTTTCGGCGCCCGAAATCCACGGCAAATGGTCGCTGCGCGCCAGTGTGACCGGTGAACTGGTGTTCGAAGACGTGCGTGTGCCCAAAAAGAACGTGTTCCCTCTGGTGAACAGCATGCGCGGTCCACTCACCTGCCTCACCAAAGCCCGCTACGGCATCGCCTGGGGCGCCATTGGTGCGGCGCTCGACTGCTACGATTCGGCCCTGCGATATTCCAAGGAGCGCGAACAGTTTGGAAAACCCATCGGCGCTTTTCAGCTGACACAGAAAAAACTGGCCGAAATGATCACCGAAATTACCAAGGCCCAACTGTTGGCCTGGAGGCTCGGCACCTTGGCCAACGAAGGCAAAATGACTTCGGCACAGGTTTCCATGGCCAAACGCAACAACGTACAGATGGCCATCGAAGTGGCTAGGGAAGCACGACAGATCCACGGCGGTATGGGTATCACCAACGAATACCCCATCATGCGCCACATGATGAACCTGGAATCGGTGATCACCTACGAGGGTACCCACGACATCCATTTGCTCATTACCGGACACGATATTACTGGTTTGGAGGCGTTTAAATAATCGTTTATCCTGACACCAACAGCTTAGCCACACCCACCAGCCGGCCTCCGGAGGCGTTTACTTGCACAATGTACGTCCCCGGAGGCCAGTTGGTGGTATCCAGGTAAGCCATTTCGACCGAAGGATCTGTGGGTTTTTCCTGCACCTTGCGCCCAAAGGCATCAAAAACTTCGAGCCGACCGCCGCTCGGCAAATCCGGCAGCCTCAAGGTAACCACGCCACGCCCGGGATTGGGATAAACCTCCAGCATCACTGGCTTTTGAGGTTCTGTAGCCGAAACCTGGCACGGTGCATACTGGCAACCGTTGGCGTCTACTTTGAACATCCAGCCGAACGACCTGATGGGCGGCTGAAACCAACGGTCGGCGCGCCCTACCAGCACAACACTTCCCGAAGGCAATACAGTTAGACCACCTACGTACATTTCCTGATAATACAGAGGTGTTGGTACACCCCACCGAGGGGTATCACACACCAACCACAACTCCTCGCCGTCGGGCGTAAATTTGTACAGGCACCCTGCTGCCCATTCCGGGGTTTCAAAATTGGAGCCGGGTGCCCACTTGGCGGCAAGTACGAAGTTGCCGTCTGGGGTGGGTTTCATGTCGACAATGCGGTTTTGGTACCAGTTCGTTGGGCTGACTTCCTTTTCCCATATCAGGTTGTAAGCTGTGTCGCGGCATACGATTTTACTGATGCTGGGCTTTTCAATCGGGCTGGGTAAAGGAGAAATTTTATTGGTAGTATAGATGATGCGACCATTGGGTAAATACTCAAGGCTGGTCGCTGCTGTTTCCTCACCCAGAGGACTTTTAAAAGATGAGAGCATTTCTCCGTTTCCATCAACGGTAAAAAGGTAGCTTCGCCCCCAATCCCAAGTCGCTTCTACCGAAGCAACTAAGAAAACAGAGTCGTTTATTGGTTTGATATCGTACACATTATATGAAAAAACCGTTGAATCACCGTACTCCTTTCGCCATTGCATGTTTCCTTGATTGTCAGTTTTAGCAACAAAAGCTTTATAATTCGAACCTGGAGGGATGCAATCACCCCCTAAGAGGAAGCCATCTTGCATTTCCAATAATTCGTATTGATTATGACCAAAACTATATTCAATAGCTATCTCTGATAAAAGAATTCCACTTGTATCGTACAACAACAGGATTTTGTTATTACTTACAAAATAACCAGGCGAAATGGCGATGGTTCCATCTGACAGTATACTAATTGCATAATTATCATTCGCCCCCAATCCCAAACCCAGAGGACTTAGATATGGGTGTTGGGAAACAACGATTCCAATGGTATCGAAAATGGTCAAAACCACACCATAATCATTCGATCCGTTCACATTCACATCAGTATCAAAAATACCGTATGTGTATATTTTATTGTTTGCAAAAACGGCATTTACGAAAATACAGGTTGGGTAATCAAGTGGGTAGATGGAATTAAAAAGAGTTTGAGCTCTTAAACAACCCAAGCTGATGAAGAAAAGACACAGCATCAAACATATTCGAGTCCTCATAGACATTGATTAATGAACAACAATGAATTTTCCATTTGATTTAACTGAAGAATCATTTTCCAAGAACCAGGCATATAAACCCGATTGCCAATGGTGGGTTTGGATTTCTAAAATTTGTTGATCAGGAGATAAAATTTGATGAAATACCTCAAGGCCATAACTATTCTTAACATTGAAAATAGAGTTTGTTGGCAATGAATTGTTAATAAATATTATTACTTTGTTATCTACTGGATTCGGAAATACAGTAACTGAACTCATTTGTGATTTCAAATGCCTATAATTTCGGGAATTACCCCCACCTCTGGCTTGGATTTCTGAAGGGAGTTCATAATTTAGTGAAAAATATGTTCCATACTCGTATAAAATATTGCGAGTCCACTCTTTTGCAAATCCAATTACTGTAATTTCAAAATTTTGCAACAAGCTTATAGTCGGTGTATTTATTTCAATTAAATTTACCTCTTCCAATATATCAAGCAACAGTTGAATGGAATTTACTTCATTTGCTTGCAATTCGGTTAATTGATAACTTTGTTCGATTGTTTGCAAAATGGAATCTGAAGCCGCTAGATTATCAAGTTCAGTGAACATTCTTACTAAAGGAAAATAAGCATCGATTTTATCCAAACATGTCAACCAAATTGCTGTAGAGTCTATAGTGTTGGTCGCTAATTGTTTATGCAATATTTTAGAAAGGGAGCAATCCAACTGCTCCCGATAAGCATTCATTAAATTAAAGCTATGATTTATGGAAAAACTACCTCCTGGCCTGACTAAAATCAAATCCTCTTCCCGAAACCGTATTTTCACACCTGGCATAATGTTGAGTGTTCCGCCATTTTGAATGTCTACCGACCCATTAACCACAACATTCCCAAATGGAAAAAAATCGGATGGAGACCAGGTTTCAGTCCCCGTGATGGTTAGATCGCCCAAAACCTGGTGTCCGATTTTTGAAAGCAACGGGTGTGTACTCAGATACAAACGCATCAATTCACCTTGCCAAGTCGTGAAAGTTGGGGCACAATCAAAATAATTGGTATAGGCCATGATGTTTTCCAAGAAAGGAGGATTTCCATTGTTGGGTTGGTTTGCCGGATCTATCGTCACAGGATTTGTTTGAAAAGCTACACAATATGCCAGGACTGTTGTCGCTACCCAATTGCAATCGGCATTTACACAGAAATACAAATTGGGAGCCGGGGTAAAATTTGAAGCATCGTGCGTATGAATCAATCCTAAACAGTGACCGAGTTCGTGCGATAAGACATGCGGAACCGAAGCAAAATGCTGTGCAATGTTGTTTTGGTAAGCAAACAAAGAAGGATAGGCACAGTTAGTCTTCCCATATAAAAACAGGACTTTTGAGGGAATTGTCAATGCAGTGCTGCCACCAACAGTTCCACCGCCACCTTGTTCCGTATGCAAAAAATTATTGGGCAGAATAAAGACGTCTATGCCGTAACTGTTGCAGGCATATTTACCTGCTATTGACTCAAAAGGTTGTTGGTCGGTTCTATCAAAATATGGGTCGTTGGTGTCATCGAAGATGGTTTCCTGGCATTGCTCGAATTCCAATATGATGTTGTACGGTAAAAAATCCTGATTGGTAACATCAATCATTTCCTGAATTTGTTGCTGTGTTATTCCTCCGCTGCCATCAGCATGCAAACAATGAAAAAGGAACGAAGAAGATTTTTCATGGATGGAAATTTAGGAAAATATATGAAGCAAATTTACCGTAAACAGCCCAACAACTTTTCGATTTTACGTTAAGTTAGGATCAAATCTTATTCTCTTTCCACTTGCCTGCCGTCACCTTAGAACAGGCGTTGAAAGCTCCTCCACCTTTTTTTATCGATAACGAGGCATGAAAATCCGTAAAACAACGTTTTTAGTGGAATCATTCGCATTGGACGAACCCACAAACTCAAATGCTGTTTTTCGGTACGACTTTTGCGCCTTCAAACATGCCCGAAAAAGTGTACTCAGGCATGTCGATTTTTTAAAAAAACAACAGGAAAATGCATCGATTACAAAAGGGGTTGAACGGTTTGCTGCTCGTCGCGTTGCTGCCTTTGGGGCTGACCGCTCAAAAAGATACGCCCATTTATTTCGTTAACCCTTCTTTTGAAGACCTCCCCAAATGCTGCGAAACACCCACTGGCTGGTACAACTGCGGTAAATCAGAAGAAAGCCCGCCGGACATACAGCCCGGCAGCTTCCAGGTGACCAAAGCGCCCAGCCACGGCGACACCTACCTCGGACTCGTGGTGCGCGACAACGACACGTGGGAAGGCGTTGCCCAACGCCTGAGCCGTCCGCTCGAAGTCAATCAATGTTACGAATTCAGCCTCGACGTCTGCCGTGCCGAGCTCTACCTCAGCATGAGTAAAACCACCGGGGAAGAAGCCAACTACACCATACCTGCCAAACTGCGCATCTATGGCGGTAACGGCCTGTGCGAACACCGCGAACTCCTTTACGAAACACCTGAAATCAAAAACAACCGCTGGCTGAGCTACAACTTCAGGCTGACGCCCAAAAACGGCACGTACAGCTACATCCTCATCGAAGCGTATTTCAAACAACCCATCCTGTTCCCCTACAACGGCAACATTCTGGTGGACAACGCCTCGCCCATCAAAACCCTGCCTTGCAACCCCGATGTGATGCCCGAAGCCAAACCTGTGGCCGCCGTAAAACCGCCAACCACACGCACCGGAACATCCACCAAACCCAATTCCAACACCAAACCCGATACCGGCGCCAAAAAGCCTGATCCAGCCAAAACTGCAACTACAAAAACGGACTTTAAAAACCTGAAAAAAGGCGACATCGTACGCCTCGACAAGTTGTATTTCGAGGCCGATGAATACGACCTAAAAAAGGAAAGTTTGCCCGCTCTTGAAGAAGTCTTGTCCTTCCTGAAAGGCAACCCCAGCGTAGTTGTCGAAATCGGCGGACACACCAACAA
>JBBSDH010000072.1:0-17311 GCA_038249605.1 Chitinophagales bacterium | reverse complement strand
CCCCTTTTTGCAGTATTAACTCCAGAAGAAAAAATAATGTTGTGGCAATCGGGCAACCTTTTGCGTTACGTTAAGCATCAGGCGATATACAAACGTGGCCAACCGGCCACGAAGATTTATTTCCTTCTCAAAGGTATTGTGAAAATCGCTGTACACGCCGAAAAAAAAGACATCATCAAATACGTTGTGCGTGAAGGTTCCCTTTTTGGAGAATCGTGCCTTACTGGCGAAACCCAACGACGCGATTTTGCGTACATCATGGACGAAAAAGCAGAGGTGGTAGAGTTTGATGCTTCCATTTTGCTGATGCTCATGAAACGCAACTTCACTTTCGCTCAATCGTTGCTCCACTTCCTCGGAGAACGTTTGAGATACACTGAAACCCAACTTGAAAAGGTTGTTTTGAAGGATTCGAAAAGCCGCATCATGGAATATTTACACCAAATGGGACTTGAGCAAGGCAAACGTATAGGTTTTGAAACTTTGGTGAAACACAACATGACCCATCAGGATATCGCCGACCTTACAGGCACAAGCCGGCAAATGGTTACCGCCGTGCTCAACCAACTCAAACGTTCCAACGTGTTGTATTTCAACCGTAAAAAAATACTTTTTCGCGATCTAAACGCCTTGCCCATAGCGGTATGACGTTTTGCGGAACAGTCTCCAAAAGTAGTTAACAGTTTTGCTTCATACGATAGAATGGGTTTTGTAAGCGGCATGCAACGGCATGCCGCTTTTTTTTACTGTATGCATTGTTGATTCAAAAATGCATTTCTATGTATCTTTAGTCCTGAAAATGAAAAAACAACCTGCCTACCTTGCGTTTAACTGATCCTGAACATGAGAAAAATTCTACTTCCCGTTTTATTTGCTGCCGCATTTTTACAACTCAACGCCCAAATCAACAACGATTTGCCGAGGTTCCCGAGCGAAGAGGAAAAACAGCTCCAAAAGGTTGCTGTGCCCACTTCGCCCATAGGCATCACCAACCCGCCGGCGCTGCCCGTGCGGTCCATGGCCGAATGGGAAGAATTGCAGGCCCTCGTCATCACCTGGCGCAGCCAGCCTGCTATCCTTGCCGAAATTGTACGCGCCGCCCGTGAAGAATGCCGCGTAGTAATAGCCTGCAACACCAGCAACGACGTGACTTCTGCAACCAACTACCTCATAGGAGAAGGTGTGGACCTGAGCTCCAACGTAGAATTTGTGGTAGCGCCCAGCAATTCCATCTGGGTACGCGATTATGGCCCCAACTGCGTGTATGCCAACGCCGTTGACTCCCTTTACTTCATCGATTGGCGCTACAACCGCACAACACGCCCGAAAGACGACACCATTGCGACCACCCTGGCGCCTTATTTTGGTGTGCCGTTGTACAGCACAAGCCAGGCGCCAACCGATTTGGTGCACACCGGAGGCAACTTTATGTCCGACGGTTCAGGCACAGCCTTTTCTTCCAGCCTGATCCTCAATGAAAACGAACTTGGCAATCCTTACGGCGTTTCAGTCAAAACTGAAGCTGAAATTAACCAAATCATGGTCAATTTTATGGGTATCGGCCGCTACATCAAAATGGATCCCCTACCCTACGACGTTATAAACCACATCGACATGCACATGAAGCTGCTCGATGAAGAAACCTTGCTTGTAGGAGAATACCCCGAAGGTGTGGCCGACGGCCCGCAAATAGAGGCCAACATACAATATGTTTTGAGCAATTTCACTTCCGTCTTTGGTACGCCATACAAAGTTATACGCATACCCATGCCGCCCGATGCCAACAACGCCTATCCCAATACCAACGGCGATTACCGCACCTACGCCAACGCAGTTTTTGTAAACAAAACGGTCATCGTGCCTTTTTACGAATACCAATACGATACCACTGCCCAGCGGATCTGGGAAGAAAGTCTGCCCGGCTACAACATCGTGGGTGTTGATTGCAACAGCATCATCCCTTCGCTTGGAGCCATCCATTGCATCACCAAAGAGGTTGGCGTGGCCGAACCGCTGCGCATCGTGCACCAGGAAATTCAGGGCTGCCTTTTCAATACCGATTACCCCGAAGGTTATCCGGTTTGGGCCTCCATCCAACACCGCTCCGGTATTGCAGAAGCGCGTGTTTATTTCAGCATCTTTGCGAACGGTCCATGGTCTTCGGTCGAACTGCTTCCTTACAACTTAGACGACACGGTATGGAACTACAAGGGCTACATTCCCCTACAATCGCCTGGAGAAGATGTTTATTACTACATCCAATCAACCGCCAACGACGGCAAAGTGATCACACGCCCATTGCCTGGCCCCGATGGTCCGTGGAGTTTCTGTGCAAGTGAATATGTGGGTACGCAGGAAGTGCCCGATGCCGGCATGCTCAGCATTTATCCCAACCCCGCCAGTGCCATTACATGCATCCCTGTAGAAAGTACCGATGCAACCGATGGTACCTTATCGCTGATCAATACCTTGGGGCAAACGGTGCAAACCATCCACCAGGGAAAGATACCCTCCGGCAAAAACAACTATTTCTTTGATGCTGGTAAGTTACCTTCTGGCACTTACTTCGTCGAACTGCGTACAGGCAACAAGCGTACCGTGAAAAAAGTGATGGTTCACTAAGTATTTTGCCCTTTCAACAAATATTATTTTTCATTTATGGGCGGTTAAACGGCTGAAACAAAATTAAATTTCAAACGTTTAAAAGGATACAACTGCATTTTTTTTGAAAAAAACCGATAAAGCACCCGTTGTTTGGAAAAATATCTTAGCAACGGATGCCTTATCGGTGTACCTTTGCAGCCGATTTCATAATAACACAGCTATGCGCACATGAGGCAACTAAAAATCACTAAGTCCATTACCAACCGCGAGAGCCAATCGCTCGAAAAATACCTTCAGGAAATTGGTAAAGTGGACCTCCTCACCCCGGAAGAAGAAGTAGATCTCGCCAAAAGGATCAAACAAGGCGACCAAATAGCACTCGAAAAACTTACCAAAGCCAACCTGCGATTTGTCGTTTCGGTGGCCAAACAATACCAGAACCAGGGCCTTAGTCTTTCCGACCTCATCAACGAAGGCAACCTCGGTTTGATCAAAGCAGCACAGCGTTTCGACGAAACCCGTGGCTTTAAGTTCATTTCTTACGCCGTTTGGTGGATCCGCCAGTCGATCCTTCAGGCATTGGCCGAACAAAGCCGCATCGTACGCCTGCCCCTCAACAAGGTGGGTTCGCTCAACAAGATCAACAAAGCCTTTTCCGAACTCGAACAACAATACGAACGGGAACCCAGCGCAGAAGAACTTGCCGAGATGCTTGAGATTACCACAGACGAGGTTGAAACTACCCTCGGCGTTGCAGCGCGCCACGTATCGATGGACGCTCCTTTCGTTGAAGGTGAAGACAATTCCCTGCTCGACGTTCTCGAAAACACGGCCATGCCAGGCACCGACTCTCACCTGGAATACGCCGATTCTTTGCGCCGCGAAATTGAACGTTCGCTCAGCACATTGACCGACCGCCAGTGCGATGTGATCAAATTGTACTTCGGAATTGGTGTTGAACACCCCATGTCGCTGGAAGATATCGGAGAAAAATTTGGTCTTACCCGTGAGCGTGTTCGCCAGATCAAAGACAAGGCAATCAATAAGTTGCGTGCTACCAGCCGCAGCAAATTGCTGAAAAGCTACCTCGGAGCCTAATTAAGTAAATGTTAAATTTTGTAGGAACATGTTGACTTTTTCAACGATTCCTGCCTATGTTTGTGCCATGAAAATTATCCATCTGGACATCGTCATGTGTTGTTGTTGCCTCTCTGCTCGAAACATCGAAGCGGCAGCAAACCTCATTTCAGATAACTTCAATCAGATGTAAGCTCTCAGAAATTTGTTTTGTTTTCCATAGGAAGCCCTTCGGTGTACACCACCGGAGGGCTTTTTCTTTTTCAACCTGTTTTTTATGCCGCCATACGACTCACCACTCAGTACCGATGACCTTGATTTGCTGACTGCTCTCGACTTCAGTCCGGAAATCAGTTTGGCCCTTCTTGCCGAAAGGTTTGGTGATGGCCTCGTTTTTTCTACCAGCTTCGGATTGGAAGACCAGGCGGTTACCCACATGCTTCATGCCAAACAACTTTTCGTTAAGGTGTTCACCCTCGATACCGGACGTTTGTTTCCAGAAACCCACAACGTCTGGTCGCGCACCCTCGAACGGTACGAACTGAACATAGATGTTTTTGCACCCAACACCACCGTACTTGAAAACTTGTTGACCGAAAAAGGGCCCCTCAGTTTTTACCAGTCGGTGAACAACCGCAAGGAATGTTGCCACATCCGCAAAGTGGAACCCCTGCAACGCGCCCTGAAAGGCCACAAACTCTGGATCACAGGCATCCGGGCCGAACAATCGCCGAACCGACAACACATGAAAGCCCTGGAATGGGATGAAACCTTCGGGATGTTCAAATACCATCCGCTTTTTTATTGGTCCCAGGAAACCCTTCAAACCTACATTGCTCAACACAACATACCTTACAACAGCCTGCACGACAGCGGTTTTGTAAGCATAGGTTGCGCGCCTTGCACACGCGCCATCCAGGAAGGCGAAGATTTTCGCGCTGGCCGATGGTGGTGGGAAGACCATACAGGCAAAGAATGTGGACTACACAGCCCATCCGACTTCAACAACAAAAACGTGAACACCGTAGCCGCTTTATGAAAAGAACTTTCGACTACCTCGACCATCTCGAAGCCCAGGCCATACACATCCTGCGGGAAACTGCCGGACAATTTGAACGACCCGCACTACTGTTTTCAGGCGGCAAAGACTCCATCGTGCTTGTCAAACTGGCCGAAAAAGCTTTTCGCCCCGGCAAATTCCCTTTTCCGCTCATCCACATCGATACAGGCCACAATTTCCCCGAAGTATTGGCTTTCCGCGATGAACTTGCTGCCAAAATAGGGGAAACATTGCTCATTCGCAAAGTAGAGGATACCATTCGCAGGCAAGGCTTACACGATCCGGGAGGTAAATTCCCAAGCCGAAATGCATTGCAAACGTTTACGCTGCTCGAAACCATCGATGAACTCGAACTCGATGCGTGCATCGGCGGCGCCCGACGCGACGAAGAAAAAGCCCGCGCTAAAGAACGCATCTTCAGCATTCGCGACGAATTCGGCCAATGGGATCCCAAGCGCCAACGACCAGAACTTTGGGACATTTACAACGGCCACATCCGGAAGGGTGAAAATGTACGTGTGTTCCCCATTTCCAACTGGACAGAGCTCGACGTATGGAACTACATCCGCCGCGAAAACATCGATCTGCCCGAAATCTATTTCGCACACGAACGCAATTGCATACGCACAGCCTCTGGACAACTGCTTGCCATCACCGAACACATCAAACTGGATAACAACGACGACATCGTGGTGCGAAACGTACGCTTCCGAACCGTCGGCGATGCCACCTGTACGGCCGCTGTAGAAAGCTCAGCGACCACCCTCGACGACATCATCGAGGAAATAACAACCACCAATTTGTCGGAACGCGGCGCCACCCGCCTCGACGACCGTACCTCAGAAGCAGCCATGGAAGACCGCAAAAAGAACGGTTACTTTTAATCAATCCCAAACAACTTTAAAACAGCCCAAACCCAACACCCTAAAACAAACACTAAAATACCTGTGCAGGAAACGTCCTGATGCAGATAGCCAACAGTATGTCCAGATCCCACGCTTTCAATGGGATTACCATCAATGAACCAGATCTCACGCTTCGATGGGATGAAAAACAAACAACCATGAACATTCTCCGATTCATCACCGCCGGCAGCGTCGACGACGGTAAAAGTACCCTCATCGGACGCCTTTTGTACGACTCCCAGGCCGTGTCGCACGACATTTTGCATACCCTCGAACGTCAGTCTAAAAACAAACAAAACGGCGAAGTTGACCTTGCCTTGCTGACCGACGGGCTTCGTGCCGAACGCGAACAGGGCATCACCATCGATGTAGCTTACAAATACTTCAACACGCCAAAACGCAAATTCATCATCGCCGATGCTCCCGGACACGTACAATACACACGCAACATGGTTACAGGCGCTTCCAATGCTGACCTGGTCATCATCCTCGTCGATGCGCGCCTGGGTGTTGTGGAACAAACCTACCGCCACTCGCTCATTGCATCCATCATGGGCATCAAACATTTTGTGATCGCCATCAACAAAATGGATCTGGTAAAACATGAAGAGCATACCTTCAAAAACATCGTGCAGGAATACCATAAACTGGCCACAAAAATTGATGTCTACCAGCCTGTATTTATACCCATTAGTGCCCTATCCGGCGACAATGTGGTGAAAAGCTCTGCGAACATGCCATGGTACAAAGGCCCTACCCTGCTGCAACACCTAGAAGAGCTGCACATCGAACCCGTCGACCTCCAGACTGCACCGCGTTTCCAGGTACAATATGTCATTCGTCCGCAATCGGACGACCTGCACGATTACCGTGGCTATGCCGGCAGTTTGCGCAGTGGCCAACTGAAGAGCGGGCAACTTGTGACGGTACTGCCCGCCGGCATCGAAACAACCATCAAATCACTGGAAGTGAACAGACAGGAAGTTGATGCGGCCTTTGCACCTCAAGCCATTGTGGTGCATCTGAACGACGACATCGACGTTTCACGCGGCGACTTCATCGTTCCGGCCGACGATCTACCTGCAAGCAGCATCGAACTGGATGCCACCTTGTGCTGGATGAGCGAACGCCCGCTCCATGTAGGCGATCGTTTTTTGCTGCGCCACCACAGTGCAAGTGTAAAAGCTGTAGTCAAAGCCATTGAATACCGCTGGGATGTGCACCAATACTCCCACGAGCCTGTTGAACGCCTGGGACTCAACGATATCGCCAGCGTACGCATACGAACGGCCCGCCCTATCCACTTTGATCCTTACACACAGAACCGCAATACCGGAAGTTTCATCCTGGTACACGAGCACAATTTCGACACCGTAGCCGCAGGCATGCTGCACGAAATACCTGCTCTTGAACCCATCACCGATTTTGCGATATGAGAGATTCAGCAGGCAACAGACATCAGGTAGCAAGCAGGAAGCAAAAGGCAGTGTTTGATCCCACTTCACCCATTGTATTTCGGACTTCAGACTTCGGACTTAGCTTACCACATTTCGGACTACGCAGTTCGCACTTGAGACTTTCCGTTGTTGGCGCTGGCCCGGGTGATCCGGAACTGATTACGCTGAAAGGTTTGAAGGCACTTCAGCAAGCCGATGTGGTGATGTACGATGCTCTGGTGGACGAGGCATTGCTTGACTTTGCACCTGCCTCAGCGGCTCGGATATTTGTTGGTAAACGCAAAGGCAAACCATCCTTCAAACAGGAAGAAATCAATGCGTTGATTGTTGATTTTGCCAACCTGTTCGGGCATGTGGTCAGGTTGAAAGGCGGCGACCCATTTGTATTCGGTCGCGGACTGGAGGAAATGCAATACGCAGCATCCCAAGGCCTTGACGTGCAATACATTCCGGGCATCAGCAGCGTTGTGGCCGGCCCGGGAGCTGTGGGCATTCCGGTCACCCTGCGTGGCGCCAGTCGTGGCTTTTGGGTACTTACCGCTACCACCGACACCGGCGATTTGAACCCTGAAGTTGTTATTGCGGCGCGCACCGATTCGACGGTAGTGATCCTTATGGGTTTGTCCAAAATGTCCGAAATCTCCAAAATATACGCAGAAGCAGGCAAATCCAACTGGCCTGTAGCCGTCATCAGCAATGCCACACTTCCGAATGAAAAAAGTGTCACCGGTACGATGGCCGACATTGTGAAACAACTCGAAAAAGATCAAATCCCTTCACCTGCCATCATCGTTACCGGCGAGGTAGTGAACCACCAATTCAAATCGGTTTCCATCCGAAAAAAACTGCACCAGCCATGAGCTCACTTCCAACCGTCCCGGGCGTAGATGCCAACTTGCTGCAAAAGCTGCGCAACGAACACAGTATAGAACAGCAGTTGTGGCTCAGCGGATACCTTTATGGGCTTGCTACTTCCAAACAGGAAGTTGCTGCATCTGAGACTACGCAACTTCCAGGACAAAAGGTTCTAATCCTGTTTGGTTCGCATACTGGAAACAGTAAAAAAGTAGCCCATACTGCTGCGAAACATTTGCACGAAGCCGGTTTGCATACCACCGTAGCAGACGTGGCCGAATACGCTGTAAAAAATCTGAAATCAGAAACCCATCTGCTCGTGGTTGTTAGTACGCAGGGCGAAGGTGAGCCCCCTGCTTCGGCCGAGGATTTTTACCAATGGCTGTTGGGACCCCGCGCACCAAAATTCGAAAACCTACAGTTTTCCGTTTGTGCACTCGGGGATAAAAGCTATGTGCAGTTTTGTCAAACAGGAAAAGACATCGACAACAGACTGGAAGCTCTGGGTGCAAAGCGCTTGTTTGATCGTGTGGATTGTGATGCCGAATACGAAACTGAGGCTGAAAGCTGGATCAACCAGGTTGCTGCTGTGTTGCAAGCGCAACATCCCAAAACAACATCTGCTTACGTGAAAGCACCGGAAACATCAACAGTTTCCACCTCGAAATACGACCGCAAACACCCGTTTGAGGCCATGGTTTGGGAAAAAATTCAGCTCAATGGCCGGGGTTCAGAAAAAGAAACCTGGCACCTGGAGTTTTCCTTGGAAGGTTCTGGCTTGGAATACGCCCCTGGAGACTCACTTGGCGTTTTTGCCCAAAACGATACGGCTTTGGTAGAGGAAGTATTGAAAAGCGCCAGATTGAACGGGTCGGAAAAGGTAGACTGGGATGGTAAATCCTTGCAGCTTTTCGACCTGCTTGAGCAAAAATTCGAACTCAGCGTACTCACCCGCGACTTGTTGGTCAAATACCAGGAGCGGCATCCCAAGTCCAGTGTGAATGGCCTGATTGAGGATCCTACCGCCTTGAAAAACTACCTTTGGGGAAACGATGTAGCCGACTTTTTTGCTGATTTCCCTGCAAACCTGGAACCTCAACAACTTACGGAGTTGTTGAGACCCTTGCCCCCAAGGTTGTATTCCATCGCCTCCAGTCCACGTGCCAGCGAACGAGAAGTGCACCTTACCGTTGCCGCTGTACGGTACGAACACAAAGGCCGCAAACGCCGCGGCGTTGCTTCCACGTATTTGGCAGACAGGTTGGAAAAAGGCGGTTCGGTTCCTGTTTTTGTGGAACACAACGATTTTTTCAAACTGCCTGCCAACGATGCCACCGACATCATCATGGTGGGTCCGGGTACGGGCGTTGCCCCTTTCCGCGCCTTTGTAGCCGAACGCGCCGAACGTGGAGCTTCTGGTAAAAATTGGCTTTTTTTTGGAAACCCACATTTTTCCACCGATTTCCTGTACCAAACCGAATGGCTGCAACACCTCAAAAACGGTGCCCTCGACCGTCTGGATGTAGCTTTTTCCCGCGATCAGGAACATAAAATTTATGTTCAGGACCGCTTGAAAGAACGCAGCAAACCGATTTTTGAAAGACTCGAAAACGGCGCTTATTTCTACGTATGTGGCGATAAAAACCGTATGGCGGCCGATGTTCAGAAAGCTTTGCTCGGTATTGTCGCCACAGAGAGCGGCCGTGGTGAAGCATATGCCGCTGATTACCTCAAAACGTTGAAGAAACAAAGGCGTTTTTTGGAAGATGTTTATTGATGGGAATTTTTTGTCTGAGTAAATTTTTAAAATGGAAAACAAACAACCCAACCGCTCCGAAGTTGAAATTATCAAAGACAAAAGCCAGTACCTGCGCGGTACGTTGGTTCAGAGTCTCGATAATGGCATTACCGGCGCATTGTACCCCGACGATACACAACTCATCAAGTTCCACGGCGCTTACCAGCAAACCGACCGCGACCTAGATAGCGAACGCAAAACGCAAAAACTGGAGCCGTTGTACTCGCTCATGATACGCATCCGTGTGCCCGGCGGCGTGGCTACATCAAAACAATGGTTGCGTATGGACGACCTCGCTGACCGCTACGGCAGCGGCACGTTGAAACTCACTACACGGCAGGCTTTCCAACTTCATGGGGTGTCAAAACGCAACCTGAAAAGCGCCATCAAAGGTTTCAACGAAGTGCTTCTCGACAGCATAGCAGGGTGTGGCGACGTGAACCGCAACGTGATGTGCAGTGTCAATCCGCAGGAAAGCCGCGTACATGCTGCCGTTCAAAAGGTTTCCGAAGATCTCAGCCGTGCCTTCACCCCCCAAACAACCGCCTACGCGGAAATCTGGCTCGGCGGAAAGCCCCTGCATAAAGACGAACCCGACGAAGAACCCATTTACGGCAAAACATATTTACCACGCAAATTCAAAATCGCACTGGCCGTTCCGCCCCAAAACGATACCGACATCTATGCCAACGACATCGGGTTGGTAGCTGTGGAAAAGAATGGCGAACTGCAAGGATTCAATGTGTTTGCCGGAGGCGGACTGGGCATGACCTTCGGCATGCCCGACACGTTTCCACGTCTTGCCGATCCATTGGGTTACGTGGCGACTTCTGAAATCCTGAACATTTGTGAAGCCATCATCACCACACAACGCGACCACGGCGACCGTGAAAACCGCAAGTTCAGTCGGTTGAAATACACGATCGAACGCTTGGGTGTTGAGGCGTTCAAAGCCGAGGTGGAAAAACGCGCCGGACTTGATTTTCAGGACTTACATGCTTTTCATTTTGAAAATACCGGCGACCGCTACGGATGGTCGGTAGGCTACAACGGACTTTACCATCTCGGTCTGTTCATTGAAAGCGGTCGTGTGGCGGACGCCAACGGTTACCTTTTGCGCACGGCTTTGCGCGAAGTGGCGCAGGTACACAATGGAGAATTTCGTTTGACCGGCAATCAAAACCTGGTGTTGTCCAACATAGCACCTGAAAAAAAGGCAGAAATTGAAAACATTCTGGAGCAATATGGCGTGTTGGACAAAACGTTCAAACAAACTGCGCTTCGTCAGCATTCACTTGCGTGTGTGGCTTTAAACACCTGTACCCTGGCTTTTGCCGAGGCCGAACGCTACCTCCCTACCCTCCTCGACCATGTGGAGGTTTTGCTGCGCAAATACGGTTTGGAAACCGAACCGATCAACATTCGGATGACAGGTTGTCCCAACGGTTGTGCCCGGCCATACCTGGCCGAAATCGGCCTCATTGGCCGTGGGCCCGGGCGTTACAACCTGTATTTGGGCGCAGCCCACAACGGGGAAAGGCTCAACAAACTTTACCAGGAACAACTCGACGAAACGGGTATTTTGAATACGCTGGACGCACTTTTTGCAGATTTTTCTAAAAAACGTTTGGTTGACGAGCATTTCGGCGATTTTGTGATCCGAAACGGTTACGTCAAAGCCACCGAACAAGGCCGCTATTTTCATGACTAAAATATTAACCGTGGAAGCATTGACTCGGAATGAAAAAACAACTGAACGTTTGGGTAACAGGTTGTTTCCGTTTTTTTTCAAACTCGAACAATTTCCCCTGCTCATAGTGGGCGGCGGAGTCGTGGGTTTGGTAAAATTGTATGCGGTATTGGTCAACAGTCCCAATACGCCGGTTACCCTCGTTGGCCAGGAGATTTCATCCGAGATCCGTGCTTTGACGGCAGGTTACCCACAAGTGGTTTTGCATGAAAAGGTTTTTGAGCACAGCGACCTAGATGGAAAGCGGCTGGTGATCGCTGCTACCAACATCCCTTCACTCAACAGGCAGGTCAAAGCGCTTGCCTCGGCCCGCGGTATTTTTACGAATGTGGCCGACACGCCTGATTTGTGCGATTTTTACCTTGGTTCCATCGTTCAAAAAGGCGATGTCAAAATCGCCATTTCCACCAACGGAAAATCGCCGACCATCGCCAAACGCCTGCGTGAAACTTTCGACGATGCCTTACCCAACGAACTCGACGACTTGTTGCAAAACATGCCGGTATTGCGCAGCAGACTTAAAGGCGATTTTTCACATAAGGTGCGCACCTTGAATGCCCTGACTGCTTCATTGGCTACCAAACCCGATGATGAGGATATCCTGCCGGCTTTGCTTGGACGGCAAAAAATCGAAACCATCAATGGGCGCAAATGGCGCAACATCGCCACCGCCGCATTGACGGCGTTCGGGCTGATGATGGTGATCAACATCCTTTTGATTTCGGCGCCGGCAGAGGTGTGGGTGGAACGTTTTGCAAACATCGACAACAAGTTCTGGATGTTCATTGCAGTGGGGTTTCTTGCGCAAATGGTCGACGGATTGTTGGGCATGGGATACGGTGTGGTGACACAAATCGTGCTTATGGGCGCAGGTGTGCCGTTGGCTTCGGTCAGTTCGAGCATCCATACCGCCGAAATGTTTACTTCAGGCGTTTCGGGTTATTCGCACTACAGGTTTGGCAATGTGAACAGGCGGTTGTTCCGGGCGTTGCTTATACCGGGCATTGTTGGCGCTGTGGCTGGCGCTGCTTTGTTGTCGTGGCTTGGAGAGCAATACGTTCATATTGTTAAACCGATTTTGGCGGTATATGCCCTGTTGTTGGGCATACGTATCCTGCGTAGGGCATTTCTGCGCAACATGCAAAAGAAAAAGGTAAAAAACGTGGGTTGGTTGGCTGGTGCAGGCGGTTTTCTCGATTCGTTTGGAGGTGGAGGTTGGGGGCCGCTGGTGACGAGCACCTTGCTTGCACGGGGCAAAACGCCTCAATATGTGATCGGAACAGTGAGTCTTGTCGAGTTTTTTATAACCCTATGCAGTGCACTTACCTTTTTTACCCTCATCGGTATTTCACACTGGCAAATCATTGTGGGTTTGATCATCGGGGGCACGGTGGCGGCTCCTTTTGCTGCACGATTGGCTGGCAAATTACCTTTGCGGACCATGTTCATCGCTGTGGGCGTGATGGTTATTTTCTGGAGTATCCGGATTTTGTGGAAAATCTTTTTGTAAAAAACCTTGTAAAACTATGTTCGTCAGTTCTGTAAAAGGTGTGTACGTATACACAACTTTCACAGAACTGACCAACACCTATTTAACGGATTTACACAATACATGCCTTCACAAAAGCTACAAATAGTGGATGCGGACGCTCCACGGTACTTTTCAGCTCGGGGTGAAACTGTACCCCCACGAAGTATTTGTGGTCTTTAATTTCCATGATTTCCACCAGTCCTGACTCCGTATTGATGCCCGAAGGCGACATGCCTGCTTTTTCAAATGCGTCGAGATAGGCATTGTTGAACTCCCAGCGGTGACGGTGGCGTTCGCTGATGGACACCATTTTATAGGCTTCAAAAGCCTTCGTTTTTTTCTTCACCTCGCAGGGGTATGCACCAAGGCGCATGGTGCCACCTTTTTTGGTGATTTTTTTCTGTTCGGGCATGAGGTCGATGACCGGATGAGGCGTATTGGCATTAACTTCGGTGGAAGCAGCGCCTTCAAGTTTGAGCACATTCCGCGCAAATTCTACACAGGCTGTTTGCATGCCGAGGCAGATGCCGAAAAAGGGAACGTTGTTTTCGCGGGCATACCTGATGGCCATCAGTTTGCCCTCGATGCCCCGTTCGCCGAAGCCCGGCGCAACTAAAATACCGTTGAGGCCTTCCAGTACTTTACCCACGTTTTTGTAGCTGCCTTCGAGTTCTTCTGCATGGATGGGCACCACTTTGACTTTGCATTCGTTGATGGCGCCGGCATGTACAAAGGATTCGTAAATTGATTTGTAGGCATCAGGCAGCTCGTTGTATTTGCCGATCAGGCCGATTTTTACTTCGTGCAGCGGATTTTTAAGTTTGCCGAGAAAAGCCTTCCAGGAAGCCAAATCTGGTTCACGGCGGTCGCTGAGGTGCAGTTTGGAAATGACCACGCTGTCGAGACGTTCCTTAAGCAGCAACAGTGGCACGTCGTAAATGCTATCTGCATCCAGTGCTTCGATGACCGACGACATTTCCACATTGCAAAAAAGGGCGAGCTTGCGTCGTATGTCCAAGCCAAGCGGATGTTCCGTACGGCAGGCCAAAACGTCGGGTTGGACACCCAGACTGAGCAGTTCTTTCACCGAGTGTTGGGTCGGTTTGGTTTTCAGTTCCTTGGCAGCTTTCAGGTAAGGCACCAGGGTGAGGTGGATGACCAGGCAGTTGTCGCGTCCGAGTTCCCAGCGCACCTGGCGCACCGATTCGACATAGGGCAGCGACTCGATGTCGCCCACCGTACCGCCGAGTTCGGTAATTACGATGTCGTACTGCCCCGTTTGTCCGAGCAGCAACATGCGTCTTTTGATCTCGTCGGTGATGTGTGGAATGATCTGAACGGTTTTGCCCAGGTAATCGCCGCTGCGTTCCTTATTGATCACCGTTTGGTACACGGAGCCGGTGGTCACGTTGTTGGCGCGCGAGGTGGGTTTATTCAGGAAACGTTCGTAGTGACCCAGATCGAGGTCGGTTTCCGAGCCATCGTCGGTAACGTAACATTCGCCATGCTCGTAAGGGTTGAGCGTGCCGGGGTCTACGTTGATGTAGGGGTCAAATTTTTGTATGGTTACGGAGAAACCGCGTGCCTGGAGAAGTTTGGCCAGCGAAGCGCACAGAATACCTTTTCCCAAAGAAGAGGTTACGCCGCCCGTAACAAAGATGTATTTCGTCATGAATGGGTTCGTATTGTTACGGGATCCAAAGGTACGGATTTACTGCCGGATACGCGGTATTGATCGGCGTATATTTTAAATTTGCATCGAACAAGCAGGCAGCTTCAAACGTTTAAGCACCATTATGGAAAAAGTGAGATTGCTGGATTTGGGTAAAATGGAGTACCAGGCCGCATGGGATTACCAAACGAGCCTTCACCGGGTTTTGGTAGATCGCAAAATGCAAAACCGGCAACAACCTCCTGGCAGCTACGTTCAGGACCATACACTCATGCTCGTGGAACATCCTCATGTGTACACTTTGGGGAAAAGCGGCTCGATGGACCACCTGTTGTTGAACGAGACTCAGTTGCAGGAGCGCGGCATCCAGTATTTCCCCATCAACCGCGGTGGTGACATTACGTACCACGGTCCCGGTCAAATAGTAGGCTATCCCATCCTCGATCTTGATCTTTTTTTCAATGATGTACACCGCTATGTGCGTTTTTTGGAAGAAACCATCATTCGAACATTGGCTGATTTTGGCATTGAAGGCTACCGGATCAAGGATTATACAGGCGTTTGGGTTCGCGGAATGCGGAATGCAGCATGCGGGGTGCAAAATGATGCGCATTTTTGGGACAAACAGCGGAAAATTTGCGCCATTGGAGTGCATTTAAGCCGTTGGGTAACGTTGCACGGGTTTGCTTTTAATGTAGACACAGACCTGAGCTATTTCGACTACATCGTACCTTGTGGCATTGTAGACGAAGACAAAACGGTAACTTCCATGGCCATCGAATTGGGTGGGGAAGTGGATTTAGAAACCGTAAAAAAACACCTTGTCCAACATTTTTCCGAAGTATTCGAATGCCAACTTGAATCCATAAGTACAGAAACCATCGTACATAGCTGAACAAAAGCATGATCAAAGACATTCCCATTTTGAAAGTTGAAGACCTGGCCATAGCCATTGCGCCACGCCTGAAAGACGAAGAAGGTGTTGAGGATTTTTGGGACTCCTACCTCATCAACCTCAAAGACGAAGCCATACATTCAGTCCTGATCAACGTTCGTGGTTATGGCATACTCGCAGGAGAAGAGCGCCGGACGTCCACCATGCGTTATTTCTGGGAAAAAATCGGGCCGCTTGATCTGGTTAAAATTGAACCCATCCAAAAAGCCGTGCTGGATATGGCCAACGAATACTGGGTGAGTTTTTCCTACAACGATTACCTGTACGATAAAAAGTACGTGTTCGTTCAGGGCAGTCTGGCAGACATGAATTTCACGGACATACCTTTTCTCGATCGCAAAGGCGTAATGATCAGGTAATACACAAACAGATCCTATGCTTCGCTGGGAGAACACAAATACACTAACAGATCCCACGTTTAGCTGGGAGAAACTCACAACGATGACCTACATCCAACCCATCAAACAGGCCGGCCTGGTTTTCGCCGGAGCGTTGCTGCTCATGTTTTTGGGTTGGCTGTCTACGGTTTCGAATATTTTGCCGACCGGCAAACTTTACGCCTGGTCCATTGCTACGGCATTCACCTTATTGTTCGCCCTGCTGAACAGTCTAATGAGTCTTACTACGGACAATTTTGCCAAATACTGGGGCAATTCGATGTATTCTTACATGGCGTTGGCGGTTGGTAATGGATTGGCGGCCTGGGGATTTTCGGGCATTCCGCTTGGCGAGGCCGAGTCGTTTCGCTGGATATACTTTGTCATCACCGTTGGTTTTCTGGTATTCCTTTCCATGGCCAATTTCATGAAAAAAATCGTGCAGTTTGCCGAACGCGAGGAATGGAACCAACCCAAAAGAAGAAAATAAACCATCATTTATGAAATACATCATGTTTATGTTGCCCCTCCTTGCTTGTCAGGAGCCGGCCCAAAGTACCGCGCCTGAAGGCGTACCATCTGCCAACACACTGTCGGTTGCAGTTGTTGATTCCATTGTAAAACCTGAATACAGGGATGGCAAGTTGGTTAAAATTGAGCTCGGCGAATCGGAATGGAAAAGCCGGTTGACCAGTATAGAATACCACGTTTTGCGCGAAGAAGGTACCGAGCGAGCCTTTTCCGGCGATCTGGAAAAAAACAAAAAATCGGGCACCTATACTTGCTCCGGTTGTGGTTTACCGCTGTTCAGTTCAGTGGCCAAGTTTGAATCCGGCACCGGCTGGCCATCGTTTTACCAGCCCATCAAACCAGATTACGTTAAGGAAAACAAAGATGAAAGTTACGGTATGACGCGTATCGAAGTGGAATGCGCCCGTTGCGGCGGCCACCAGGGACATGTGTTTGATGACGGCCCAAAGCCTACGGGACTTCGTTATTGCATCAATTCGGCAGCATTGGATTTTGTGGCGGAGTAAGGTAATTAACAGTATTGCCATTCATAAAACAAGGGCCCATGAGCGATTGCTCATGGGCCCTGTGTTTATTCGGATGACCGAACGAGGTTCAGATTACTTCGTTTGAATCATCTTCTTGGTAGCGCTGTCGTTGGCTGTTTCCAGCTTGTAGTACAGAACACCAGTGGTGTTGATTTGAGCGCGGTCGAGGCTAACGGCGTTGTTGCCTTTAGCGAAGTCGCCTTTCATCGTGT
>JBBSDH010000071.1:0-17433 GCA_038249605.1 Chitinophagales bacterium | reverse complement strand
CCAGTACGCCGCCTTCCACCACGAATTTACCGCCGTGGTTTTTCACTTTTTCAATGGAGTTCAGGTAAGCGTTCACGGCATCTTTGTCGATGAGCGGACCCACGTGGTTGTTCGAATCCAACGGGTCGCCGATGCGCAACTGGCCGTAAGCTTTGGCCATCACCTCTTTCACCTTTCCGATTTGGCTTTCGTGCACAATGAGGCGGCGGGTGGAGGTACAGCGTTGTCCTGCCGTGCCCACCGCTCCGAACACGGCGCCGGTGAGCACGATTTTCAGATCCGATGAAGGTGTTACGATGATGGCGTTGTTGCCGCCGAGTTCGAGCAGCGACCTGCCGAGCCTGCCGGCCACGGTTTGGCCTACGATTTTACCCATACGGGTGCTGCCTGTGGCGCTGATGAGTGCTACGCGGTGGTCGGTGGTCATCATTTCACCCACCTTATAATTGCCGTTGATGATGCTCGAAATGCCTTCGGGCAGGTCGTTGGCCTTCAGTACTTTTTGCAAAAGGTTGTTGCAGGCGATGGCACAAAGCGGTACTTTTTCCGAAGCTTTCCACACGCACACGTCGCCGCAAATCATGGCGATCATGCTGTTCCACGACCACACGGCCACCGGAAAGTTGAAGGCCGAAATAATGCCCACAATGCCCAACGGGTGCCATTGTTCGTACATGCGGTGCGCCGGCCGCTCGGAGTGCATGGTGAGTCCGTAAAGTTGACGCGACATGCCTACGGCAAAATCGCAGATGTCGATCATTTCTTGTACTTCACCCAAACCTTCCTGCAGACTTTTGCCCATTTCATAGCTCACGAGCTGGCCCAGAGGTTCTTTGTACTGGCGCAATACATCGCCGTACTGGCGCACGATTTCGCCGCGTTTGGGCGCTGGCACTTCGCGCCAGGTTTTGAACGCCTGTTCGGCAGTTGCAATCACCTGATCGTATTGGTCGCGGGTGGTGACGCTCACTGCTCCAATAAAAGTACCGTCTACCGGCGAATAGGAATCGATATACCGGCGGCTGCCCGAAATGGCGTTAAGACCGGTCCAGGTGCCCTGGTTGCGGGTTTTTAAACCCAATTTTTTCAAAAAAACGGATGGTTGCATGGTTAGAGCCTGATGATTCATGAAAATTGGCCGCAAAGATACGCAATTAATGAATTTCAAAGTTCAGAGGAGTTCCAGGCTTTCATCTCCATTTCCTAAAGTTAATGGCCAAAGTCGAAGGTAGAGCTTTGAACGCTTTCAAACCTCCACCCCATACCTATCCATAAACGCCTTATATCTTGGATCTTTTTCCAAAACACCCACATTTCCCAGCAGTACCACGTGTTTGCGAGCCCGAGTGAGCGCAACGTTCAGTTTGCGGTCCACACCCTCGCCCGACAAATTCACCAGAGCGCCCAACTGTCCCTCGGTGTGCACGGCGGTGGAAATGATGATGATTTCCCGTGCGCCGCCCTGGTAACGCTCCACGGTATCGATGCTGAGTTCCTCAGGATTTTCGCCGCATTCGTTCAAGGCCGCTCTGATTTGTGCGATTTGTGCGCGCCAGGGCGTAATGATGCCCAAGGTTTTGGCGGGCTCCCAGGGAAGTCTGTTGGCAGCGTACAACCTGCGGTAAAATTGCACCAGCCGGGCCACCAGTTCGGCTTCGCCGCGGTGTGTTTTTTGTCCGGGCACAAAGGTTTCCAGCGGACTGGCCAAAAAAGCTACCCGCGCTCCTGCCAGTGTTTTTTCCAAAACCATTTCCACGTCCGGCAATGCATAATCACAAGGCACGTGTTGTAAGCCGCTTTCGACGAGGGTTTGTAAAAAATGTTGGTAAAAATGGCTGTTTGGGAAATGCATGATGTCCTCGTGCATCCGTCCCTGCTTGCTCAGGCGTCCAAAATGTGCGTTCCAACCCTGTTCCGAACACCTTTTGTACATGCGTTCGAAATACGAATCGCGCAGGTCGGTGAGCCCGATGGCCTGCAAATCCGGATCGGCAACCTGCGTAAGTTCTGGTCCTTGCGAGCTCACTGCAGGCAACTGCCTATGGTCGCCGATGAGCACAAAATGTTCGAATCGGGTGAGCAGACCCAACAATTGCGGCTCAAGCAGTTGCGATGCTTCATCAACAACGAGACGTTCAAATTTTTTCAATTTCAGCAACGTTTCGTTTTGCGCAAAAGACGCCACAGTACTCACAAAAATGCGGCGGCTTTCGAGTGTACTGCGCAGTTCGGCGCGGTTGCTCACGCCGGTTACTTTTTTGCTCAACAGTTGGTCGCGGAAAGGCGCTGCGGTAGAATACCTGGAACCGATGCGCAGGTATTGTTCGCGGATGTTGCCGCCCAGAGAATCGAGGGCCTCGCAAATCTCATCCACGGCGCGGTTGGTGTATGCAAGCAGCAGAAGATTGTCGGACGTGTGTTCGAGCACCCAACCCGCCAAAGCGCGCAGCATGACGCTTGTTTTGCCCGTACCGGGAGGCCCCCAAAGTAGGAAAAAATCCTGAGAAGCCACAATGTTGCGGAACACCTGCACCTGCTCATTGGTGAGCCCTTCGGGGTCCGGTTCCTTGCGGAGTTCCCTGCGGGAGGACAAGGATTGTTCTTTGTCACCCCGCAGGGAACCCGGGCCTTCAAGCAGCAACTTCCGTTTTGCCGCCGGTGCGTTGGCCCATTCGAACAAACCGCGGTACATGGAGGTGAACGAGGAATCCATCAAATCGGGTTCGAGGTTCCAACTGCCCGTGGTTTCAAAAGGTTTGAGGTTGAACTGCCGAGAACGCAGTTGCACCTCCACGAGTTCAGGGCCCAGACCGATGATGTTGCACTTGATGACTTGGTGGTTGAGGGCAGTATCGCCGGGTTGTTCCACGGGGTACAATACGGCGATGTCGCCCACGCGAAAATTGGCCAGTGGATTGGTTTTTTCCGTTTTTCGAAAAACGATCACGGGGTCGGGCTGGTTGGCCCGGTTGTCTACAAGCTCTAATTGGCAGAGGATGCTGAACGCCTGTTCTTTGTCGGCCAAACTACTGCGCCACAAATTGGCGTGACCGCTGTGGCCCAGCTCGGCATTTTCGGCACCTACCTTGCTCAGCCAGTTTTCGCGTGCGGTGAAGCCGCAAAAGGCGTTGAAATAGCGCCGTTCAAGGTTGTTGAGTGCTTCGTAGGCTGTTTCGAAACGCAGGATGTCGCGTTGTAAAAATCCTTTTCCGGAAAAAATGCTGCCCCGCAATTTTTGAAAAATGGGTACAGGCTCGTCGCCGGGCCTGATGTTCATCAACAGTTTTTCAATACCCAGCAACTGGTTGCGCACCTGCAGGGCTTCCCATTGTTCGGGCGCTACGGTGGGTGCGAAACGCAGGGGCCGCTCGTCAAGTCCGGAGTAAAGGATGTATTTGGCCGGATCGGTGCCGGCACCGTAAACCGAGCGTACGAGCAGGTCGTACAGCAAGGTTTGGGTAAAATGGCTGCGCTGGATACCGTAGCTGTTGGGACGGAAAGGCGTGCCGCTTTTGAGCTCCACGATGGCCGATTGCGAGCCGCTGCGGTAGAAAAGGTCGAGTCGTCCTTGTAGGCCGTAGGTTTCGCTGAAAAAAGCCGGTTCGAGCACCGCGTTTTGAGCTTCAATGCCTTGGCGGACAAAACCTTCGGCGGCCATGGCTTTGAGGTTGACGTAATGTTTTTGGGCTTTGGCCGAAAGTTCGCGCACTTCGCGGTCGTTCATGGCAGCGTAAGCAAACGGGAACTGTTGGAAGGTTTCGCGGAAAAGGCCGGGAAAATCAATATCTGGCTCGGTTAGCAGCCGGTCGAGGAAATGGTTGGCCACGTTGCCGAGCAGCAAAGCGGGTGTACTTTCCATCGGCAAAAACTTTTTCACCAAGTGGTAAAGCGGTTCGGCGCCATTTTCCTTAAAACATTCCGACACTGCCGACACGTCGAACAAATAATCGGGCTCAATCACCATGGCCCGCGGACGGTACTCACCACCAGCGCGTACTTCCACATCGATGAGGCGCAGGGTAACTGGGAAGCCAAAAATTTTCCGAATGAGTTGTATGGTGGGGTTGAAGTTGTCGTTGCGTTCGGGCAGGTTGTAGAATACCCGCACACGCCCGCCTTCGTCGAGACTTTCATCCGAAGCGATGAGGCAGTTGTTTTCCGGGTCGTCGGCAAGGGCTACCACACGTGCGGAGGGTAGGGTAGCGGCATACGTAGCGTTGTTTTCTTCGGGGGCATCGGCGCCTTGCGGAAAAAGAGCGCGGATGTTTTCAGGGACATCGACGGCATACAGCACGGCGACGGCTTCGGCCAGGGCTCGGATGCCGCGGTTCACGTCGCTGTCGTACACTGCATAACCCTGGCGTGTACGTGCGCAGGCGCGGCGGAAATGGTGGATGCGACGCAACGGTGCCGCGTCTATCTGGTATTGGTGACCAACGTAACTTATCCGGGCAAAAAGGGTACTGAACGCCAGTTGTTCCTTTTTGGTGGCTTCGCCAAACAACTTTTCCAGCAAAACCCCAAGTGCCAACACTTTTTCAGCCGCCTTCCACGACGGATGCGCCACAACTTTTTCGATTTCACGGAAAAACAAGGAATCTAACATAAATCGGTCGGTTGGTCTTTTAGTCGGTTGGTCTTTTAAATTATTTTTATCCAATGTATTTTTTGCAGCAAAAACCAACCGATTAAAAGACCAACCGACCAACCGACTGCCAACTTATTTTTTCGCCCAAAGATTGTATTTCAGAATGCAATAGATGGCCCGGAAGCCGTCGCGTGCGCCAATTTTTTTGCCTTCGGCATAACTGCGGCCGTAGTAAGAGATGCCTACTTCGTAGATTCGAATTTCGTCTATGCGGCTTATTTTGGCAGTTACTTCGGGTTCGAAGCCGAAACGTTTTTCGCGAAGCGAGAGGCCCTTGAGCATGTCGGCGCGGAAAAGTTTGTAACAAGTTTCCATGTCGGTCAGGTTCAGGTTTGTCATGGCATTTGAGAGGAACGTGAGGAATTTGTTGCCGATGCTGTGCCAGAAGAACAGGATGCGGTGGGGGCGTCCACCCATAAAACGCGAGCCAAAAACCACATCGGCATAGCCGTCGAGGATGGGGCGCAGGAGGATGTTGTACTCCTGGGGGTCGTACTCGAGGTCGGCGTCCTGGATGATGATGTATTTACCGGAAGCGTGTTGAATGCCCATATGCAAAGCGGCGCCTTTGCCCTTGTTGACCTCGTGGCAGAGGTAACGGATGGGTAGTGAAGGGTTGGCGTCCATGTAACGTTTGATGGCGCCTTCGGTATCGTCCGTCGAACAGTCGTTGGTGATGATGAGCTCCTTTTGCATGCCGGCAACCAGTTCGACGGCTTTGATTTTATCGAGGATGCGGTGGATGGTGCGTTCTTCGTTGTACGCAGGTATGACGATGGATAAGGTTTCGCTCATAGGGAACGGTAATATTTTTTGCGCCTTAAAGGCGTTAAAATCGAGGTACAAAGCTACGGCGAAGATTTGGAATTGCACTCCAGGGCATGAATTTACGGGTGCAGGTGGCGGGCACTAACGATAATTTTGACTTTATCATAAGATTTAACAAAAAAAACACAAAATTATAGAAACTTTATTTGAGATTGTTCCGTTAATATTTTAGTAGTCAATTATTTAATACCCATCGAACAAAACAACTAAGCTATGGAGCGCACCAATTCAATTCTTTTCCGTTTGTGGCAAAAATCGCCCAAATTTGCCATCGCATACCTGCGACGCAAAGTGACCAAACAAGCCAAAAAAATCATCCCGATTGAAGATTGGAAAGAAAACTGGCTTGGTGAAGAGATGCGCCCATTCAACAGCATGCGTTCTTGACAACGAGAATTTAGTTACCTTTTTCTCCTGGTTTGTACGGCCGGGAACGGTTCCTCCG
Organism: Chitinophagales bacterium; assembly: GCA_038249605.1. Lineage (GTDB taxonomy): Bacteria > Bacteroidota > Bacteroidia > Chitinophagales > Saprospiraceae > M3007. The sequence continues at coordinate 11,512 of JBBSDH010000071.1, read as the reverse complement.
AACCGTTCCCGGCCGTTTTGTTTGGATAATTTAACCTTTTGTCATAAACACCGGACCAAAAAAGCTGTTTAAGTGTTTCCATCTTTACATTTGTCCGATGCTACGATGTTTCACTTTTTTTTGCACGATTAGCCTGTTTTTTGCCGCTTGCGGCAAAAAAGACAATGCCCCGGGCGGTACCCCTGCCCGTGCCAACTATGCCATTCAAGCTGTGGAAGGGTTTGTGGTTAAAACCAGTTCGTTAACGGAAATCGTGACAGCTGGCGGCACGCTGCTGCCTTCGGAGTCGACCGAACTTCGGCCTGAAGCCACCGGCCGTGTGGTGAAACTCAACCTTCCCGAAGGCAAGGCCGTGCGCAAAAATGAGTTGTTGCTGAAAATTTTTGATGCGGACTTACAATCACAACTCCGCAAACTGCAGACGCAGCTTAGCCAGGCAGAAATTACCGAACAACGTTTGGGCGATCTGCTTAAGGTGAAAGGTGTCAGCCAGCAGGAATTTGACCTGGCAGCACTTCAGGTCCAAACACTCAAAAGTGAAATGGAACTGGTGCAGATCAACATTCGAAAAACAGAGTTGCGCGCTCCTTTCGACGGCGTGATAGGTTTGCGGCAAATCAGTCCGGGCGCCTACATAAGTCCTGCCAATGTGGTTGCTACCATCCGCGCCCTGACCACCCTTAAGTTGGATTTTTCCGTGCCGGAGAAATACAGCAGCCTCCTTCATGCCGGACAAACCGTCGAATTCACATTGCAAGGCGGCGCCAAAACGTACAAGGCTACCGTAATCGCCACCGAACAAAGCATCAATACCGATACACGCAACCTACAAGTTCGCGCGCTTGTGAAAGAGTACAACCGTGAGCTGTTGCCAGGCGCTTTTGCCGAAGTGAAACTTGCCCTGGGCAGCAACGCGCGCGCACTCATGATCCCGTCACAAGCCATCATCCCACAAGCCCGCGACAAAAAAGTGATTGTCAGCAAAAATGGCAAAGCATTATTTGTAACGGTAAGGACCGGCGTGCGCCAATCCGAAATGGTTGAAATCACCGACGGACTAACCGCTGGAGATACCATCGCCACAACGGGCATCCTTTTTTTACGTCCTGAATCGCCCATATCCTTTTCAAAAGTGCAGTAGAAAAGTTTAAAGTTTAGAGTTTAAAGTTTAAACTTTAAACTTTAAACTTTAAACTTTAAACTTTAAACTTTAAACTCCAAACTTTAAACTCCAAAAATGTTCAATGGCCATTCGGTATCCGTCGGTGCCCAGCCCCACGATGCTACCTTTGCAAACGGCTGAAAGATGGGAGTGGTGTCGGAAGTTTTCGCGGGCATGCACGTTGCTGATGTGCACTTCGATCACAGGCGTGGTTATGGCCGAAACGGCATCGGCGAGTGCGATGGACGTGTGGGTGTAGGCGCCGGCGTTGAGGATGATGCCGTCGGCGGAAAATCCTGTTTCGTGCAGGTGGTCGATGAGTGCGCCTTCGTGGTTGCTTTGGAAAAAAGAGAGCCGGATGTCGGGATACTTTTTTTTCAGGGCAATAAAAACATCGTCGAAGTTGGCCGTGCCATAAACTTCGGGTTCGCGCCGTCCCAACAAATTCAGGTTTGGACCGTTGATAATTACAAGGTGCATGCTTCCTAATTTATCCTCAAATTTATCCCGAAATTCGAAATTGTATGCCATGGTTTCGATTTGCGGTACCATGACCATCAATTGTTTTAGCTATGAAGCACAGAATCAGCTTGTTTGCCTTGTTTTTCTCCTTTTTTCTGGTGTCGGCAGATGCCCAAAGCATGCTCGTTTCTGAAGCTTTGGCCATCCGGACCGACTACGGGTACGAGCTCGTGGGCAGGTTACGCGACAGGATTCTGCTTTTCCGCGACAAATACGACGAATTTGAAGTGCAGGCATACGACAACCAAATGCGGCTATCGTGGAGCCGCAAAATGGATGATCTCGACCGCCGCGGTGTTCAGATCATTTCGGTGGTGGCTGGGAAAAACGATTTTGCCATCATTCACAAGTTGCGGCGCAAAGGAACTTACCAGTTGCGCATTCACCGCTACGACCCCGGCGCCAATCTTATCGACAGCATGGTGATCAAAGATTACGGCGACCGCATGTTTGCGCCTCCAGTGTTGGAAATTTTGCGCAGCGACGACCGCAATTGTTTTGTGGTGTTCAACGTCGCCGACCGTACGCGCATTGAGATGACGTGTTTCCAAATTGATCAAATGGAGGTCTTGTGGGATAAAACCGTCCAAATGCCCGATTATTACTACGATTCGAAGGTGCGGTCTATGGCGCTAAGCAACGAAGGCGATTTTTTCTTCGTGGCCGAGCAAAACAACCGCAAATCAAAAAGTGCAGAACACAGGCTGGAGGTCTTTCATTTGAGTGGGCAGGATGAGTCGATCAAACACATTCCGCTCAATGAGTTTGCAACAGGCGACATGCGTTTCACTTACGACAACCTCAACAAACAACTTGTCGGTGCAGGTTTTTATGCTGAAAAAAGTAGGGACCGCTCCAATGGGGTATTTTTCGTGCGTTTCCAGCCCGGCAATGAACCGTTCCTGCATTACGAACCCTTTGATGAACAGTTTCTTTCGGTGCTTCGCCGTAAAGACTTGGGAACAGAAGGCGGTTCCGACAAAGGCATCAGCGACAGTTACATTCAACAAATCATTTCGAGGCAGGATGGCGGCGCTGTGCTTGTGTGTGAACGTTACCATGAAATCCAGCGCGGAACAACCTCAGGTAGGGGGTTCTGGCGCGACGGTATGCGCATGGTTGTCGATTTTTACCACGAAGACATTTTTATGATCGGCCTGCAACCCGACGGCATAGCGAATTGGAAAACCGTGGTGCATAAAAAACAATATTCGCAGGACGATGAGGCCACCTTTTCTTCCTATTTTCTCCTGCGCAGCAAAGACAAGTTGCGCGTATTGTTCAACGACGAAATCAAATACGAAAATACCTGCAGCGAATACACCATTTCTCCCGTAGGTGATTTCGATCGGAACGGCCTCATCAATACAACGGGTCAGGATTTACGCCTGCGTTTCCGCGACGGCATGCAGATCAGTGCCACAGAATGTCTTGTGCCATCCGAATTCAGAAACAAGCTGAAATTGGTTCTTTTAAAGTTTTGATCCGTGGTTTTAGCCAAAATTCAGCAATCCATTGAAGCCTACAAGCGCTGGCTTACAACCTTGCGCCACCATCCGCGACTTTACCTTTGGGAAACTGTGCAACAGTTTCAAACCCATTGGAATACCGATGTCCCCGACATGGCTGCGGTGTACGACCAAAGTTTGCAAAACAGCGAAACCCGCCGTTTGTGGCAAACCGAGACCTGGTATCCCAAACGCATGATGCTCGAATTCTGGCGTTTTGAACCCAGTACAGTAAAATGGATGTTCGACGATTTGTTCAACGAAACCCGCCCCGTTGAGGGCCGCGCTACACGTTTTGTGTTTGGTTGCGACAATCTGCTCACCGATTTCAAACACGCCAATGCCACGTCGGTGGAAAACAACCACTACCACAGCGATTACAAACTCATCAGTTTGTACCTCGCCTGCCGTTATCCGGAATTGTACGCACCCTACGATCTTGAACTTTTTCAGAGTACTTTGCGGACCGTAGGCGCCCGCGACATACCCGAACAACACGATATCGGGCGTTTTTTCAAGGTGCATGCCACCCTCACCAAATTCTTCGATCAGGATCCAGGCGTAGCGGCCGCCATGCATCGGCACCTGCACCCCAGAAAGCATTACCAAGGGAAATCAGGGATGCTTTTGACTGATTTCGCTTTGTTTTTAAAGGGAAATGATTGACGAAATACGATATTCTTTGGTTAAAATGTCCTGCATTTCGCTCTCCTCATGCCTAATTGAGTAAAATATAAGTCTCGCCAAACTGTACGTCATTCAATGGACGCGGCACTGGGCATTAAATTCTCTGGGATGCGGGGATTCATCACCTTAAACCAAACCGGCGGTAAAAGTGCCAACAGCAGTGAAGCTGGATATCCGGCGGGCAGTTGCGGGCTTTGATCCATGTGCCTCAATACTTGGTATTTGCGTGTGGCCTTGTAGTGGTGGTCGCTGTGGCGGGTGAGTTCGTATAGGAAAATACGTCCTATTTCAAAATCGCTGTTCCAGGAGTGTGTGGGTAAAACAGGCTCCGGCCGTCCGGATGCTGTCAGTTTTCGGCGCAATCCATAATGTTCGATGTAGTTGATGGTTTCGAGCAGCAGGATGCCGATGATCGCCACGGCGAGTGCGCCAAGCAGGCCGCGCCAATCCCAAAGCAGGTAAACACCTGCGAGGTAAAGCAATTGAATGATCTGGAAACGCAACATTTCGTTGTTGAAACTCCAAAAGGTCCGACCTTCCTTGGCCAGCCGATCGTGTTCAAGTTCCCAGGCTTCCAACCATACGCCTGTTACCGAACGCGCCCAAAATGCATACAAAACCTCATTTTTACGCGCGGTGGAGGGGTCTTTGTCGGTCGCCACGTTTTTGTGGTGCCCACGGTTGTGCTCTATAAAAAAGTGCTGGTAAAGTGCTGGCAAAAGCATGATTTTGGCCAGGGTTTGTTCCCATGGTTTGTAGCGGTGCCCAAGTTCGTGCGCCACATTGATGCCTACAGCGCCCACAACTATACCTGTGCTCAGTGTAATGCCGATGATTTCCAGCCAGACCAAACCGCCCGTGCTAATGCGAAACAGGTAAGCGGCAACAATGGCATACAACAAGGGTGCATTGAGGTAAAGTAAAATGTCGAAATAGGGCTTTTGCGAACGCTCGATTTCTTCTTTCTCAGGGACATTTGCCGTGGAATAGGGTAAAATAGCTTCCATGATGGGTAGAGCTACAAACGCCAGGACCACCGTCGTCCAGGCCCAAAAACCCATAGCCCAAAGCGCCCACAGGGCACTCATCGGGAGGATGTAAGCAAAAAGATACTTGATGTCTTTCATGGTGTTAAGAATTGGAAAACAAATATAGGATTGAAACTGCAAACGAAGTGTCTGAAAGTCTCGGTCTCGCGTGCACATGCAAAACCTCCCAGGTCTTTAGACTTTCCAGGCATTAAAACTTGGCAGGTTTTAAAACCTGAAAGGACAAAATCGTGTTCTTATGCGGTCGTCGATAGGACAACGAAATGGACACACCTTTGGCTTAAATAAACCCCCTAATCTATCCTCTAAAATCAGGACTAATCCTAAAATCCTGATTTAACTTCGCACCCTCTAACATTCAATTTTCTCCGCCCCGGAGGTTTCAATCATACTGCACACCATGGAATTTTATCCGCTCCCCGTCAAAACCATTACCCCGGAAACCGCCGATACCTTTACCATCGAATTCGATGTTCCGGAAGCGCTCACCGACCTGTTTAAATACACGCAAGGGCAGTATGTTGGTCTGAAAATACACCTTGACGGAAACGAATTACGCCGCTCGTACTCCATGTCGTCGAGCCCACTCGAAAACAAACTGGCGATCACGGTGAAAAAAATGGAAGGCGGCCAGGTATCCACCTTTTTGTGCGACAACCTGAAGGTGGGCGACACGGTTGAAGCAGCCCATCCCGAAGGCAGATTTTTTGTAAAACTTGATCCCGAAAAACGCCGCACCTATTATATGTTCGGCGCGGGAAGCGGCATTACACCACTCATGTCGATCATCAAAACGACCCTTGAAGCGGAACCGATGAGCGCCATTTTTCTGCTTTACGGCAGCCGCAACGAAGAAAGCATCATATTTCGCGATGTATTCGACCAACTCAGCGAACGCTACACAGGTCAATTGCATGTGGAACACGTGCTCAGCCAGCCTAAAAAGGAAGGTGGCAGCGGCGGCGTGTTCGGCATGTTTAAAAAAAGTACCACCAATTGGAAAGGCCGTTCCGGCCGCATCGACGGCCGCACGGTGGACAGTTTTCTGGATGAAAACTTTCCCCACGGTCCGGAGCAGGAATGCCAGTATTTCGTGTGCGGACCAGGCAACATGGCAGACAGCATCAAGGCCGGTTTGCTTGGCCGTGGCATCAATCCCAAACAAATCCACACCGAACATTTCCTCAATGCCAGCCATATGCCCGGCGAGTTCGACGGTAATGAAGCCGGTGGCAAAGGTGCAAAACTCATCGTGCACCTCGGTGGACAACGCATCGAAACTACCGTGCCCGAAGGCGCCACCATCCTCGACGTACTCGTGAAGGAAAAATACGATGCACCATATTCCTGCACCGCGGGGGCGTGTTCCACTTGTATGGCCAAGGTTTTGCAGGGCGAAGTGACCATGGATGTTTGCTACGCGCTCGACGAAGATGAGGTGAAAGACGGCTATGTGCTCACTTGCCAGTCTAAACCCAAAACCCAGCTTGTAGAAATTACGTATGATTTTTGATGCACTTAAAGCCCTTAAAATCAGGTTTTTGTAAGTAAAAAAAGACCAGATTCATTTAAAATAAATGTAAGGGGATTGGTCCCAAACCCTTTACAAGGCGCAGCGGAATGGCATAACTTTCATGCTATAAACCGCTGAACATGAATCCGCGCCTTGCTCCTTTTGTACGTTTGTTGTTGCCTTTTGTCGTGGGCATCATCCTGGCCGATGCCCTTGCGCTGCCAGCGCCCAATGCCGTAGTGTACGGCTTGCTGAGCACCATGTTTGTTCTGGTGTTGGCGGCTTGGCGCCGGTTTGCGTACCGATGGCGGTGGTTGTACGGCAGTGCTTCCACGCTGTTGTTGATTGCGGCCGGGTATATTCATACCACCCTTCACGACGAGCGCACTCAACCCGCCCATTTTGCTGGGGTGGCTACACTTCCCCAAAAACTTTTCATCCTCGCGACCGTGTACGAAGCGCCCTCGCGCGGCGGTAAAGTGAAGGTGCCGTTGCGTGTGGAGGCCGTCGGAAACGCCGCCGACAGCTTGGCTACTGCCGCAGGCAACCTGCTCGTTTTCCTGAATGCCGATTCCCTGAGCGAAAGTCTACGGTATGGCGATCGCCTCATTGTGGCCTGCGTGGTTCGAGCTACTGAAGGTCCGAAAAACCCCCACGCCTTCGATTACAGGCGATACCTGTCTTACCAAAACATCCATTACCAGGCATTTGTGCACACCGATTCACTTCAGGTACTTGCTACCGGCCAAGGCAATGCTTGCTGGCGCTTGGCCTACCATTGCCGCGACAGGCTCCTGGGACTGCTGCAGCGTCATTTTCCCACCCTCGATGAATACGCGGCAGCTTCGGCTTTGCTGGTAGGTTACCGCGACGATCTTTCCGACGAGATGCGGGCAGTTTATGCCGAAACAGGTTCCATGCACGCCCTGGCCGTGTCGGGTACCCATGTTGGTTTTTTGTATGCCGGACTTATGTTGGGCCTCGGACGTTTGCCTTTGCGCGGACGCTCCGGGCGACTGCTGCAAACAGCGCTTGTTTTGGCGGCCATTTGGGCTTTCACTTTGCTTACCGGCGCAACGGCTTCGGTTTTGCGTGCCTCGGTGATGTTTTCCACCTATTTGTTGGGCAAAGCTTTGTACCGAGAAGCACCGGTTTGGAACATCCTTGCGGCCTCCGCATTTGGATTGCTGGTTTTCAATCCATACTTTTTGTTCGACGCGGGATTCCAGTTGTCGTACGCCGCCGTGGCTGGCATGGTGTTTTTTTACCCCAAGTTGTATCGCTTGTCTCCGCCACTGCCACGCCTGCCCGATGAAGGTTTAAAAGTGCTGTTGGTGGGTGTTGCTGCTCAATTGGGCACACTGCCGCTTACGTTGTATTATTTCAACCAGTTTCCGGTGTATTTCTGGCTTTCAGGATGGGTAGTGGTGCTTGGTGGGGCGCTTTTCCTTTGGGGCGGGGCCTTGTTGGTACTTCTGGATTTTGTGAGTGTGGTATTGGCAGAATGGTTTGGGAAGATGTTGTACGCATTGGTTTGGGGCATCAACTGGTGTGTATTCAGGATCAGCGAGCTGCCGTTCAGCATCATAACCGGCATCTGGCTCGAAGTGTGGGGAGCAGTGTTGTTAACGCTTGTTTTATTGTGTGTGGCTGTGGCTTGGGAAACAAAACGGGGTAGGTTTTTATTACCTGCAGTAGCCATGCTTGTTGTGTTGTTCTGGCACGGCGCGTTGGTCAAAGTGCGGCAAATGGAGCGGCAAAAGGTGGTGGTTTACCATGTAAACCGGCAGCATTTGGTTGATTGTTTCGACGGGTTGCAGGTGTTCCGCTTGCGGGATTCATTGAGTGATAAACAAGAGCAGTTTGCCGCGCAAAGGCAACGCTGGGCTTTGAGGGTAGAAGACGTCACCGAGCTGCCGTATGAAAAAAATGCCTTAAACACTGACCATAAATTTATCTACCGCGAGCCATTTCTTTACATTGGAGGTAAAACCATAGCAATCATCAACGACGCTTCGTTGGCACCTTCCGGGGCAAAACGACCATTTGGGTTGACTGTGAGCGCCGTCGTATTAACCCACAACGCAAAGGTGAATGTAGCCGATTGCAGGGTGCTTTTCCCGGATGCCCTGTTGGTTTTTGACAGCAGCAACAAGCCCTGGCGTGTGGAAAAATGGAAAAAGGCCTGTGAAAACATCCATGCGCCCTACCACGATGTGCGCACCAGCGGGGCATGGGTATTGAACCTTTAATTTTCCAATCAATTATGAAAAATACGATACCGCGATACCTCTATTTTTCCCGCTTGGAAAGGGCGGGTACGGCAGCTTTGTTGGTCATGGCCTTGGCGGCCTTTTGTTTCCCGGCATTGGTGGTTTACCTGAAACCGGTTCAACCGGTAGATTTTTCTGCTTTTGAAAAAGCTGCTTCAGAGTACTATGCAGCGCTCGACCAACGAAACGAACCAGAACCTGTTGCTGAGCCCTTTTTTTTCGATCCCAACCAAGCCAATGAAAGCGAATTTGGCCAACTCGGCTTGTCGTCCCGTGTTGCACAGTCCATTATTCGCTACCGCGAAAAAGGAGGGCGGTTCAAAAAGGCGACGGATTTTAAAAAGATCTATCTGCTCTCTGCAGAGGATTACGAACGACTCGAACCATGGATTAAAATAGGTGTGGCGCAGGAAAAAAGATCGGTGTACACATCGTCAAAAAACAACAAGTTTGAGCAGGTTTTTGAGCTTTTTGAGTTCGATCCCAACAAAGTTGGCGAAGAAGAATTGCTTCAACTGGGTATGCCGCGCGCCGCCGCCCGGTCGGTGGTCGCTTACCGCAATAAGGGAGGGTTGTTCAGGAAAAAAGAAGACTTGAAAAAAATATACACGCTGCCGGAAGATGTGTACGCTACGCTTGAACCCTACATTCAAATCGAAGTAATGGTACCGGAAAACAAACCTGCAACAAGAAGTTTTACTGCGCCGGGCAAAGCAGCCCCCACCGTCATAGATGCCAACCTCGCCAGCCTTTCAGACTGGCAAAATTTGCCAGGCATCGGCGCTTGGCGGGCGCAACAAATCGTGGCTTACCGTGAACGGTTGGGTGGGTTTGTAAAAGTGGCGCAGGTGGCCGAAGTTAAATCGATGCCGGACAGTATTTACCAACAAATCAAACCGTACGTAAGCATCTCCGGCGGTTTTTTGCAAAAAATAGACCTGAATACAGCAACCGTGGACGACCTGAAAGCACACCCGTATTTCTTCGCCAAACAAGCCAGGCTCATCGTGAATTATCGGGAGCAGCACGGACCGTTCAGGTCTGTGGACGAGTTGCTTAAGTTGTCGGCTGTGGTGGATGCGGCGTGGTTGGAAAGGGTGGGGGCGTATTTGGAATGCGGACTTGTCCCGAGTAAGCGAGGGAACTGAAATGCGGAATAGGATGGTTGGCATGAACGCCTTAGATTAAAGGCTTATGATGGTCCTAAGTTCCAGCCATATTTTTTCATCCCAATGCGCCGTGGCCAGGGCCGAAGTTGAAGGCGCTACAAATACCCTTGTATTCCCGATGGTTTTGTCCTGCAACCCAAGGTTCAACTGCCCCGTATTTTTCAGTCCAAAATACATACGGGCAGCTTCTTTGCCGTTGAAACAAACGATTCTAGGGGTAAAATCGGTTGCCCGGACCGGCATAATAAGCCTTGCTTTCAGCAGATTTTGTTCCTGCTGCGCTGCCGCAGAATACAATCTTTAGGTTGGGCGCAAGGAGGTCGGGGAGGATCATGTAGCCGTGTTTTCTGCAGCCTTCCAATAGTCACTTTTTAATACCTGATACTGAAAGTAAAAGAACTTGTGCAATTTACCTTTTTCCCAAAAATACAAGACTGAGACAAATTTCTTGAAGTTGTTGAATGCCATGGGTAACTGCCTGGGTTTATACCTGAAACTTTGATAATAATAGGCAGCTACAATGATCCCGACAACGATAAAATTGGTGATGATTAAACCATTCCAGCCCATACCAAAATATTTTGTTAGCGGATTGTTTTCGTCTTGCATGCCGTTGGGCTGAAAAAACCAGAGACTTGTTGAATAAAAATCGCATCCTCGTGCAAACAACAACAAGGTTACCAAAGCAAAGAATCTTAATTTTTTGGTCATGGCTGTAGTAAATTAATGCTCACAATGTTTTTATTACGCATTCCAGTTCCCTCGCTTACTCGGGACAAGTCCGCATTCATTTATGCCCCAATGCCGTCGCCTTGTCCAGCCACGGTTTCGCTTCCTCGGGTTTACCCATATCTCTGTACGCCGAGCCGATGTAAAAATGCAGCGTCGAGTTTTCCGCGTCGTATTTCAGGGCTTCCTGCCATTGTTCAATGGCAGCGGGGAACTGCTTTTTCATGGCCAAAACGGCGCCGAGGTTGCGGCGGGCGTCCACAAAACGCGGATCGTACTGGATGGAACGGCGGTACACCACCTCGGCCGAATCAAGGTTGTTGCGCAGGAAATAGATGAATCCCATGTTGGACAACACCTTGGCGTCGTTGGGTCTGTGTTTGAGCGATTGCTGATAATCCGTAAACGCTTTGTCGTATTGTTTGAGCCGGAAATAGGCCAGTCCGCGGCTGCCATAGGCGTCGTGGTACTGCGGGTACAACTCAATGGTGCGGTTGTAAGCCTCAATACCTTTTTCTACCTGAACAGGATTTGTGGCTTCACCTGATTTTTCATCCAACCCCATTTTGGTTACTTCTAAGGCGTTGTGGTAATTCAGTTTGGCGCTGTTGGGCGACGTTTTCAGGTCGGCGGCGTACAGCGACGCGCTGTCGTACCAGGCAGCATTGCGTGTGAGGGTTTTGAAACTGTAGGCAGCAAGCAGAATGCCTGCGATGGTCCACGCTGTGGTGGCATTTCCGGTAAACAAAGACAGTGGCGCTGAATCGCGCACATCGATTTTGGTCATTTTTAAAATACCCCAGCTCAATGCCAGCGTAAATACCAGAGAGGGGACGTACAATAAGCGTTCACCATACGAGGTGCCGATGAGCAAAAATACGTTGCTGGCCAAAACAAATG
>JBBSDH010000070.1:0-17471 GCA_038249605.1 Chitinophagales bacterium | reverse complement strand
TTGCTGGCCGAAGGTGGCGGATGGCAGGTAGGAGGCTACACCGGTCCGCCGGCCACCGAAGCACAGATACGCGTCGTGTTGTCCGACGTGACCTCCCTGCGCATACGCGGCGAGTACCGCTCATCGGATGATTTCGGCGGGCTCGACAACGTCGTGCTGGAAAGCAATTTTTTGTTTACCCTTGATGCCAACGATCCCGACAGCGATTTTCTGGTTGGCGAAACATGCCTGCTTCCAATCGGTTTGGTCGATACCGACGCTGCGCTGGTGGCAGAAGAACGGATCGATTCCATTGCCGTAAAAATCTCTTTTGCCGAAGGCGGCGAATTTTTGCAATCCGCCGGGGTGTTGCCGGGAAGTTTGACGCTTGTACAGCACACGCCCGGTTATTGGACGTTGGTGAATGCCACAGGCACAGCGTCTGCCGCCGATTTTCTGCAGGCCATTTTACTGCTGCAATACAACAATGGTTTGACCGACCTCGAAGGCGACAAATTTGTGGAATTCAGGGTTTTCACCGAATGTGGGCTGCGGGCTGTGCGGTATGCCAGGCTGGACCTCATCGCCCCACCCTACGCCGGTGAGGACGCCGACTCGCTCGTGTGCGCGGACGCGACGCCGGTAAGTCTGTTGCCGCTGCTGGGACCAGATGCGCAACCTGGAGGCGTATGGACGGGCACAGGCGGCACGTTTAATCCCGCCACCGATGCTCCGGGCGTCATTCGCTATGTTGTTCCGGAGCGCGCCGGTTGTCCGGCCGACACAGCTTTTGTGACCATGGAAATTCAGGGCGTCGTTGATCCCGGTTTTTCAGACACGACCTTGTGTTACGGAGAAAGCCTGAGACTTGAAGTGCCGGCGGGATTGGACACCTGGCAATGGTCGGACGGCAGCATGTCCTTAGTCTTCACTGTTTCCGAACCCGGCGTGTACGGCATCAGCGGACAAAGCGGGCCATGCAGCTTCAGCGAAGAGTTTGTCGTGGATTTTTACAACTGCAAACCCTGCATATGGTACGCCCCCAATGTGTTTTCTCCCAACGACGACGGTGTGAACGACCGTTGGCAGGTGTTTGTACCGTGTGCTTTCACCGCTTACACACTCGAGGTGTACGACCGATGGGGAAGTCGTTTGTTTTCCACCAATGATCCGGAAACTTCCTGGGATGGTCGCGAAGCACAGCCGGGCGTGTATGTGTGGCGCATGAGGCTGACGGGTGATTTGTTGGGCGAGGAGAAGGTTTATGAGGATGAAGGGGATGTTACGGTGGTGCGGTAACATGGAGCGCGGACTTCAGTCCGCCACAGGATCACCGCAATTAATCAACTCGCGCAAAATTTGAATAAATACCTTATTGTCAATACCATATATGTCATTCGACGGAACAAACTCCGCCAACCCGGTCGCGAACTGAGGTTCGCGCTCCAAGTCATTTGATGATCTTCGTTTCAAACCTGCCATTGCGGTACCGAATGGTATCCGGATAAAAAGGAAACGGCCGTTTGGTTACCACCATGGTCGCACCAAACCGCCCCTTGATGATGTTGGTAAGTGTATCGATGGATTCGATTTCAAGGTAACTTTGGGGGTCGATGTCAATAATTTCATAACTACCAATGATAACATCAACATAAAATATGGTCTATTTAGGTTTACAACCTAACGATGCTCCTCATTAATCCGCTCCAACGCCCCATTACCCGGACACAAATCTTTCTCATGCCAAGCATTCAACGGCGTAAGCGTGGTGTGAATGATGTCGTGCAAATCCTGGGTATTCGGATCAAGGAAAATTAACCCGGTCAGGATTTCATCTTTCGAACGCGCATCGTTGATGCGGTCGAACGCACTGCGTCGGTCCGACGGGTCCCAACCCGCGCTGAGCTTGTGCAGGGTGAGCATGGTGTCGTCGTGGAGCACCACCTGTTTGCTGCTGCCTTCTTCATAATCCAGCGTGATTTCGTCCTTCATGGGCACTAGGTCTACCGCTGCTGTGGCTTCCATGTGGGCGCGCACGTAGTCGTACGACTTGGTGGAACCCGTGTTGTTGTTGAAGGTCACGCAGGGCGACATCACATCGATGAACGCGAAGCCCCGGTGCAACAAAGCTCCTTTGATGAGGGGCACAAGCTGGTCCTTATCGCCCGAAAAACTTCGGGCCACAAAACTGGCGCCGAGTTCCAACGACATGGCGGCCAAATCGATGGTTTGAAAATGGTTGGCAACACCCGATTTGCTGATCGAACCCACGTCGGCGGTGGCGGAGTCCTGGCCTTTGGTGAGGCCGTAACAGCCGTTGTTCATCACGATGTACACCATGTTCAAGTTGCGGCGCACCACGTGGGCAAACTGCCCCAAACCGATGGACGCCGAGTCGCCGTCGCCCGAAACACCGAGGTAAATCAGGTCTCTGTTCGCCAAGTTGGCGCCGGTAGCCACCGAAGGCATGCGCCCGTGTACGGAGTTGAAGCCGTGCGAGTTGCCCAGAAAATACGTGGGCGTTTTCGACGAGCAGCCGATGCCCGAAAGTTTGGCGACGCGGTGCGGCTCAATCGACAACTCAAAGCAGGCCTGGATGATGGCCGCACTGATGGAATCGTGGCCACAACCAGCACAAAGGGTCGACAAGGCGCCTTCGTAGTATTGTTTGGTGTACCCCAAAGCATTGGTTGGCGCATCGGGGTGGCGGAAGGTCGGACGGATGTAGGTCATGGTGTTATTCGTCTATGGTTTGTTTGCGCACGCCGCCTTGCGGTGTAGCAACCGATTTTTTAATGTGGTTCATCACAACTGAGCGGATGTCTTCGGCACTGATGGGCATGCCGTCGTAGTGCAACACACGGATGAGTTTTTTCGGATTGATTTCCAATTCGTTGATCAGCAGACTGCGCATTTGCGCATCCCGGTTTTGCTCCACCACAAAAATTTCTTCGTGCTGGTCAATAAACGCCGCCACACTTTCGGGGAACGGGAATGCCCGCAAACGCATGGCATCAAGTTTGATATCCTGCTGCTCTAGCAACTGCATGGCCTCCAAAGCCGCAAAGCTCGATGTTCCGAAAAACAACAAACCGCGGGTGCTCGCCGGTGTTTCCTGGAATGTCTGAGGAGGCGGCACCATTTTTTTGGCCGTATTCCATTTCACAATGAGGCGATCCATGTTTCTCTGGTAAGCATCGGCCTCTTCGGTGTAGCGGGCGTATTCGTCGCGCGAGGTGCCCCTTGTGAAAAACGAACCCTTCTCCGGGTGTGTGCCCGGGATGGTGCGGTAACAAATGCCGTCGCCGTCCACATCGAGGTAGCGGCCCCATTTTTTGGTGTTTTCAAGCCCCTCGGCGTCAAGCACTTTGCCTCGGTTGTACACCCTACTTTCGTCCCACTTCAAAGGTGCGCTCATGTGTTCGTTCATGCCCAAGTCGAGGTCGGTCATCACCATGATGGGCGTTTGCAGCTTTTCGGCCAGGTCAAACGCCTCTGCGGTCATTTCAAAACACTCTGCCGGGTCGTCGGGAAACAACAACACGTGTTTCGTGTCGCCGTGCGAAGCGTAAGCGGCAAGCAAAAGGTCGGACTGTTGGGTGCGCGTAGGCATGCCCGTGGATGGCCCGCCGCGCTGCACATCAATCAGTACCGCCGGTATTTCTGCAAAATAGGCAAGGCCTAAAAATTCGTTCATGAGCGAAACGCCCGGTCCACTGGTGGCCGTGAACGACCGCGCGCCGTTCCAGTTGGCGCCGATGACCATGCCGATGGCGGCCAGTTCGTCTTCCGCCTGCACCACGGCGAATTTGTTGGCGCCCGTCGCGGGGTCCACTCGCAGGCGTTTGGCGTATTTCTCATAAGCATTCACCACGGAAGTAGATGGCGTGATGGGATACCACGCGGCTACCGTAGCGCCGGCGTACAAGGCGCCCAGTCCGCAGGCCGTATTGCCGTCGATGAGGATGCGGTCGCCCACGTTGTCGCGGTGTTCGAGGCGCAAATCCAACGGGAATTTGTAATGCTCGTGGATGTAATTGATGCCGAGTTCCAGCGCTTTAAAGTTGGGAGGCACGAGCTTTTCGTTCTTTTTGAACTGGATGCCAATCAGCGTTTTGATCACTTCCACATCCATGTCGATCAATGCGGCCAAAGCGCCCACGTAAATTACATTTTTCAGCAATTGGTGTTGCCTTGGACTTTCAAAATGCTCCTGGCACATCCGGATCATGGGTATGCCGATGAAGTGAATGTCGGCGCGCAGCAAGTTTTTGTCCAGCGGTTTGCTGTTGTCGTAAATGAAATAACCGCCAGGGCGCACGGCGGCCACATCTTTGGCCAGGCTCTGTGGGTTCACGCTTACCATGATGTCGATGCCTGCGCGGCGACCCAGGTAGCCTTTTTCACTAATGCGCACTTCGTACCAAGTCGGCAAGCCCTGGATGTTGGAGGGAAATATGTTTTTGGGCGTCACAGGGATACCCATGCGAAAAATGGCTTTGGCAAAAAGGTTGTTGGCACTGGCCGAGCCGGTGCCGTTCACGTTGGCAAAACGCACCACAAAATCGTTGATGGCTTTCAATCGTTGCATGTTGTTCGTAGGGTTCAGGCGGTTGTCAGCAAGGGATTGTCGTGCAACACCTCGCAGGCTTTGGTGACGCTGTAAATGTATTTTTTCATATCCCAAGCGGCCGTCGGGCACCGTTCGGCACACAAACCACAGTGCAGGCACACGTCTTCATCTTTGATCATCACCCGGGTGGTCGGCAAGGGTTTGGAAACGTAAAGATCCTGGTCGAGTTGGGTGGCTGAAGCGTTGAGGCGGGTGCGCAGGTCGTCTTCTTCACCGTTGTGGGTAAACGTGATGCAGGTGGTCGGACATATGTCCACGCAGGCATCGCACTCAATACAAAGTTCAGGGGCAAAAATGGTTTGCACGTCGCAGTTCAAACAGCGTTGGGCTTCTTTAAAACCCGTCATGCGGTCGAAACCAAGTTCCACTTCCATGGTGCGGCTTTTCAAAGCAACTTCATTGGCTGCGTGCGGCACGGCAAAACGCTCGTCGTCGGCCACAAAACTGTCGTACATCCATTCGTGGATGCCCATTTTTTGGTTGATCAGGTTGGTCATGGGGTCAGGACGGTTGTCCAAATTTTCTCCTCTGCAATACAAATCGATGGAAACTGCGGCCGAGTGACCGTGCGCCACGGCGGTGATCACGTTTTTGGGACCGAGTGCGGCGTCGCCACCAAAAAACACGCCTTCACGCGAGGAAGCGAACGTGACAGTGTCAACGGTGGGCACTTCCCATTTGTCGAACTCCAGTCCGAGATCGCGTTCGATCCAGGGGAAGCTGTTTTCCTGGCCGATGGCCACAAGCACGTCGTCGGCTTCAAAAAACACTTCGGGTTCGCCTGTGGATTCGAGGCGTCGGCGTCCTTTTTCGTCGTACACGGGCGCAACTTTTTCAAAAGTCATGCCGCGCAACCGACCTTTTTCCACCACAAAAGCTTTGGGCACGTGGTTGTTGTAAAACGGAATGCCTTCGCGTTTTGCGTCTTCAATTTCCCAGGGACTGGCTTTCATTTCGGCGAACGGACTGCGCACAACCACTTTTACTTGATCGCCGCCCAAACGCCGGGCGGTGCGGCAGCAGTCCATGGCGGTATTGCCGCCACCGAGCACCAACACGCGTTTGCCTATTTTTTCGGTATGTTCGAAAGCTACGCTCGCCAGCCATTCGATGCCCACATGGATGTTGGCGGCGGCGGCGGTACGGCCAGGAATATCGGACAGGTCGCGGCCTCGCGGAGCACCCGTACCGACAAAAACGGCGTCGTACTTTTTTTCCAAAAGCTCGCGCATGCTGTTCACTCGGTGGTTGAAATGCGTGTCGATACCAAGACGCAAAATGTAACCTACTTCTTCATCCAAAACGGATTCGGGAAGGCGGAAAGCTGGAATCTGGCTGCGCATCATGCCGCCGCCCTTGGGTTGTTCGTCGTACAAATGTATGGTGTAACCCAGAGGCGCCAGGTCGCGTGCAACAGTGAGAGAGGCCGGTCCGCCACCCACCAAAGCGATGGTTTTGCCGTTGGGAGCAAACGGTCCCTGGGGCATGTGCGAAATGACTTCGCCCTTATTGTCGGCGGCCACACGTTTCAGTCGGCAAATGGCGACGGGCTCATCTTCCACACGTCTGCGACGGCAGGCAGGTTCGCAGGGGCGGTCGCACGTTCGGCCCAATACACCAGGAAAAACATTGGATTCCCAGTTTACAAGATAGGCTTCAGAGTACCGTTCGGCAGCAATGAGGCGGATGTATTCGGGCACAGGTGTGTGGGCAGGACAGGCATACTGGCAGTCCACCACCTTGTGAAAATATTCTGGATTTTTGATGTCGGTCGGTTTCACGGCGCGGCAGATTTGTAAAAGTTACTTTCAGGCTTAAATGTAGTTTATCCCGTTTGGCTTTTGCAAATATCCACCAATCTAAATTTGCTATTTAGACAAAATAGCCATTTGTTTTTTTGTGCAAATTTTATTAAGTCAAAATAAAACTTAACGTACCAGGGTCACATCACCTTTCAGGAGTTCCTTGTGCCCGTCGCCAAACTCAACCTCCATCACCCAAATGTAAACAGCGGGTTGCATTTTATCACCGGCCATCGTACCATCCCACCAGCTCAACGCATCATCTGGCCGTACATCTTTCACAAAAAACACGCGTTCGCCCCAACGGTCAAACACCTGCATGGACACCATATGGGTGAGTACATTACCGGCATAAACGCGGAAAAAGCCGTTTTCGCCAACCGTTTCGGGTGCAAATACATTGGGAACGTACACTTCACCTTGTTTGAGCACGTTGATGACCATGCTGTCTGTTTTTACACAACCTTCTTCATCTTCCATCAAAACATACAATACCAGCGAATCTTGTGCACGCAAAAACTGCCTCAGACAAGTATTGCAGGGGAATTCCGGCGTCCAGGAAACGGTCGCCCTTTGGTGTTCCGGCAAATCGGTTTGTATTTCAAAGTTGATGTATGTGTCCTGCCAGACGGTCTGGTCCGGACCCAGTTCCAAAAACCAATGGGGTATATTTTCTTCCACTTCTGCCGAGGCCTCTGCCGTGCAACCGTTGGATGGCAAAACGGCCGTCAAAGTGTACCAACCCGGCGTACCCACCGCCACCTGACTGGCAGAAGGCAAACCGGACTGCGGACCACTCCAACTTAGGCCGGCATTGGAAGGCATAACGGTGGCTGAAATGGTGGCTTGCGGACGGTTGCAGGTTATGGTTTCAGCCTCCAGCGTTACAACAGGATGCACAGTATCTGTGGAAGCCACAGCCGTTTGTACAGCCGTGCAACCGTTCATCGCCGTAACCGTTGCTTGGTAATTACCCGCTTGTACCACCAAAATTTGCTGGCCTGCTGCCAAAAAACCACCAGGGCCTGACCACGAAACCGTACTGCCTGCCGGAAATCCCGTGGCTGCAAGCACCACCTGCGTAGTTGTGCAGGTAATGGCGCCTCCTGTGGTTGAAAACATCGGTATCGACTGGTCGGAAGTTACCGATGCCGCAGCGCTTGCCGTACAACCATTGGTTGCCGTGGCCGTTACGGAGTAAATGCCCGGTTGGTTCACCACCGGTTGGTTGATGGTTGAGGTAAATTGTGCGGGGCCCGTCCACGCTACCGGAATGCCTTGCGGGGCAAGAGAAAGTCCCAGCGTAAGGTTTGGATTGGCGCAAGACAAAGTGCCTCCTGTGGCCGAAATCACCGGCGCTGTGGTATCTGCGCTCACCATACCATCGGCAACTGCCGTACAACCATTGGCGGCGGTGACGCTCAACAAGTAAGTACCAACCACAACAACTGTAGGTTCGGGAAGTACGGACGTGAAACCAGAAGGCCCGGTCCACACAAACATCAGGGTACCCGATGAAGCCTGAACATTCAGAACAACCGATGGCTGCGTACAGGTAATGACGCCGCCCGTAGCCGCAACAACCGGCGCTACAACATTTTCAAAAACTACGGCCGAAGCCGAAAGTGAACAACCTGCAACATTGGTAGCCACCACAGTGTAACTGCCCGACGTGGATACCGTCGCGCTGCTGCTCATGATGTTAAACCCACCCGGACCAGTCCAGATGTAAGCAATGCCCGGGTCCGGCAGCTGAACAGCCAAAACGGTTAGAGGCAATGCACACGTTATGGTGTCGTATGGCAAAATAACGACCGGCGGTAAACCCGGTGGTGGTAAAACCTGAACCTGCTCGGAATCCAAACATCCGTTGGGGCCGGTAGCCCACAACACATATGTGCCGGTTGCCGCAACGGTCGGCGTAGCCGAAGTGGACATAAAATTACCAGGTCCCGTCCAGTTCAAAACCGTTCCTGGTGTTGCCGAACCGCCCGACAAAAAGGCCTGGTTGCTGAAACAATCGAGGGTGTCGCCTGCGGCAAATACATCAGGCATGACTATGTCTTCAAAAACCATCGTGTCCTGCGAGCCGGTACAGCCGTTGGGCGCTGAAGCGACAACGGTGTACATTCCGGGTTGATCGATGACCTGCAACACGGAAGTGCCAACCGGGGAGCCGTTCCAAAACCATGCAAATACGGAGCCCGGCACGGAACTTTGTGCTATGGCCGAAATTTGTGTGATTGTACAATTTAAAGGCGTCGCCGGCAAGCTCACCTGCACCACAGGCGCCATAGTATCGGCAACTACCGAAACCGGCAGTGTGGCTGAGCAACCGTTTGGCGCCGTGCCGGTCAAAAAATAGTTTCCGGGAATTAAAACCGAAGGAGAAGCAGAAGTGGATGTAAAACCTCCCGGTCCACTCCAATAAAATTGCGTTCCGGGAGCGGACGATTGACCGGTGATCGTGGTTTGAGATTGCACACACGTCACCAATCCACCCGAACCGGTAAGCGCAGGAGGCAGGATATCCTGTTCGACGAGCACCACGAGAGAATCCACACAGCCGTTAACGGCTGTGCCGATGAGCCAATAGGTACCCGGCTGAGAAACCAGCAGCGAGTCGCCGGTAGCGGAAAAACCTCCCGGGCCGGCCCACGACAACACCACATCCGACGGCGTTGCCGAACCAACGATGAACGTATACCTTTGTATACAGGTAAGTACGAACGGTGTTGTGGCGTTCAACAGCGGAGTAGCGTCGTCCGGCACCACGAGGGCCTGCGCCGATGCCGTACAACCATTGAAAGCAGTTGCAACAACCGTATATACTCCCGGAGCAGAAACCGCTGGTTGAGGAGCGGAGTCCGCAAATCCGCCAGGACCCGTCCAGGAGAACGTGGCTAATGAATCTGCATAAAATGCCGTCACATACCCGAACGATTGTGTACAACTCAGGGTATCGCCCTGCGCCGCGACCACCGGAGCGGCGGTATCCTGTGCAACAGTTATGGCGGCCTGGGTCAGGCAACCGTTTAGTGCAGTGGCGGTGGCAAAGTACGTTCCTGGTAAAATAACGGTAATGCTGTCGCCCACATCGGCAAACCCGTTCGGACCCGTCCAGCCGAGCACTGCGTCGGGATCGTTGGTGGAAGCGGTAAGAGTTGTGACGAGTTGAATACAAGAGAGGGTGTCTGTCCCGTTCAAACTGAGTTGCGGTGCATTGGTATCGGAAAACACCACAACAGAAACCTGTCCGATGCATCCGTTTGCGGGGTTTGTAGCCGTCAAATAATAAGTTCCGGGTACGGTCACCCATGGATCCTCTTGGTTTTGGTTGGTGGAATCGATGCCTGGCCCCGACCATACAAACGGTGCACCCGGCGTGCCTATATTGCTTTGCAGTTGCACCGCGTTGCCGTAACAATCGAGTGTATCGCCAAGGGCGGAAACCACGGGAGGTGTCGTTTCGTACGGTACAATCACCATGGCCGTATCCAAACAGGAGATGAAGGCATTGGCGCGCCGAACCACAAGCCAGAAGGTATCGGGGAGGTTGACCAACTGCGTAGGCGCATTGCCGAGTTGTCCCTGCGCACCACCGTACCAGGCGTACGTGACGCCCGGTGTGGACATGCTACCATTGAGCAACACGCTTTGAATCAAACAGGTTAGCGTATCAGAAGGCAGTATTACGGCTACTGCGGGCAGGAAATGGATGGTAAAAAACACAGTACTGTCGCAGCCTTCAAACGAAGTCAGCACCAAATTTTGGTACCCCGGATCGCAAAACAGCTGTCCGCTCAGTTCGAAACACTCGCCTTCACAAAGCCATTTTAACCCGAGATTGGTTGTAATGGGCGGATCAACAATGAGTTGCTGGTTGATGGTGCTGTCGCATCCCAGCCACGAAGCCAGGGTTATGGCCAGCGTTTGGGAGCTGTTGTACATTTCGCCGTTGATCCAGTCGAAACTTTCGCCGTTGCAAATGCTTACAGGTGGTAAAATGGTGGGTGGAATGGGCATTACGGTTACAGGCAAACAAGCCTGTGCGGGGTTGTTGCAGGCGTTGCCGACATCAACACAAACATTGCCTCCGGTGCTGCCGAACATGATCTCTACCATGTTGGCGCCCGGGCCGGACAAACGAAGCGGCGAAGCCATGCCATTGATCAGACTGCCTGCCGGGCTCGTCCACACGTACTCACAAGTGCCGGTTACTTCCGAGATGCTGTAGGCAACCGTTGCACCCGGACAAACGACCGTTGGTCCCTGTGGTGGCGGAGGCGGATCCATCGGAGGCGCCGTAGCAGAACCGTTGGTGACCGTGACCTCAAAAGGACAGCTTGCAGGACCATTGTTGTCGAACACCAAGTAATACGTACAACCCGGCGTAAGCGGCGCCGTATTGTTGAAAGAATAGGTATTGTTTTGGAACATGGCGGTGTTACAATTGGACACCAGCGTAAACTGCGAACAGTTGGGCGTCGAATAAACACCCATCTCTATACTGTTACCCTGGGTACACGGAAATACCTCAACATCAAACGTAACATCCACGGAACCGGCCACAAAACCCACCCATCCCATGGTATGCACAATTTGGGTGCAATAACCGGGCGGCGCCTGTCCCGGCGACATCTGCACCGTCGTGTTGGCGTACCCGTTCAGGTCGCACACCACACAAGCCACAGCACAGGTATTAGCAAGCCCTTGTCCGGGCGCACAAAGGGACTGAGCCTGCAAGCTATTGGCAAACAATCCGATACACGCTAACCAGAACCATGTTTTACATTTTGGCAAAACTGTTTTTTGGGATAAACACCAAAATATATTCTCAAAAAATAACATCTTAACCGACATTTAGATGGACATGAGGGCAAAGTACGGTATTTGTGGATATTCCGAAATCAAATTACAACAAAGCATTTTCCAAAAGCTGTTTTTTGGGTAACCTTAATTGTACTTAGGTTGGAGCATCATTAATTTGGATCACATTATTCTCGTATCTTTGCGGCCGCTATGCTATCTTTATCAAACATCTACATTCAATACGGCAACCGTATTCTGCTCGACCGCGTGAATCTGGTCGCCAAACCCGGTGACCGCATCGGCCTTGTAGGCCGCAACGGCGCAGGCAAATCCACCCTGCTGAAAATCATCGCCGGCGAAATGTCGGCCCAGGAAGGCAACGTCGTGCAACCCAGCCACTTCACGCTCGGTTACCTGCACCAGGACATGCTCATGCCCAAAGGCAAAACCGTGATCGACGAAACCATGACAGCCTTCGCTGAAGTGCTTGCCGTGGAAAAACGCCTGCACGACGTTCAGAATGATCTTGCGGTGCGTGAGGATTACGAAACCGACTCTTATGCCAAAATCATCGAAGAGCTAGGCGATCTTACCGAACATCTGCACCACCTTGGCCACGCCACCACGCAGATTGATGCCGAACGTGTGCTCACCGGTTTGGGATTTCAGCATACCGACATGACCCGTCTTACCGACGAGTTTTCCGGCGGCTGGCAAATGCGCATCGAACTGGCCAAAATGCTGCTTCGTGAACCCGACCTGCTGCTGCTCGACGAACCGACCAACCACCTCGACATTGAGAGCATACTGTGGCTCGAAGACTGGCTCTCCGGATATCCGGGCATGGCCATTTGCATCAGCCACGACAGGCGTTTCCTCGACAATGTTACCAACCGCACCGTGGAAGTGGTGCTTGGAAGGCTCGACGACTACAAAGTCCCCTACTCCGCTTACGTGGAGCTTAGTTCCGAACGCCGGGAAAAAATGCAGTCCGCCTACGACAACCAGCAACGTGTCATTGCCGACCGCGAACGCACCATCGCCCGTTTTATGGCCAAAGCCACCAAAACCAAGATGGCCCAGAGCATGCAAAAACAGCTCGACAAAATAGACCGCATAGAAATAGACGACATCGACTCATCGGTGATGAACCTGCGTTTCCCAGCGGCTCCGCGCTCGGGCGAAGTGGTGGCCAAAGCCGAACATGTGACGAAGCGTTACGGCAACATGAAGGTTTTGGAAAACGTCGATTTTGAAATCCTGCGCGGTGAAAGGATCGCTTTCGTAGGACAAAACGGACAGGGTAAAACGACACTTGCCAAAATATTGGTTGGCGCCGAAAATGCCACTTCTGGCAAAACCACCCTGGGCCACAATGTGCAGATCGGTTATTACGCCCAGAACCAGGCCGAAACCCTCGATCCCAAAATCACGTTGCTGCAAACGATGGAAAAATATGCGCCACCGGAAATGCGCACCCGATTGCGCTCCACCCTCGGAGGCTTTTTGTTCAGTGGCGAGGACGTGGACAAAAAAGTAGTGGCGCTCTCGGGCGGCGAACGCGCACGCCTGGCCCTTGCCTGTATGCTGCTACGCCCAATCAACTTCCTGATCCTCGACGAACCGACCAACCACCTTGACATGCTCTCCAAAGACGTGTTGAAAAGCGCATTGCTCGATTTTACAGGCACATTGCTGGTGGTGAGCCACGACCGAGAATTCCTCAGCGGACTCAGTACCCGAACCATGGAGTTTCGCGACCACCGCCTGCACGAATACCTTGGAGACATCAACTATTTTCTCAACAAACGCAAACTCAACAACATGCGCGACGTTGAAAAACGGAGTCTGGCTGTCGCTACCGCCAAAAACGGCGGTTATGCAGCTCCCGATACCGGTGTAGAGGTGTTGAGTGCTGAAGAGAAAAAACACTTGCAAAGGGCAGTTCAAAAATCTGAAAAACGCATCAGCGAGCTTGAAGTCCAGATCACGGAAATGGAACAAAAAATGTCCGATACGACATTTTACAACCAACCCAACGCCGACAAACTGATGTCGCAGTACCAGGGCTGGAAAAATGAACTCACTGTTGTTTATACTGAGTGGGAAAAGACCGTTGAAAAACTGGGTTGACCCATGACGACAGCAGACTTTGTGAGCAGCGCGGGTGTAACATTTATTCTGGCTGCATTCGCCTTGTCGACCATGAAAAAACTCGACGCCAACGGACGTGTTTATTTTACCTTGAACGTTGCCGGAGGCGCTTTGGCTTGTGCCGGCGCATGGCTTGTTGGTTCCATCCCGTTTGTGGTGCTGGAACTTGTATGGACCATGGTAGCCCTTTTTGGACTGTTCAAACTCAAACCTGTTTCATTATGACCGACCCAGCACCTTCCCCCCTGATTAAAATCCTTGCCTTCGCTGGCGTTGGGATGTTTTTTTTGTTGTCCTGGCTGTATGTCCGCGAATTCCAGGTGTTTTCCAACACCGTTGGTTTAAAAAAACTGATTTTGATGGCCTTCACAGCCGGTTTTATCATTGCCGGTGGCATCTTTGTGTTGTTGCGCAAACGGCTGGCGCCTGTTGAAAAACACATGCCTGAAATTTTTCTGTTGTTTATTTTCGTACCGCTTTTATCGCCCCTTGCTTTCAGTTTGCTCAACCGCGCTGGTGGGAACAAGTTGAAACAAAGTTTTGAATTCGTAGCCGAAACACCTTACCTCGCCTCCGCTGGCGGTTTGTTGAAAAACGAAAAAATCAAACCTACTGGCTGGCACCTTTACGTTCGGGAAAACCAACAAGTACTTCATTTCAAATACAAATCTCAGACTTACTTCCCCATCACCCAACCCGGCGAAGACGTATTGCTGCCCGTGCAGGAAGGTCTGTTGGGGTTCCGGGTGATGTTGTTGCGCTGATCACCACCATCCAATCCACAAAATGAAATTTCTACTGCCAGTACTTTTACTTTTTGCCATCAGTTTCTCCGCAGTCGCTCAAGACACACCTTTTGTACCGGAGGAGCTTATTGTCACCGCCAACAGCATAAACCTCCGGGAAGAGCCCAACATTTATTCAAAAAAACTTGCTTCCGTACCACGGGGCGCCAAAATGCAGTTTTTGGAAGCCCACGACAATGGCACTTATGTAAAAGCCGACACCCTTGATCCGGCAGAAATTTATGCGCCGTGGTACAAAGTACGCTACCAGAACAAAACAGGCTACGTGTACGGCGCTTACGTGTCGGGGCGTTTCAACCTGTATTTTGAAGGCGATTATATGGAAACCATGCCGGTCGGACTGCACTGGTACGGTGTGTATGCCCGCGACTCTTTTGCCGATGAAACCCGTAAGATTGAGGTCAAAGTTTTGGAAGAATACAACGAAATGTATGGCTACGCGGCCAAGTTTTTGCGCACCAACCAAACCGACGTAGCCAAATTCCTGATCGCCACTGCCGAACCTTTAAAAACTGGCTATTCGGGTCCTACAGGTATTTTCGATGTCAACCAATACTACGGCAACAACACCATGTACCCAGGCGCCACCGTGGTACTACACAGGGGCTACGACATTAAAAATGCTGCCGATACGCTCACGTCGCCTTCCTATGTCATTTCTGCACTGGGTTGTGTAGAGATGCGCGACAACGTTACCATGTTCGATAACTACCGTTTGTTGCTCTACGATTACACCGAAGAAAAACCTTTCCAACAGGACATTACCCCCTGGTTTAAAACGGCTTTCATAGAACTCAACCCAACCATTTCCCTGTTTTGGCAGGGCGACCTCGACCAGGACGGCAAACCCGACGCCGTGTTCCAGGATTGTCCGCAAGAAGCAGGATGCCGCATCTCCCTCTTACTTTCCTCCGAAGCCAAAGGCAACATGCGTTTGAAAAAAATATGTGAGACGTATTTTTCTTTCCATTGAGGAGTGGCAAGTATAAATCCGTTTTTTTTCCGGAGGAATTGGCATCCATGTCGTTTCCAATACCACTCCCTTTTATCTTTGTTAAAAATCAATCATCTTCAACTTATTGAAGCGTTGTACGAAAGTGTCTGTATACCGGTTTCTGTTGGGGAGGAAGTCCAGCCTTTGAACTTTAAACTTTAAACTTTGAACTCTAATTCAATGCGCATCGACTCCCTACTCGTCAAAGACCCACACGACAACCGTACTACCCCGCCCCATATTTTACCCATTTACGCCACCTCGTCGTTTTCGTTTGAAAGCATTGAACAGGCCATACACATGTTTAGCAACATCGAAAGCGGACATACGTACAGCAGGTACGCCAATCCGACGGTGGACAGTGTGGCGCAAAAAATAGCGCAACTGGAAGCGTACGGACTCGACATGGAAGCCACGGCGGTGATGACATCCAGCGGCATGTCGGCCATCTCCACCTTGCTCATGGGATTGCTGAAAAGCGGCGACAAGGTGCTTACCCAGGGCAACTTGTATGGTGGCACTACGGAGTTGTTGAAAGGGCTGTTCAGCCAGTTCGGCATCGAAACGGTGTTCACTTCGCTCGCCGACCCATCCGTGGTGGAAACCCTTTTGAAAAACGACCCGGCCATCAAACTGGTGTACCTCGAAACGCCAGCCAACCCTACCCTCGCCTGCGTCGACATTGAGGCCATCAGCACGGCGGCCCACCGCCACAACGTTTGGGTGGCCATCGACAATACCTTTTGCACGCCTTTGCTGCAACAACCTTTCGCCCACGGGGCAGATTTCATCGTGCACTCCACCACCAAATACCTCAACGGCCATGGCAACAGCATCGCAGGCGTGGTACTGGGCCGCGACCGCGACCTCATGCGTACGCGCGTTTGGCGCGCCATGAAACTCGCCGGCACCAACTGCTCCCCTTTCGAAGCGTGGCTCACCAGCAACGGCATGAAAACCCTAGCCCTGCGCATGCGCCAGCACAGCGAAAACGCCCTCGCCCTCGCACAATGGCTTGAAAAACACCCGTCGGTAGCCCTGGTAAACTATCCTGGCCTCACGAGCCATCCCGACCACGAACTTGCCAAAAAACAAATGCGCCAGTTCGGCGGCATGATGAGTTTCGAGCTCAAAGGCGGCTTCGACGCGGGCCTGGCCTGCATGAAAAAAATCCAGTTCTGCAGCTTCGCCCCCACCCTCGGCGACGTAGATACGCTCATCCTGCACCCGGCCTCCAGCTCCCACCTGCACGTGGCACGCGACGTACGCGAAGCCAACGGCATCACGGATGGTTTGATCCGGGTATCGGTGGGTATAGAGGATGTAAGGGATATTGTTGCGGATTTGGAACAGGCGATGGCGTGAATTTGATTGACGAAATACGAGATTTAAAATTTGATTGGGGCGCCATGGCGTTTTGAGGTGACATCTCCGACATAGGAGGAGGTCTCATCTCAAAACAAGTGTGAAGTGCCATGCTTCATTTTTCCCAAAGCTATCCAAGACAAATATGAACAACAGATTGTAGGCCACACTCAGGATATAAACTACAATGGTAAGCAAGGTGGCGCCCTTCGTGGTAAAAGGCGTGAAACAAAGCGCCATCATCGAAACGATGCAGCCTAAAACACCGATATAATACCATTTTTTCAAACTTAAAGTCAGGTCACCCAAAGGAGCCCATAATAAACGCCAGAGACTTGCCGAAGCACTTGTGGCGACAATACCCGCCGTTAATGCCACGGAAAAACCGTTCTGAATGAGCAAATAAGGCAACGTTACCGTTAAAAAACCTGCACTGATGCCGGCAAGGAAGCATCAGGAAAAAGATGTTGATGGGCCTCGTAAAGGAGAGTTCGTGATCTTGCATGGCTGATCGGAAAAAGGTTTGAAACCAGCATCCAACCAGTTTTAGTGTAAATACATGGGTTGAATGAGCATTGTTGGAAAGCGTATAGATAGGGTCTTTAAATTGATTGGTTTACGCAAAATATTTCTGCCTCGTGCGGGAGGTCGCGCTTTGACGGGAGGTCGGGCTTTGACGGGAGGTCGGGCTTTAGCCCGACACCGGGTAGGCGGACTTCAGTCCGCCGCAAACGAATAGACGTTAAATATACGTCGGACGTTGGTCCGCATTAAACGAAACAATGGTGACACACGACGGACTGAAGTCCGCATTGAACGAAACATTGGTACTATCCGGCGGACTGAAGTCCGCCTACCTGGTGTCGGGCTAAAGCCCGACCTCCCATCAGAGCCCGACCTACCCAACAGATGCCATCCCCATCTCC
>JBBSDH010000069.1:0-17609 GCA_038249605.1 Chitinophagales bacterium | reverse complement strand
CACCCTTGCGAAGCGCGGGACCCCAAAAAATCCAATCCAATCATCCCAATCCCATTTGTCACCCCAGCGAAGCGCGGGACCCCAAAAAATCCAATTCAATCATCCCAATCCCACTTGTCCTCCCAGCGAAGCGCGGGACCCCAAAAAATCCAATCCAATCATCCCAATCCCATTTGTCCTCCCAGCGAAGCATGGGAAATAAAATCCCAATCCCAAAATCCTATAAATCCAGGTCAAAGACAGGCATTTTTCATCTCTTTCAACAGCCCCGGGTCTTTTTCCAACACATTACCCACCACCACGATGTCGGCGCCGGCGCGCAGGTTAGCGGCAACATTTTCAGGTGTTCGGATGCCGCCACCCACGATGAGGGGCACCGAGGTCGCGCCCGCAACAGATTCAATCATGCTTTTGGAAACAGGATTTTGAGCGCCCGAGCCGGCCTCGAGGTACAGGGTTTTTAGTCCCAGCATTTCACCGGCCATGGCGGTACTTACAGCGATGTCATCTTTTTGGGCAGGAATGGGGTAGGTGTTCGACATGTACTGGACGGAGGTTTGGATGCCACCGTCGATGAGCATGTAGCCGCACGATATGATTTCGAGGGGCGACAATTTGAGGAAGGGCGCCGAGATAACGTGTTGTCCGATAAGCAAATCGGGATTTCTTCCACTGATGAGCGATAGGAAAAGCAAGGCGTCGGCACGGTAACTGAGTTGGAACGAACTGCCCGGAAACAACACCAATGGAATGTGGCAACGCTTCCTGATGGTCTCCAGGGTTGCATCGAGCATGTTGTTAACCAACAAACTACCACCGATGAAAAAGTAATCCACACCATGCTCGGCGGCAAGATCGGCCATCTGCTCGGGCCGGTCGCCACGCATGTGATCGGGATCGATCAACACAGCAAACTTTTTTTTGCCAGAGGCTTTTGCTTGCAGCATATTGGGGTAAAGGAGGTGTTTTGGTTGGTTCATGGGTGGTTTTTTAAATCGAATATCAACCTTCAAAAAATCTAAATTTCCCTGCATGCCCGGTAAAGATCCTTCCATTCCTCCCGCTTTTTTACCACAGTTTCGAGGTATTCGGCCCAAACCGTTGTGTCTGTGGCTGGGTCTTTCACCACGGCGCCAACGAGTGCGGCGGCGAGATCATTGGCTGTTAAGGTGCCATTGCCAAAGTGGGTGGCCAAGCTCTGGCCTTGTTGTATTACGGCAATAGCTTCGGCGGTACTGAGGGTTGCGACCGGACTTTTGAGTTTTTCCCTGCCGTCCATCGTTTTGCCTTCGCGCAGTTCACGGAAGATGGTCACGAGGCGTTGTACTTCGCGCAAAGGCGCCATTTCGGGAGGCAGGACGAGGCTTTTGCCCAGTGCGGCCACGCGGTTTTGCACGATGCCCACTTCTTCTTCAAGGGTAGCGGGCAAGGGCAACACAACCGTATTGAAGCGGCGGCGCAACGCAGCGGAGAGTTCGTTCACGCCTTTGTCACGGTCGTTGGAGGTAGCAATCACATTGAAGCCCTGCCGGGCCATCACTTCGCTGCCAAGTTCGGGGATGGGCAGCGTTTTTTCAGAAAGCAAAGTAATGAGCGCATCCTGCACGTCGGCGGGTATTCGGGTAAGTTCTTCGATGCGTACGATTTTGCCGTCGCGCATGCCTGTCATGACTGGACTGGGCACGAGTGCTTGTTCGCTTGGGCCTTCAGCGATGAGGCGTGCGTAGTTCCAGCCGTAGCGGAGGTTTTCTTCTGCTAGTCCGGCGGTACCTTGGATGAGCAGGGTGCTGTCGGCGCTCACAGCTGCGGCGAGGTGTTCGCTCACCCATGTTTTGGCGGTGCCGGGTACGCCCAGCAGCAGCAGGGCGCGGTCGGTAGCAAGGGTAGCGACGGCAATTTCGATGAGGCGCCTGTTGCCGAAATATTTGGGTTCAACGGGCGTGCCGTCGGGTGCTTGTCCGCCCAGCAAGTAAGTCATTACAGCCCAGGGCGACATGCGCCAGCCTTCGGGCCTGGGGCGTTTGTCGTCTTTCGCGAGGGCTGCGAGTTCGTGGGCGTAATTGTTTTCAGCGTGAGGACGGAGAATTTCGGTGGCCATGGTTAAAAAGGCAAAAGCAAAAAGCAGAAGGTAAAAGTTTTCTGCCTTTCAGGAACTGAATTTGATGCCCAAAAATAGGCAAACGAAACAGACCACCAAACTCAAAGCAACATTGAAAAGCGCAGCACCGGGTTGTCCGTCCTGCCACAACGCCCAGGTTTCGCCGGTAAAGGTTGAAAAAGTGCTGAAACCGCCGCAAAAACCAGTTGCAAAAAGCAGCCGGTGCTGGTCGGCAAGTTTGCCCTGCATGGAAAGTCCTGTCAAAACACCAAGTACAAGACAGGCAAGCGCATTGGCGACCAAAGTGGCCAAAGGGAAACGTGAAATGTGGGGCTGCAACAACAACCCTAAACCATAGCGGCAAATACTGCCGCTGCCGCCGCCGAGGAAAACGAGCAGGAATGCGTGGAAGTGTGACATAGTAGCAGTTAACAGGCAGCTGGCAGCAGTTAGCGGGCAGCTAATAAAAAAACCCCGACTCATTACAGCCGGGGCAACAACTAAAAAATTAAGCTATGAAAACAAAAACTTCTTAATTCGAATCATTGTGCGCTACGAAGCGGCGCAATTTTCTGATGCAAGGATAAATAAAAAGTGCCGCCCATACAAGCAGCACTTTTAAATATTTTGCTAAAACGAGCACAAGCGGCTCATTATTCTGCTACGTCGCGGCCTCCGATAAGCATGTCCTGGTATTCTTTCAACTCTACCCAATTGCCTTCGGCGGCAAATTTGGCTTGAGCGGGCCAGGTACTTGGGTCGTGGATCTGGTAGCGCGAACCTGCGGCATCGAGGATCTCCTTCAGGCGATCCACTTCAGCAGCGGCGAGCTCATCCCAGGTATTGATGCCGCCTTCGTTGAGCAATTGCTCAATTTTCGGACCAACACCTTCCACGATTTTCAGATCGTTGAGTTTGGGTGCTTTTGCAGCTTTTGCTGCTTTGGGCGTTTCAACAGCAGCTTCAACAGCTGGAACTTCAATTACTGCAGCCTCAACTGCAACTTCTACAGCAGGAGCTTCAACTACTGCAGCTTCTGCTTTAGCAGCTTTTTTGGGAGCCGATTTTTCGGCAACCGGAGCAGCGGCTTTTTTAACGGGTTTAACAAGCGTTTCCGCTACGGTTTCGAGGGGCAATATGTTTACATAAACGCGGTCGTCCTTTTTGCGTTTGAACGAAACTACACCGTCTATGTATGCGTGCAACGTGTGGTCGCGACCCATGTAAACGTTTTGACCGGGGTGGTATTTGGTGCCGCGTTGGCGAACGAGGATGTTGCCTGCAACGGCTTTTTCGCCGCCGAAAAGCTTAACACCGAGGCGTTTACTTGCACTGTCGCGGCCGTTGTCGGAACTACCTACACCTTTTTTGTGTGCCATGACTCAATGGATATTTTTGAGTGCTGAATTGTTGTTGTGAATACGTGGTGGTTTTTCAGGGACCAAAATCCCTTAGGCGCTGATGGCGTCAATTTTGATTTTGGTAAAAGCCTGGCGGTGTCCGTTTTTCTTGCGGTAACCTTTGCGACGTTTCTTCTTAAAAACGATCACTTTGTCGCCCTGAACGTGGCTAAGAACGCTGGCTTTGATGCTGACGCCATTGATGTTGGGCGCGCCGATCTGTACGCTACCGCCGTTGTCGATCAAATGTACGGCGTCGAAAGTGATGGAATCACCTTCGTTGGCTGCCAGCCGGTGGACGAAGATCTGCTGACCCTCCTCAACTTTGAATTGTTGACCGGCGATGGAAACGATTGCAAACATGTTGAAAATCGAATATTGTGAATAAAAATGGGTGTACCCTCTCAAAAGGCGTGCAAAGGTACGTGCTTTAGATGAAATAAACCAAACCTTTTTTCAACAAATTCCGGATTCACAACGAATTAGCCCTATCGCGGAAACCAGTGAGCAATGTTTGCACACCCAAATCGTGTTGCAAAGCCGGCTGCCACACAAAAAGCAGGGTATGATGCCGGTAATCACTGCGCAAAGCCTGTCGAAGCTGTCTCAGCGCGCTGTTGCGCCTGCCAAGTCCGAACAAACACACCGCCCTGGTGTAAAGCAATTCCACGCATTCGCTGTGCACCAGCGACTGGTCGAGTACGTCAAGCGCATCTTTTCGTTTTCCTGCCCGCCACAACATTTCAGAAAGCCGGAGCCAGTTTATGGCTTCTTCGGGCACCAGCCCAATGGCTTTCCAAGCATGCCGGCAAGCCGCTTTGTTTTGTCCCTGCCGGTTGTAAACCTCTGCGAGGGCGCCATGAAAGCCGGCATGGCTGCCATCGAGGCGCAATGCCCGGCGCAGGTGCATTTCTGCCTTTTGCCACATTTGTTCTTCCGCAGCCATCAGGCCCAGCCTGTAATGACCATCAGCACAGTGCGGATCAAGATTTAAGGCCTGAAGGCAAACCACTTCCGCTTCCTGCCTGAGATTCAAACCGGCCAGACAAACACCCGTCAGAACCAGTATATCTGCCTGAGGACCCAGTTGTTCAGAGAGTGCCAAACAAGCTTCCAGGCCCCTGCTCCATTGTGCATGACGGACGGCCAGATCGGCCATTTCCCGGTAGGCCTCAAGGTATTCCGGCTCTGTAATGAAAGCATATTCAAGCGCATCAAGTGCTTCCTGCCAGCGTCCAAGCGCCGCCAAGGTGAGCCCAAGGTTGAACCAGGCATAGCAACAATAGGGTTGGTTTTCAAGCAAATCCTGGTATTTCAACAAACTTTCCTCAAAATTCTGATGCAGTTCGGTGTAAAACCACAACTTTTTAAAAACAGCCGGCTGAAAAGGCATTTCCAACGCCTCGGCCCAAAGTTCGGGCAGCGCGCCGGCAGCCGGAAAACACATGGAGGCGCCCGTATTCCGCAGCGACTTCACTACATCATCGGCTTCGGCAAGCAAATGGGTTACCAGATGCAACGCCTCTTCCGTTTTTCCAAGGCGTGCATAAGCTTCTACACGGTATAGAATCGTTTCATCGAGCCCTTCCAATTCGGCATAATGCTGCGCACTTTCCAGCGGCCCAGCCACATCCGTTCCACACAATAAAGCCAGGTGCGCATGCCGCAGGTGCAAGGTTGCCGATTGCGGGAAATGCCACAACGCATGGTGCAACAAGGAGCGAGCAGCATCCTTATCACCCATGGATAAATGATATCGCAAAAGTTGATGGTAAAAAAAGGCGTTACGTCCGGCTAAAAAAGCCACGCAAGCATTGCGTTTCCAAGCGCGCTGCATAAAATTCAGCGGAAGCCAGCTCCCGTTGTCGTGATGATCCATTGGCGGCAGGTATTAGGATTAAATGCAGTGTAAACAAATTAAATACACACGAAGTAAAAAAGAAAACTTTGCAAGTCGTATGTTTTTAAATAAAAAATTTGGTTTTAAGAGTTTTTTCAATATAAACAAAGAATAATAAGTAGGCTTCTGCACGCTGCCTGCTAACTAAGCGTTCTGGGCGGGAATCCGCTGGGTGCTGCTTCCAGCAGTTGCGTTGCTGTTTCGCGGATGGTGGTTTCGAGCGGGCGGTAGGCGAACCCCGGAAATGCTGCTGATTTTTCGTTGCCGTAGGTATAGCGGCCCACACTGGCACGGGCGCTTTCACGGGTAACAAGCGGATCGCCTCCCAACAATTTGGATTTGAGCCATTCCACACGCCAGGCGACTTCGGCCAGCATGGGCGTAACTTTGATGAACGGCGGTTTCACTTTTAGTTCAGCGGCTATGGCGTTAAAAAAATCGTGATAGCTCATGTTTTGGGCACTGAGGAGGTAACGCTCACCGTTTACGTCGCTTTCCAGCAGAAGCAAAAGGAATTGCGCAACGTCGCGCACGTCCACAAAACCGGAGCTGCCAACGGGCCAGAACTTGAGTCCGTCGTACACCTGTTTGAAAAATTTTGCCCCGTTTGTATCCCAAAAACCACTTCCTATCACCATGGATGGACTGGCGATGGCTACAGGCAAACCTTCGGCATGGCCGCGCCAAACTTCCTGCTCGCTTTGGTATTTGCTGATGGCATACCGGGTATTGGCCTTGCTGGTTACCCACTGCGCATCCTCATCAAGGTGTTTGCGTTCAGGACTGCGACCGAAAGCGGCGATGCTACTTACGTGCACAAACTTTTGTACGCCTGCATCCAGGGCCATGTTGACGAGGTTGGCCGTCCCTTCCACATTCACCAGTTGCATGCGTTTGTAATCGCGCGGGTGAAAAGACACCATAGCAGCGCAATGCACCACATGGGTAACGCCCTGCATGGCTTCTTCGAGGGCTACCACATCGGTAACATCAGCTTCCACCCATTGTACACGACCCACGTCCACCCCTTCGAGCAAACCCATGTTGCTGTTCGCACGGCGCAGGGCGCGCACCCGGTAGCCGCGATCGAGCAGGAGGCGTAAAAAATAGGCCCCCACAAAACCGGTGCCTCCGGTGAGCAGGATGGTGCTGTTGGCGTCGGGACGGCTCATTGTTTGTTTTTTTCGCTGAAAGTAAGGGTATATTGGACCACAGCGTCGATTTCTTCCGGACGCAGTATTTTGCCAAATGGCGTCATGAGGTTTTTACCATTGATCACTATGGCCGTGCGTTCTGCTGCGGTCAGGACACTTAGGGAAAGGTCTTTGGCGCCGTTCAGACCCAGATTGCCGTCGGAACCGTGGCAAACCACGCAGTTTTTGCGGAAAACGGCCATGCCGTCGGGAGCATTGGCGCCCGTCTGCGACGATTTTTGCGCAGCTTCGGTTTTGCGCTTGATCTGGTCTTCTGTTGATTCACAGGCACCCGTGAGCAGCAACATCACCACCGCAATAGTCGTGGATCGAATATACATAATCAGGATTTTGTGGCACAAAGGTACTGCAGAGACAGATTGCAAATGCCTGAAAAAAGCCTTATGAATGGCTTGGGTACAAAATCTGACACGCCATTGACGAAGGCAAAAAAAAGATGTAAATGTAATTATTTGACGAATAGTCTGAACAAATCCTATATTTGCACTTAGGATTTTGCCAAGTAAACACGACACGGAATAACATTTCAATTCTGTAAAAACAACAATATTTGTAACGTGTTTGCATCCTGCAAATTTCCTTTCCTACGATATTAGTGTTTGTTCATAGTGTTTGTTTTTTGTTTTGTCCCTGTCAAGTAGAAATATTTGACAGGGTTTTTTGATCAGTATTTAAGGATTACAAGATTTACTTGATTCGTATTATTGGGATTTTATGGATTTTACACTTTAGGCTGAATCGAGCATCAACGGTAAATATAGGTTGGAGGCGCAGTGCACCGAAACGCATTCCAGTGCGCGCCACCTCCTGATTTTCTGTCCCCTTTAGCTACAAATATTACCGCCGCTAAAACGGCTCTCATTTCATTTTTTCTTAAGTCAACGGTATTGGACTTTAGTCTGACACCGGGTAACCGGCAAAATCGCCACGAAATGTCACGCACGGACAATTACGCCGTCTTTTCTCTTTTTTTCCATCCTCCACCGCACTTTTTTGATTTTGGCACGCGTTTGGATAATTCAATTGTAACTTCATACAATAGAAACGGTTTAGTGAGAAGCCCGGGGCAAACGCGTTCCGGGCTTATTCTTTTTTAGCCGTTAGCCGCTAATAAAAAAACGCCCAATCGTTTGAAAAACAAATGATTGGGCGTTTTTTTACCAACGGCTAACGGCTAACTACTACTGGCTACCGGCTAACTACTACCGGCTATCTGCTATCTAATCAACGTCAAATTACCTGCCTTTACTTTTTCCTCTCCTTCGCATTTGTAACGCAAACGGTAAAGGAATACACCCGGATTTACAGCTTTTCCGCTGAAGGTGCCGTCCCAGGCATCGAAAGCTGAGGTGGCGTTGAACATGCGTCCACCCCATCGGTCGAAAACTTCGAGCGAGATGAATTCATCAATGGCGTAGGGATTGCTCACGCGAAACAAGTCGTTGCGGCCAAAGGACGCACTTGGGGTAAAAGCGTTGGGTAAAAAAATGTTGCTGCAATCGAGCGTATCCGGGTCGATAACGTTCACCCGGATGGTATCGGTTGCGGTATTGCAGGCGCTGTTGAGGAAGGTAAGTTTGTAGGTGGTGGGTTCAATGGGCGTAATAATGGGGTTTGGCGAGGTAGGGTCTGAAACTCCTGTGATGGGCGACCACAAAAAATTCTGGGCACAGGATGCCGTGGTTTGCGCTTGAAACGAATTGCCCAGATAAATCAGAGTGTCGTTGGTAATAATCATGTCCGGACGCAGGTAATTGTCCCGCACTTCCTGAGCGTTTAATGCCTTGCTGTAAATTTCCAGTTCATCAAAATCGCCGTTGTAGTCCCTGTCGAGCTGACAAACGGCTTGGCCAACCTTCAGCACCGAGTTGGAAGTAAGGTTGATGCGTACGTTGGTGGAAGTAGAATCACGCAAAACACCGTTGATGTAGAGTGAAAAACGCGTATTGTTGCGTGTGAGGACGATGTGCTGCCAGCATTTGTCGTTGTCCAAACTGGCGGAAACCGTTGAAACCAGATTATCGTTCTGGCTGATGGCAGAAGCGATTTGATTGTTTTGTTGCGCATAACGCACCCAAAATGCGCTGTTGTTGTTGCAGTTTTCCTGTTTCGCCATGACGACCTGCGAGCCACCCTGCATGCCCATGAGGCGGGGTTTCATGTAAAAGCTTACGGAGAAATCGCTGGTGGTGAACACATCGCCGAGCGGGCCTACAAAAAACAGGGCATCGCCGTTGCCGTCGAGCGACATGGCTGAGTCGCGCACGCCGCAAACACAAGAAGTACCACCGATAAGGGCGCCGCTCGAGCCGTTGCCGGATTCGTCGAAACCGTCGCAATCCTGAAAGGTAAACCTGGCCTCGAGTTTATCTGGCCCGTTTTGGGCAAAAGCGAGGTTCAAACCGAACGATAAAAAACAGAGAAGCAATAAACGCATGAATGACGGATTTGAATAGGAAGTTTACGGCTTGAGCAAGTCGCCCAAGCCACCCATGGGCATCATGTCTTTGAGTAGGTTGTTGGTTTCCACGGCAGCGCGGGCTTTGGCTGCCTCCAGAGCGCGGTTCACGGCTACAAGCAGCAAGTCTTCGAGCGCTTCCGGGTCGGATGTGTCCATTTTGGCAGCATCAATTTTGATGTTGACAATGCGCAGGTCTGCGGAGGCGCTCACGCGAACGGCCTCGTCGCCAGCTTCAGCTTCAACGGTGATGGTGGCCAATTTTTCTTGCATGGCGGCTTGTTTTGCTTGCAAGTCGCCGAGTAGGTTTCCAAACATGGTGGTAGTTGAGGCGGTTTTAAATGCCCTCGGGGCAAAGTTCGTTCCTTTTTGTGAAACTTCAGGGTATGTCAAAACGCACCAGGTCCTCAAATTCTTGTACACGATTGCGAATCATTGCAGGCGTAAGTCCTTGCAAGCGCTCAATACCGAATTTTTCTACACAAAACGAACCCATTGCTGATCCGTAAATCAGGGCGCGTTTCATGTTTTCGAACGAATAATCACCCGTTTTGGCCAGCCATCCGGTGAATCCACCTGCAAATGAATCGCCCGCGCCGGTTGGGTCCACCACTTCTGCCAGTGGTAGCGCGGGTGCAAAAAAGATCTCTCCGCGATGGAAAAGCAAACAACCATGCTCACCCTTTTTGATCACCAGGTAGCGCGGACCCATGCCATGGATCACTTTGGCTGCTTTCACCAACGAGTGTTCACCCGATAGCTGGCGCGCTTCTTCGTCGTTGATGGTGAGTACATCCACCTGTTTAAGCACCTCATGCAGATCGT
Organism: Chitinophagales bacterium; assembly: GCA_038249605.1. Taxonomy (GTDB): domain Bacteria; phylum Bacteroidota; class Bacteroidia; order Chitinophagales; family Saprospiraceae; genus M3007. Next base: position 7,714 of record JBBSDH010000069.1, on the reverse strand, counting down.
CAAGAGCAATGTCCATCCAAAAATTCATGGTGTCAAGCACCACCAGATCGGGGCGTTTGGTCACCTGTTCCAACACACGCAACTGCACCTTCGGAGTCAGGTTTCCGAGCATGAGCACATCGGGCCGTTTGTAGGTTTCGGGCAAAATAGGATCGAAATCGGCCAATACGTTGAGCTGGGTATCGAGCGTTTCTCGGGTGGCGAAATTTTCAAGGTATTTGCCAGCCCAGAAAAAAGACTTTTCTCCTTTTTTAATTTGTAAACCCTCCAGATCAACGCCGCGTTTTTTCAAATATTCCAGCGTTTCTTCAGGAAAATCGTCGCCCACCACCGAAACGATGCGCACCGGCGTCAGGAAATACGAGGCAGCCAGGGAAATGTACGTGCAGGCGCCACCGATCACTTTTTCGGCGCGGCCGTAAGGGGTTTCAATATCGTCGAATGCGACGGTGCCGACAGCTACAAAATTCATGGTGGAAAAGGTTAAACGGACCGGAACAAAACAAAACAGGGGCCACCGAACCCGGCCACCCCTGTTTTTTGCGCCTCGTCAAGGACTTGAACCTTGGACCTACGGATTAACAGTCCGCCGCTCTAACCGACTGAGCTAACGAGGCTGCTTTTTCAAGCGGGGGCAAAGATATACCGACTCAGGGTAAACGTCCAAAGTTTTTTGGAAAAAAAATTAGTTTTGTGAAAAAATCAATGCCTGTCCTCCATCACTCCCCCGAAGTTGAAGCCGCCATCCGCGAAAACCGACCCGTGGTCGCCCTCGAAAGCACAATCATCGCCCATGGAATGCCTTATCCCCAAAATGTGGAAACAGCGCTGCGCGTGGAACAAGCCGTACGCGATGCAGGCGCCACCCCAGCCACCTGCGCAGTTTGGGAAGGCAAGGTGCGGGCCGGACTCACACCCGACGAAATCGAGCAATTTGGTAAAATGGGTTCGCAGATACCCAAAGCCAGCCGTCGCGACCTGGCATTCCTTGTGAGCCGCAGACTCACCGGCGCCACCACCGTTGCTTCCACCATGATCATCGCCCATGCTTCCGGCATCAGGGTGTTCGCTACCGGGGGCATCGGGGGCGTGCACCGCGGCGCTGCACAAACCTTCGACACCTCAGCCGATCTCCAGGAACTCGCCCGTACCCCCGTAGCCGTGGTATGCGCCGGCGCCAAAAGTATCCTCGACCTGGCCCTTACGCTCGAATACCTCGAAACCCACGGCGTACCCGTGGTGGGCTATGGCACAAACGAATTCCCTGCTTTTTACACCAGAAAAAGTGGTTTCAATGTAGATTTTCGGCTCGATTCGCCTGAGGAAATCGCGAAGCTCCTCAATGCACAGGTTGCACTCGGATTGCAAAATGGCATCGTAGTGGCCAATCCCATCCCGGAAATATTCGAACCAGACGCTGTTTTGATCGAAAAAGTGACGCTGGAAGCCCTGGAAGCTGCGGAACGCGAAGGCGTAAAAGGCAAAGCGATCACACCTTATTTGTTGGCGTACATTGAAAGGAAAACGGGCGGACTGAGTTTAAAAGCAAACATAGAACTGGTGCTCAACAATGCAAGGCTGGCTGCCAACATTGCACGGAACCTGAGGTAACCAACCGACCAACCGACTAACCAACCAACCGACCAACGATCTTCTCCGCCATTCCAAAACTCGTGCTCTGTGAAAGATGCATCCGTTTCATGCCTCCGGGGCGTTCGCAGGCAGCGAAGGCGTGAAAATTGCCTTCGTTGTCGCGGATACAGTGCACACCGAGGGGAAGGTGGCAGCCGCCGTCCATTAGTTGCAAAGCGCGGCGTTCCACATTGGTACAAGCCGACACGTTACTGTGGTGGATTTGTTTGAAAATGGTGCGTGTGGCTACATCATCGCGATTGGTTTGCCAGGCGAGCACGCCCTGAGCTGGTGCCGGCACGAATTCGCGCGGATTGAGCTCTATAGCGTGCAGTCCGGTGAGGTCCAACCCGAGGCGACTTACACCTGCAGCGGCCAGAAAAATGGCATCGAAATCGCCGTTGCGGAGTTTGTCCAAGCGGGTGGGAACGTTTCCGCGTACGTCCTGAAGCACGGCATCTGGCCTGAAATCGGCCATTTGGGCTTTGCGTCGGGCGGCTGAGGTGCCCACTGTGGCGCCTTGTTTCAGTTTGAAAATCTGGGTAGTATCGAAGGCCTCCGGACGAATGATGAGCAGGTCGGCGGGGTTGTCGCGGTACGACACGGCGCTGATCAACAGTCCTTCCGGAGGCGTGGTAGGCAGGTCTTTCATGGAGTGTACAGCCACGTCGATTTCGCCGCGCAGGAGGGCGTCCTCAATTTCTTTGGTAAAAAAACCTTTGCCCTCCATTTTGTCGAAGCTCAGGTGCTGGATGAGGTCACCCCGGGTTTTGATGATCACCAACTCGCTTTCCACCCCGACGCGGGTGAGTTCGTTCTGGGTATGGTGGGCCTGCCAAAGGGCCAGGTTGCTGCCGCGGGTACCTATTCTGAGCATGAAGTGTAAATTTAAAGCTGGGCAAAGGTGCGGAGAATTTGATTGACGAAATCCAACCATTATTCCACTTTCACAGCACTATTCAAAAGCACTTCCTCATAAATCCGCTCATACTCCGGCAAAATATTATCGATGTCGAATACCTGTGCTTGGGCGAGGGCGTTTTTGCGGAATTGAGAAAGCATTTCCTCATCGCTGAGCAGTTGGATGGCGTAACGTGCCATAGCGTCCACGTCGCCTGGGTCGGTGAGAAACCCGGTGACACCATGGATGTTCACTTCGGGAAGTCCGCCGGCGTTGGTGGAAATAACGGGTACTTCGCAGGCCATGGCTTCGAGGGCGGCCAGACCGAAACTTTCGCTTTCGGAAGGCATGATGAACAGGTCGCAGATGGCGAGCAGCTCTTCAATGGCATCTTGTTTGCCGAGGAAACGCACATCGTCGCAGGTGCCCAATTCGCGGCACAGGCGTTCGGCGTTTTGCCGTTCCGGACCGTCGCCGATCATGAGCAGCTTCGAGGGCAGTTTTTCACGCACTTGTTTGAACACGCGCACAACATCTTCCACACGTTTTACACGGCGGAAGTTGGAGGTATGCACAAGAATGCGTTCGCCGTCGGGGGCGATGATTTTTTTGAAATGCTCCTTGTCCGTTTTGCGGAAGCGTTCAAAATCGATGAAATTGTAAATCACGCGGATGTCGCGGGTGATGTTGAACAACTTGAGCGTATCGTCTTTGAGGCTTTGCGACACGGCAGTCACCCCGTCGCTTTTGTTGATGCTGAACTCAACCACGGGCGCGAAGGCGCCGTTGTTGCCCACAAGAGTGATGTCGGTGCCGTGCAGGGTGGTCACCACGGGCAGGTAGCGCCCTTCGGTGAGCAGTATTTTCTTGGCCATATAGGCTACGGCGGCGTGCGGGATGGCGTAATGCACGTGCAGGATGTCCAGGTTCTGGTATTTCACCACATCCACGATTTTGGAGGCGAGGGCCGTATCATAGGGTGGATATTCGAAAAGGGGATAGTCTTCGCTGTCGACTTCGTGGTAAAAAACTTTTTCGTGGAAATGCGCGAGGCGCACCGGACGGCGGTAGGTAATGAAATGGATTTCGTGTCCACGGCGGGCAAGGCCCATGCCCAGTTCGGTGGCTACAACGCCCGAGCCGCCGTAGGTAGGGTAACAAACGATGCCTATTTTCATCGAAGAAGGTGGTATTAAATCCATCAGCGTTTGCTGATTCGGTTTTGAGTGATGTGTTTCTGGCGACTGCATTTGAAGCGCAGCACGTCGTCACTCCGCAAAATACGGTGTTTTGTACTTCTTCCTTGCACACGGGCCCGCCATTTTCGCCAATTGCGCGGGTGCATCTCTAATTTCATGAGCTCGATGACCTCAGCTTCACTCAGTTTGAATTGTGCCGTGATGGCTTCGAACGGTGTGCGATCTTCCCACGCCATCTCCACGATGCGGTCTACATCGGCCAGAGAGAGTTGGTATTTTTCTAATAAGCGGTGCATGATAATCGGTTAAACAAGAAATGGGTTGTTTGTGTTTTACGCGGGCAAAAACTTTACAATGACCATTCGATTGATTCTTGGCGATCAGCTCAACCACCGGCATTCCTGGTTTACTCATGTACAACCCGACGTGACTTACTTTTTGATGGAAATTTTGCCCGAAACGGCTTACGTACGGCATCATGTGCAAAAAGTGATCGGGTTTTTCCTGTCCATGCGACACTTGGCACAACACCTGGAAAAGCAGGGGCACACCGTGCGTTATTTCCGCCTCGACGACCCGGGAAACCTCCAGTCGTTCGAAAAAAACATCCGCTCCCTGATCAGCGAATCGGGCGCAACGGCTTTTCAATACCAACTGCCCGACGAATGGCGGGTGGATGAGCTTTTGAAAAAACTTGCCGCCGATCTGGAAAAAGAAGGGTTAAATACCGCTGTTGCCGACACTGAACATTTTCTCAGCGCCCGTCACGACCTGCAGCAGCAGTTTCAAGGTAAAAAAACGTTCCTCATGAGTTTGTTTTACCGCAAAATGCGTGTGCGGTACAACATCCTGATGGAGCCCGATGGTCAAAAACCGCTGTACGGCCGCTGGAATTTCGATGCCGAAAACCGCAAAAAAATGCCCTCCTCCCTGGCTGTACCGCCTGTGCCGGCATTTTACCGCGACGTGACCGATCTGCTCGAAGTATTGAAAACCTTCGGCGTAAATACCATCGGCTCTGTGGACGCGCAGCGGTTCGACTGGCCCGTCACGCGCGACGAAAGTCTGGAGTTGCTCGATCATTTCGTGCGTTTCCGCCTGGGCCACTTTGGCGACTACCAGGACGCGCTCACCACCCGCCACTGGTTGCTTTTCCATTCGCGTCTTTCCTTTTCCCTCAATGTCAAACTGCTGCACCCGCTTGAAGTGGTGCAAGCCTGCGTGGCAACGTGGCAGGAAAAACCAGAAGAAAAAACTTATGCCTCATTGGAGGGGTTCGTGCGGCAAATCCTGGGCTGGCGCGAATACATGCGCGGGGTGTACTGGGCAAAAATGCCCGGCTACCGAACGCTGAATTTTTTCAACCACACGGCCCACCTGCCCGAATTTTACTGGACAGGCGACACGCCCATGCGCTGCCTTAGCCACGCCGTAACCCAAAGCCTCGAACGCGCCTACGCACACCACATCCAGCGCCTGATGGTGACCGGCAACTTCGCGCTCCTGCTCGGCGTGCACCCCGACGAGCTCGACTCCTGGTACCTCGGCATTTACATGGATGCCCTTGAATGGGTGGAAATTACCAACACCCGGGGCATGAGCCAGTTTGCCGACGGCGGCATCGTGGGCACCAAGCCGTACGTGAGCAGCGCCAATTACATCCACAAAATGGGCGATTACTGCGCGAATTGCGCCTTCGACAAGGATAAAAAATACGGCGAAAACGCTTGTCCGTTCAACAGCCTGTACTGGGATTTTTACCACCGCCACCGCGACAAACTGGGCAACAACCCGCGTGTGGGCATGATGTACAAGGTGTGGGATGGCATGGCGGAAAGTGAAAAAGCGGCGTTGTTGAAACAAGCGGCAGAGTACAAGGCAGCGTTTGCGTAGCATGTCCTTTTTCCGTTGGCGAATCCGTTGTGTTGTTGCGCATAGCAAATAACTAACCCCGAAATTTTAAAATTGTACTTTAGATTTATGGGGTAAATGAATACTGCCATGCCATACCTCACAAGATCTGCAGAAAAAGAAATTACACTTTTATCAGAACAATTTCCTGCGGTTGCCATCTTCGGACCCAGATAGGTGGGTAAAACACTGCTTGCCAAACACCTGGCTTCTTTATGGGAACAAAAAAGCGTTTATCTTGATCTTGAAAATCCGGCCAATCTGAACAAACTCAGCGATCCGGCTTTGTTTTTGGGACCGTTACAGGGACAAACGGTGATTTTGGATGAGGTTCAACGTGTGCCGCACCTGTTTCCGGTATTGCGTGGACTGATTGATGCCCATCGTGTTCCAAGACGGTTTATCTTTTTGGGATCTGCTTCGCCGGATTTTATACGTGATGCTTCCGAAACTTTGGCGGGACGTATTGCCTATTTTGAAATGCCGCCCATGACCTTTTCAGAAGTGGCACATTTAACCGATTACCGTACGCATTGGCTGCGCGGAGGATTTCCGGACAGTCTGCTTGCCGGCAGTGAACCGGCCAGAGGCAAGTGGCGCGACGCATTCATTCAAACTTACCTCGAACGCGATCTTCCCATGCTTGGACTCAGTGCCAATCCTGTTCTGACACGCAGGTTGTGGACCATGCTCGCGTACCTGAACGGCAACTTGCTAAACCTGGACTCACATGGGAATTCATTGGGAAGTTCATCGCCCACAGTGAAGCGCTACCTTGATTTTTTTGAAGCATCCTACATGATCAGGCGTTTGCAGCCTTGGTATGTTAACATATCCAAAAGGTTGCTTAAATCGCCGAAAGTCTACCTAAGGGACACGGGCATCCTGCACGCGCTGCTTGCCATCGATTCCTATGAGCAATTGCTGGGACATCCGGTGGTCGGCACTTCGTGGGAGGCGTATATTTTGCAGGAACTTGCGTCCATGTTGCCGCCACGCCATGAAATGTATTTTTACCGAACCCATGATGGTACGGAAGCCGACATCGTCATTGTCAAAGCAGGCATACCGGAAATATTGGTAGAGATCAAGCACCATTCTGCGCCTACAATTACCAAAGGCATGCTGATTGCCGCCGCTGATTTAAAAACCAGGCGCAATGTCATTGTGGCGCCCGTTGAGGACAATTACCCACTTCGGGATGGATTTGAGGTGGTTTCGCATCAAAAATTGGCGCGCTTGTTTGATTGAAAAATTTTGAAACAAACAGCACCATGCGCATCGCCGTAGTACCCTTACAACCCAGTCTGGAAAATGCATCGCGCCCATGTACGGCACACCCGACTGGACGCAGCACATAGCGTTCCGCGAGTTCCGGCGCGCGCACGAAGCAGTACGCAAGGCCTATGAACAACTCAAACAGGACTTAAGTCGGCAGGAATGGGAGCACGGTATGGCTTACAATGACGAGAAGGATGTTTTTGTAAAGCGGGTTGAGGGAGAGGCGGTGGCGTGGTGGGAAAGATAAAATCAGTTGGTTACAATAAATTCAAACCGGCAAGAGCGATCGCAACAAACGTGTACCTGCGTTTGCATTTTGGTGTGGGCCAAATCCAACAGGATGTTCGTCCGCGACCCACATTTTGGGCAAGTCGTGGGCTGGTCGGAGTAGAAGTAAAAATCGAGTTTTTTTGCCGGTTTGGTCATGGCTGAGTGGTTGTTTGCCGTAAACTTCGCAAAAAATCGGCAATATCCCTTGAATCTGTTTGAGTGAGTTCAGTTTCTTCCACAACATCTATTTCGGACCAATCGGTTGAATTTTGGCATTCCAAGAAAGGCCCCCCCAAGCCTCAGGGTAAAAAAACCCGGGGCTGATCATGGCAAAACGCAGCTGTTTTTCTACGACTTCAAAAGCTAGGTTGGTTTTGTTGGAAAAGACTACCGTGCCGAAGGATTTATAATTGCCTTCGTCGCGGTAAAGGTAGGCGATGAGGAAGTAAGCTTTCTAATGTTTCGTAAACATACCTCACAACCATGGCTGGCCCTCCCACAAACAAAAAAGCCCCCGGCT
>JBBSDH010000068.1:0-17760 GCA_038249605.1 Chitinophagales bacterium | reverse complement strand
GAAGGCATATGGGTAATGCGATCTATTTTTTAAGAAGGCCGTCTTTTTTCATTTGGGATACCAGAGCAAGGATGTAATCGCGCTCGAAGCTTTCCAGGCTGCCGGGATTTAAGGTTTGCGATTGGCCTGACCACAGGATTTGTTCCGTTGCAGCATCGTAAACGTTGGTTTCCAGAAAGTAGTATTTCTCGGTAGTGTAATAGCCAGGTGTGGAAAAGGCCATGGAGTTGTAGCCGTAATATCCATAATAACTGCCATAATACCCATAAGAAGGATAGGGCGCAAAGGAGGTTGTACCAGGTACATAACGGGTCTCACTGTCTTTTTCTTTCACGACCACAGTGATGATACCATCGCTTCCTGTGGCGCGGATAATGCTCAGCAATTCTTCTCTTGAAGGAGGAGTTTGGTTGTTGGAGAAGGAAGGTGGATAATGGTCGATACTTTTAACAGACATTTTTCCACGACTTTGAACTTCGTTGGCAAGGGTGGCTTCAATACCCTGACGGACCTGGATGTTGTCGACAAAAGCAGAAACAAAAAACTGCTTGTATTCTTTGTTTGCAGAAACTGCTTCTTTATTCATCCACGAACCAGTCATTTTGGTGGATGAACTGCAGGACATGGCAAAAACCCAAAGAAACAAAAACAGATGGGAGAAAGCACACATAAAATACTTCGATTTTGTTATGAATTTGCCACAAATTAAATAATTTAGACACTATTTAGCCTTATCGTCGGTTTTTTCTTGTGTTTTTTCTTCTTTCAACATTGATTTGATCGATGGGGCTATGCTGGTTATGTGCAAATCCTGTTGCGGGAAAGGAATGTTGATGTCGGCCTGATCGAAACGCTCATAAATGTTGTTCAAAAGGCTGCTTTTGCTGAGGAGGTTGTTATCGATGTCATTTATCCAAAACAGCAGGCGAATGTTCACGGCATTATCACCAAACTCATGAACAAGTGCCATTGCGGGTGGGAAAGCAAGGATATGTTCATCCAATGCACAGCATTCGAGCATGATTGCTTGTGCGCGCTCCAGCTTAGTTCCGTAAGCAACGCCTATAATTATCTCTGTACGTTGTTGCCTTCCGTTCATCGTCCAGTTGATCAGGTGTTGCGACAACAGATCGCCGTTGGGAACAATAACGTTGGCACCGTCGAAGGTGCTGATTTTGCTGGAGCGGAATCCTATTTCCCTGACTATGCCTTTGCGTTCGCCGACTTCAATAAGATCGCCGACTTGTATGGGTTTTTCAAAGGCCAAAATGATGCCTGAAACCAGGTTGTTTACGATGGTTTGGAGACCGAAACCAATACCCACGCCCAAAGCTCCGAACACAATGGTAAGTTTGTCGAGTGGAATGCCTGAAGCGGAAATGGCGAGTAAAAAACCTCCACTCAGTACGCCCAGGCGTACCAGCAGCATGGCCGAACCGAGGCGGTTTTTGCGGACACCCACAAATTGTTGGTTGAAACCACCAAAAAGTTGGGTTATCAATGCTGAAATAAGGCTCGATAACCAAATGATGAGGATGAAAATACCGATGCTGCCGAAGGAGAAGGTTATACTACCAAGGGATCTTTCCGCATTTAAAAAGTTGCGGGCTGTTTCATCCAGGTATTCGAAAACATTGAAGTTTTGAGCAAGAGCAACCGCCCAGAGCGTTATGGCAATCCAGTTAAGAATGTTGTTGAATTGCTTTTGAATGCGCTCCCAGTCGATCTCAGCTGCGTGTCGAATGTCTTCCTGCCGGGTTTGCAAGGATTCCATTTGTATGTAAATGGCGGACTTGACGAACTCAACAGCGATGTAAAGTTCGATGGCCAGGACGATGTTGAACAGAGCTCCTACGCTGATTATTTTCGCGAGGGTAAACCGTCCCCATACTAAAAGTAGCAAGGCAGCTCCTTGCAACAAGATCATGATCCAGGTAAGTGGTACCAAAAAACGACTGTACTCCTTTGGAAGGATTTCGGGCCTTTTCAAAAAAAGCCAACCCATTACCATACACAAGGCATTAAAATACAAAAGAATGTTCCTTTCAGTGTAGTTGTTTTGCACCGTTAGGTTGACAACGGAATATCCAGCGAACGCCAGGAGCAAAACTACCCAGAAACCTTTGGCTACCCAATTAACGCGCATTACCACGAGCATGGTCAGTAATGAAAATTGTAAAGTCCAAACAACCTGCAAAAATCCTATGGGCGGATTAACAAACAGTAAGGGCGTAACAGCCAAAACAGCCACAAGTGGTGCTGCAAATGGAAACTTGGCGGTAAATCCGGCATTTTCGATGACTTTAGCTGTCTCGGTATGTTTTTTTCGTATTCGGTTCAGTTGAAGCAAAAGCCAGGCAACCAGACCTGCCCAAATCAGAAACATAAGGAGAAGTTGTCCGTAATGTTGCTTAACATAGTATTCCACCAACCCGCGGTTGCGTTTTAAAGACTTTGAGATTACTTCTGTGTATGGCTTGTTGTAAGCCGAAATGGTGTCAGAAGCCCAAAGAAATCCCATTTCGTCGCGCCACAAATTGTGGTTTCGTTGCCGAATTTCTACACTTATGGCGTCTTTGAGTCTTAAAGCCTCCAGGTAATCGTCTGCGACGCGACCTTGCCAAAGGCTCAGGGCAACCAGTTTTTTCTGGTTTTGCAACCTGGCCGTAATGACCTGTTTGGCCAGTTCGGTAAGTTGAGCGACGTACAAATTTCTAAGCGTACTGTCTGAAGGTGTATTGCTAAAAGAAGAATCAGCCAGAAATTGGATCAATTCCTGATTTGAGGACCTCAAATTCAAGTTGTTCTGCAGCAAACCTTTTTGCCAGAGCTCAAGTTTTTTGGCAAACTGGTTGATTGCAACCTGACTCATGTACAGGGAGCGCAGGTTGTAATTGTAGTCTTTTTCAAGAACGTTGGTGCGCATCAACTCCATGAGCTGCTCCATACCGGGCAATTCACGGCTAAGCTCAAGGGTATCGTAGGAAGACGCAAAAATTTGATTGAGTTCGGTAAGCCGCAGGCCTATCTGTTCAACCTTAAACAGGTTTTCTGAAAAGGCAGTATCTGCAAGTTGCCTGCGGATATCGTTGATGTATTCCGAAACATTACCGGTCGAATCAGGCATTAATTCTTTCAACAGCACGACCGAATCTGCCTGTTGGGCCAACGAGACAGATGGTATGGCAACTACCCAGCATATGGTTGAAAGGATGAGTAGTGCTGTGCGTTTCATGAAGTATTGCTCTAAACGTTGAAGCGGAAGTGCATGACGTCACCGTCGCCGACCACATACTCCTTGCCTTCCACACTCATTTTGCCGGCTTCCTTAACTTTGGCTTCCGAACCTAAGGTGACAAAATCGTTGTATTTGATCACTTCGGCGCGGATGAAACCTTTTTCAAAATCGGAGTGGATCACGCCCGCTGCTTCTGGTGCTTTGGCGCCGTTGCGCACCGTCCAGGCGCGTACTTCTTTCACTCCGGCAGTAAAATAGGTAATAAGATCCAGTAATTTGTAACAGGTTCGGATCAGTTTGTTGGCGCCGGGTTCATCGAGTCCCATCATTTCCAAAAATTCGATCCTTTCCTCGGCGCTTTCCATGTCGGCTATCTGGGCTTCAATATCGGCACTCAACAGCACAATTTCCGCATTTTCACCGGCCACTGCTTTTTCAAACGTGCGGGTATGTTCGTTGCCTGTTTTAAGCGATGCTTCGTCAACATTGCAAACGTACAAAACGGGTTTGCCCGTAAGCAGCGAAAGCTCTTTCATGAGGCGTTTGCTTTCTTCATCCATATCGGCCATCATATCTCGCACCGGGCGCCCGGTTTCGAGGTGTGCTTTGATGTTTTTAAGGATCTCCAGATCGCGCACGTCGTCTTTGCTGCCAACTTTGGCTGCTCGTGCCGTTTTGTCCATGCGTTTTTCCACCGTTTCAAGGTCTTTAAGACCCAGTTCGATGTCAATGATTTCCTTGTCGCGCACCGGATTCACCGAACCATCTACGTGCACCACATTGTCGTCCTCAAAACAGCGTACCACATGTACGATGGCATCCACTTCTCGGATGTTGGCAAGAAATTGGTTGCCAAGGCCTTCGCCCTGACTGGCGCCCTTGATCAATCCTGCGATGTCGACAATTTCAACCGTAGTAGGCACGGTGCGTTGGGGATCAACCAGTTCGGTAAGTTTGTCGAGGCGCGTATCCGGAACGGTAATCACCCCTACGTTTGGATCCTTGGTGGCGAAGGGATAGTTGGCCGCCAGGGCTTTGCCCCGGGTAAGCGCATTGAAAGTGGTTGATTTTCCGACGTTGGGAAGACCAACGATGCCGCATTGAAGTGCCATGTTCTGAAAAGATGTTGTTTTGAAGGGCGCAAAGGTAGTTAAAAATGTGGAGGATAAAATGTTGCGACAATAAGTTCACGCAAGCATCGGAACAAATCAGGAAGGAATACGTTCCTTTGTGACACATGAACCATGTAGCCCACTGTTTGCTATCGTATCCCGACGGCGATGATCTTCTCGGAAATTTTATAGGTGATTATGTCAAAGGCAAATCCTGGCAGCAATACCGCGAAAGTATTCAGTCGGGGATTTTGCGCCACCGCAACATCGATGCCTTCACCGATTCTCACCCCATGGTGCGATTGAGTGTGGATCGTGTCAGGCCGTTTGCCGGCAAGTATGCTGCTCCTGTGGTCGACATCTTATACGATCACTTGTTGTACCTGCAATGGGAAGAGCACACCGAGGTGCCGTTTGGCGCCTTTGAATCGTGGGTGTACGGTGAGTTGGAGCGGCGCAGGGATCTGATGCCTGTGGTACTGCGCGAACGTTGGCCCCGCATGTACGGGGGGCGTTTTTTACGCAGTTACACCACGGAGGCCAACATGCGTTTGGTAATGGAGCGCTTTGTGGACAGGTTGCCGTTGCCGGTAGATGCAAAAGGTGTTTGTGACGTGTTTTTCAGCCAGATACATTTTTTTGAAGCCGATTTTAATGCTTTTTTTCCTGAGTTGCAGGCGCACGTCGCTGTAACAAAAAAGTAAAAGCCTGAACAAGCTCTCTAAGTCTCCAGATCCACGTAAATGGCGGCACGGTCCACTTTGTCGGGCAATGCTCCGAAATGTGCCAGCTTAAGTTCAGCCATTTTGCGGCCTGCTGTGGCGCGTTCGAGCAAGGTTTTGCCGTCGTTGCGTGCGGTAAGGTACCCCGACCAAAAGGCATCGCCTGCACCTGTGGTATCTTTTACCTCCACTTCGCGTGCCGGCAAATAATGCCTTTCCTTAAGGTTGCCAACCCAGCATCCTTTGTCGCCCAAAGTGAAACAAATTTCGCTGGCACCCATTTTCAAAAAGTGATCGATGACATTGTCGGGAGAAGATTTCTCCTCTTCGTATAAACGCAGCCAATCCAGATCGCTGATTTTTACCAAGGCTCCCAGGCGGCACAACTCCGCCAAAAGCCGTTGAGCTTCTCGGCGATCTGGCCATATTTTTTCTGAATAGTTGGCATCAATACTGATCTGACAACCTGCGCGGCGTGCTTTTTCAGCAGCTTCCATAATGACGTGTTGCGCAGGGTTTTTACTCAGACCGAAACAGCTTGTGTGGAAAACAGCGATGTCTTCAAACTTCTGGTAAGGAAACTGACGGATTGACAAAATGGCATCTGCGCCACGGTATGGCTGGAAGTTGGAAACGGTAGCAGAGCGCGTAACAAGAATGAGCGTTGTAGGCTCATCTACCTGTAAAACATACGTTGTGTCCACTCCCAGTCGACCGACATAATTTTTCAGCACCGTACCCATGTCATCGTTGCCGACGCTGGCGGCAAGCAGGGTTGTGTTGCCAAGCCTGGCCATATTCATACACAGGTTGGCAGGGCTGCCACCCGGAATACGTTTGAATAGGGAGGCTTCGTCCAGTGTTTGTACAAACTCGGCCGTAATAAAATCCACCAGCAGTTCACCGGCACAAAGAATGTCTGTATTTCGACGCATAGCACACGTAACATTATGTTTTCCCGGGGAGAGACCCCGAAAACGGCCGCAATGATAAGACAAATTCTTTGCCTTCCGTATGTTTTTGTCATCGACTGCTGATAGCAACTGACAAGTCCTGACAGGCTGGCGTTGAGCCTGCCGCTTTCACTGAAAAAATGGCAGAAAAAACGGCTTGGCACGAAGTCTGCTAAGGTTATAGAGTCAGAATATAATTCTGAAATCACGTTTTTTTTATCGGTTAACCAAAACAAAAAAATACAGTACACGCATGAAGCCAATTGCAGACCGTGTCATCATCAAGCCAGCTCCGGCTGATGAAAAAACGAAAGGTGGTCTTATCATTCCCGATACTGCCAAAGAAAAGCCGCAGCGCGGCGAAGTTATTGCCGTTGGACCCGGCAAAGACGGTAATTTGATGACGGTACAGGTTGGAGACCTTGTATTGTACGGCAAATATTCCGGCCAGGAAATCAGCTACGAAGGTCATGACTACCTGATCATGCGTGAGGAAGACATCCTGTGCATTGTTTAAGACCTTTTTCAAGGTCACCGTTTCCATTCCATTCTTTATTACCAAACACAACCAACAAACAATATGTCGGTAAAGCAAATCCATTTTGACAGAGACGCCCGTGAGAAGCTCAAAGAAGGCGTCGATGCTTTGGCCAATGCCGTTAAAGTAACCCTCGGTCCCAAAGGCCGCAATGTTGTAGTTCAAAAATCTTTTGGCGCACCTTCCATCACCAAAGACGGTGTTTCGGTAGCCAAAGAAATTGAACTCGAAGATCCGGTCGCCAACATGGGCGCCCAAATGGTGAAAGAAGTAGCCAGCAAAACTGCCGATGCTGCCGGCGATGGTACCACCACCGCCACCGTGCTTGCACAAGCAATGGTTACCGCCGGCCTGAAAAACGTAGCTGCAGGTTCCAATCCAATGGACCTCAAGCGCGGCATCGAAAAGGCCGTTAAACTCGTAGTTGCCAATCTGAAAGAACAAACCGAAAACATCGGTGAAGACTTTGACAAAATCGAGCAGGTGGCTGCCATCTCGGCCAACAATGACGAAGCGATCGGTAAACTAATCGCCGATGCCATGAAACGTGTTTCGAAAGACGGCGTTATCACCGTGGAAGAAGCCAAAGGCACCGACACCTATATGGATGAAGTAATCGGCATGCAGTTCGATCGCGGCTACCTCAGCCCCTACTTCATCACCGACGCAGAAAAAATGATCGCCGAGTACGAAAATCCGTACCTCCTGATCACCGATAAAAAAATCAACAACATGCAGGATCTTATTCCTGTATTGGAAAAAACCCTGCAAACGAGCCGCCCGCTCCTCATCCTTGCCGAAGATGTGGAAAGCCAAGCCCTCGGTGTTTTGGTGGTAAACCGCCTGCGCGCAGGTCTGAAAGTAGTGGCCGTTAAGGCTCCTGGTTTCGGCGACCGCCGCAAAGCCATGCTCGAAGACATCGCCATCCTTACCGGAGGCACCGTCATCAGCGAAGACCAGGGTTACAAACTTGAAAACGCTGATCTGACCCACTTGGGTAGCTGCGAACGCGTAAGTGTGGACAAAGACAATACCACCATTGTAGGCGGTAAAGGCAATGATGCCGACATCAAATCGCGCATCAACCAGATCAAACAACAGATCGAAAGCACAACCAGCGATTACGATCGCGAAAAACTTCAGGAACGCCTCGCCAAACTGGCAGGTGGTGTGGCTGTCCTTTACGTAGGCGCCGCTACCGAGGTGGAAATGAAGGAGAAAAAAGACCGCGTCGACGATGCACTCCACGCTACGCGCGCTGCCATCGAAGAAGGCATCGTTCCAGGCGGCGGTGTTGCTCTGGTGCGTGCCATGAGTGTCCTGAAGGATGCCAAAGGTTTGAACGAAGACGAATCGATCGGCATGCAAATCGTTCGCAAATCGCTCGAAGCTCCTATTCGCATCATTGCCGAAAATGCAGGCGTTGATGGTTCCGTAGTGTTCCAGGAAGTCGCAAAGGGCAAAGGCGATTACGGCTACAATGCCCGCCACGACCGTTACGAAGACCTGAAAAAGGCCGGCATCATCGACCCAACCAAGGTTGCCCGCGTAGCGCTCGAAAATGCAGCTTCCATAGCAGGACTCTTACTGACCACCGAATGTGTGATCAGCGATAAACCTGAGAAAAAATCCCAAGGCGGCGGCGGACACCACGGCGGCATGGGCGGCATGGATATGATGTAAAAAAAGTTTAAAGTTTGAAGTTTAAAGTTTAAAGTTCAAAGTTCAAAGTTCAAAGTAGGATTTTGGAACTTTAAGTAATAAAAAAATGCCCTATCGCTTGGTTTACAAGTGATGGGGCATTTTTTTTGAACTTTGAACTTTGAACTTTGAACTTTGAACTTTGAACTTTAAACTTTAAACTTTAAACTTTGAACTTCTATTTAAACTCTTTGATTTCCGCTTTGATTTTTCCAAGGCGTTCGTGGTAACGATTCATATCGGCCGTGTATTCGTTGTAGGTTTTGAGCTGGAATTCGGAATCTGTACCTGCATCGGTTGATCCTCCATCGGAAATGTTTGTGTTTTCCGCCGACGGAGGGAGCATGGCCTTCAGTTCGCCTACCATGCCTGCCTCTTTTTCCCGCATACCGTTAAGTTCTTCAAGCAGGTTACCTATGGCGGCGGCTTGCTTGGTTTGCACGTTGGCGGGCAGGTTGTTCAGTTCCTGGATGAGTTGTTCCATTTGGGCCAGGTTTGCGCCAGCTTCTTCAACTGTTTTTTTAAGGTCATTTTGGTCAAGTTTGGGTGTCTCTGCAGTGGTAACATTTTCAGCAGATGTCTTGGAATCGTTTTTACAAGCCGTAAGGCAAAGGGATGCAGCGGCGAGGACGAAAAGCGTGTTTTTCAGCATAAAATGATGTATTAGGTGATTTTTTATGTACAAAGGTAGTTGGGTATGGGTTGAATCTGGCTTTGTTTTATGCATTTCTTTATGTTGATACGATGTAAAGTGTTTGATTGCGACATCATATATCGGTATAATTTAATTTTACTATGAAAATTATAATAAAATAATATATATACATAGATTGTTAATGTAAAATAAAAATTATTTTTTGAAAAAAATTTGTTAAAAAGTTTTTTAAAAATTATCTTCGTGTCGACATTTTACATTTTAATCCTTTTTCTGAAATCTCATGAGCAAAAGTTGGGCTGTTTTTCCGATTGTTTTTTCGGATTTATCTCTCCTTCCATGCTCGCCCGGCATCCATTCCAAAAACGGATAACTTGTTGATTCTTCATGAGCCTTTGTGCTGCGTTGTGCAGTATTGAAGTTTAAATGTTGGTCTGTAAGGTAAGAATTGTAACCTTCAACAGTTCAAACAATGGACATACTCCTTCGGCGTACAAACATAGTAATGTTCGGCCATGGTTGGTCAGGAACATTCTGAAAATGCATGAACACCTTGCGTATGCTTGGGTTTTCATGCATTTTTTTTAACATACTTCATTTCATTAAAACTGTACAACATGAATGTTTTCACAAATTTCGGATTACCGCACTCAATACGGCTGGTGATCCTGTGTTGTGGAATGCTGTTTGGTGCTGCTTCGGTACAGGCTCAGACGAGTCCCGATCTTTCACCATTCGTAAGCGGTAACTGGCTTAGCACTCCCGATGCAATTTCAGCACTTTCCTATGAGATTGATGGCATTGATCAATTTCTCCAGACATCCCTACCCAATGCAGTCCCATTCAAAATGAAGCATGAGCTGTATTCCGGAATCCTGGTTTCCATCCAGGACGGCATGTCTGTTTCTGAGGCGGCTCAAATGCATTTTTACAAGTTGGCGCCCAGCAGCCACACAGATGTTGCGCCCACACCCGACATGAACAACGCCAACTGGCAGGTCATCTTAAATGATATGATCGCATTGTTAACGATTTGACCAAACCTATTTGAAACCATCCAAGTTTTTCAACACCAAACTTAATCTCATGATTAGTAAGATACTCAAAGCCTCCGCGTGGTCAGTACTTTGTATGGTACTTTCCTTTTCGGTAGCCAATGCTCAAACTTTTCCGGGCAACACAGTCAATACGGCTGGCAACAGCACGATTCCCTCTGTGGGAACGGGCGGCTGTACGGTTCTCCCCCAATCGCTTGCCAATGGTGGCACGGTTTTTGAAAATTCGGTAACGGGTCCTACCATCGGATTGTCCATCACCCAAGTTCAAATCAACCTGAACCACACGTTTACTGCCGATCTCGACATTTTCCTGCGCGCGCCGAACGGCAACGTCATCGAACTAACGTCGGACAATGGTGGCGCTGGCGACAACTACAACAACACCATTTTTTCCGACTTCGCTGCGGCACTCATCACTACCGGCACAGCTCCGTTTACCGGCACTTTCCGTCCAGAAGGTACAGCAATGAACAGCTGCGGTACGCCTGCACTGAATGGTAACATAACAAATCTTCTTGGCTTTGGCACGACTGGCCATAACGGCATCTGGCAACTGGTGATCATGGACGATCTTGGTGGCGACATCGGTACCATGCTCAACTGGTCGATCAGTTTAGGCACAGTTTGCGACTTCACGGCTGCTTCCTTGCCAAACCTCAGCTTCCTGAGCAACGATCCCGCTTTCTGCGGTGTAACGAACCAAAGCGTTACGGCGCCCACAACAAACTGCCCAGCCGGTGAACTCATCGACATTCTCCTTAACGGAACGTTGATCGGAACGACCACCTCGGGCGGTACGTTTACGTTTTCCGGCCCTGTAGGAAACCACGTCATCACCTACCGCCTTCAAAACGGCCGTACACGCACCCAATTGGTGACCATCACCGACGGTACGCCTCCGACGATTACTTGTCCGTCAAACGTCACCATCAACCTGGCTCCGGGTGCATGTGAAGCGAATTATTCTTACAATGTAACGGCAACTGACAACTGTCCGTTCTTTATTCCCGGTCCTGCAACAATATTTCCAACAACCATCCTGCCACACGGTGGCGGGGCAATTACCTGGGCAGGCAACAACTTACCCGGTGGTTTTTATTACAACCTGGCCAATACTGGAACGGATCCCATTTCAGTAACGGGATTTAAGGTTCGTTTCGGTACTTCCACCTTTGGTGTTGTACCCTCGCCACGTCGCGTTGATGTATGGTACACCTCTGCGGCTGCCACTTACATTGGCAACCAGACCAACCCGGCTGCATGGACCAACGTTTCGACCGGCGTTGCCGACGTTGTCGTAGCTGGTCCGAACTCGGAATTTTCACAGGTAAACATCGCTTCGCCCATTATACTGGCTCCAGGCCAAACGCGGGGTATTTACATGCTCGGAACCCAAAGCTCGTTGGTATACAACGGCGGCGGTTCCTCGAACTTCAACCCCATCAACATCGGTGTTCTGCGTCTGACCCCCGGTCAGGCTTCAAGTGGTCCGTTCATAGCTCAAACATCTCCCCGTACGCCCAACGTAGAAATCCAGTACGGTGTGGTTGGTGATCTTACAGCCATGCTGGTTTCCGGCACTCCTTCGGGTGGCACTTTCCCACGTGGAACTACGGTAAATACCTGGAAAGTGACCGATGCAGCTGGTAATATGGCCACCTGTTCGTTCTCGGTTACAGTTTTGGAATTTCCCAACCCAATCAGCTCGCTTGCCTGCAACGACTTCATCCAGATATCTGTTGATGAAAACTGTACTGCAATCATTGGCGCCGACCAGATTCTTGAAGGCGGTCCTTACGGCTGCTACGACGACTACATTGTACAACTCGACAAAATTGCTCCTTTTGGCAACGGTCCGTGGGTACCTGCAATTGTAGGTCCTTCCGATATTGGCAAAACCTATGCAGTACGTGTAATTGATCCTGTAACCGGCAACAGCTGCTGGGGTAATGTAAAAATCGAAGACAAAATCAAGCCGGTACTGGTTTGCCCGCCGGCACAGTCTTATTGCAACGCTGATCTGTCCCCTGGTAGTCCGGATATCTTCGTGAACGCCACGCTGCCGACTTCTTCGCAAACGCCAAATAACGCCTTCAATGGCGTGACCTTCGATCTGCGTAACGATGCCAGCGGTCCGACCACGATCGAAGGCTTTATCGCCCCGATCCCGAACGGCACACATACTTGTGTAATATACTATACCACGACGGCAAATACTGCTATTGGTAGCCACAACAATGCTGCTGCATGGACCCTGTTGGGTTCCGCAGTTGTGACCGGAAACGGTACCTTCCCGAACTGGCCGACCTTTACCACCGTTCCGGTGGGCGGCTTGGTGCTGCAGCCTGGCCAGACCAAGGGTATTTACATTGCAATTACCTCCGGTAACGGTAACTTTGGCTACGCCAATGGCAACTTGACCACCACCGACGGTAACCTGACCATCATCAGCAACAACCACAACGGTGGAGCATATCCGTTTATCAACGCCAATGCACCACGTGTTTTCATTGGCTCAGTAATCTACCAGGCCACTGTTCCCGGTCCGGCCTTCCCCAACGGCCTTGTACAAGGTGTAAACGTATTCCCAACCAGCACTGCCGGTTGCTATACAGTTACTGCCGGTGCAGGTGATCCAGTTATGGAGTTCTGCTCCACTACCAACCTTTGCTTCCTCGACGTTATCAACAACCAAGCTTGCGCTACCGGTCTGACCCAGATCGTTAACCGCAAATGGACTGCAGTTGACGCCAGCGGTAACTCAACAACCTGTATTCAGGTGATTTCAGTTCTTCGTCCTACTTTGGATGACATTGAACTTCCTCCAAACTACGACGGCATCGACGCTCCTTTTCTTGTGTGCAACAGCGCCTACCCAACACCTGCTTTCCTCGAAAGCCTGGGCCTCCAGGGCTACCCGTACTTCTTCGGAAGCCCTGATGGCTGCTCGATCGGCTGCACCTACGACGACAATGTACTCGACATCTGCGACGGTACGTACAAAATCGCACGTCACTGGGAATGCATCGACTGGTGCACAAGCCAGATCGCTGAACACACACAGATCATCAAAGTACTTGACAACGAAGGCCCTGTATTCCAGTGCCCAGCCAACATCACGGTAAGCACGGATCCTTTCCAGTGCTGCGCTACGACGAACCTGCCCGACGTTATTGTTGAAGACGCTTGCTCGCGCATCAACAACCTGAGCGGCATGATCATCGGCATCGATCCATTCACAGGCGACACCATCGGCATGTTCCCAATTGGTGGCACGCTGACCAGCTTCCCCGGCAACAACTTCTGGGATCTTGACACACTTGCCAACTTCGGCAACACGCCTTGTCTGCCCATCGGCACGCACACGGTTATTTATGTTGCAGAAGACGATTGTGGAAACTCCTCGACTTGCTCGTTCCGCCTCACCATTCGCGACTTCACGCCGCCGAATGTTGTTTGCGACGAATTCACGGTAGTATCGATCGGTATCGACGATCCTGCTGACTGCTACGAGCCAAGCGCCGACGGCTGCCAGTTCGCTGGTGTAACCTGGGTTAAGGCTACCACTTTTGACGACGGTTCGTACGACAACTGCGGAAACATCGACTTCAAAGTTCAGCGCATGCAGCCATTCAGCTCGTGCATCCTGGGCCTGAACCAGATCAATGGCCAACCCGCTTGCGACGACATTTTCCCGGACTTCCCGAGCGAATTTGAGCGCGCCATCAGCGAAGGTGATTCGATCAAGTTCTACTGCTGCGAAGTAGGCACCACCCAGATGGTTATTCTGCGTGTATACCAACTCGACGTAAATGGCAACTTCGCCATCGGTCAAGACGGAACGCCAATCTTCAACGAATGCATGGTTGAAGTATCTGTACAAGACAAGATCAAACCAGTATGTCAGGCTCCTGCCAACGTAACGGTATCTTGCGAAAACTTCGATCCAAGCCTCTGGGCTTACGGCAACGCTACGGTATTCGACAACTGCTGCCTTGATTCCACGGTTTCGTACCTGGGTCAGAAAGGTTTGTCGCACACCACGGTTCTCACGAACTTCGACACCACTTGCAACAAAGGAACGATCACACGCCGCTGGACTGCCCGCGACTGCTACGGTCTGACCAGCACTTGCACACAGCGTGTAGTTGTACAGTACGAGCAGGACTACTTCGTTCGTTTCCCGAACGACAAAATCCTGTTTGCTTGCGACAGCTCGTTCTTCGATCAACCCACGTTCTTCGGTGAAGACTGCGAACTGTTGGCTGTATCCTACAGCGACAATCTGTTCACGGTAGTACCCGATGCTTGCTACAAAATCGAGCGTACCTGGACGATCATCAACTGGTGCACGTACAACCCGAACCTTGACTGCATCTTCGTACCGAACCCGAACCCGAACGTAAACGTAAACTCGCCACAGAACCTTCCTGGTCCTGTAGTATCGGCTTGCGGCACGACGGGTGCATGGGCGCCAACGGTTGTACGCATCAACCCAACCGACCCAACGACGACGAACTACTGCACGTTCTGGGATGCCAATGCAAACTGCTACCAGTACAAACAGATCATCAAAGTCATCGACAACGAAGATCCGATTGTTACGAACTGCCCAGCTTCGCCGGTTGAAATCTGCGACCTTACCCCGAACGATCCGTTGTTCTGGAATGATATGGCATGGTGGGATAACACGATCGGCTCGCATGACCTTTGCGAAGCTCCGACGGACCTGACCATCACGGCTACCGACGCTTGTGCAAAAGAAAACATCAGCTTCCGCTACCTCTTGTTCCTCGACTTGGATCAGAGCGGCGACATGGAGACGGTGATCTCGAGCACCAACCTGCCCGGTTTCAACACTGTTCGTTTCAACAACGCCAACACACCGAACTACACAGGTGGCGTTGCACGTCCATTCGACCAGCGTCCAGTTGGTGGCAACCAGAAGTTTGGATTTGCTCTTCAGCAGACGGCCAACGCCGCTGCCGGAACGAAAACAGCTGCTGTACGCTGGAACACCTCCCAGTCGCCAAACAACTTTGTTGTACCACAACTTCCTTACGGTACCCACAAAATCAAGTGGTTTATTGAAGACGGTTGCGGCAACGAAACGATCTGCGAATATGTATTCATCGTGAAGGACTGCAAAGCCCCAACGGTTGTATGCATCAACGGCCTGAGCGTAAACATCATGCCTACGCAAATGATCTCCCTGTGGGCTTCTGACTTCCTCCAGTACACGGAAGACAACTGCACACCGACCGACCAGATCAAAATCGGTATCCGTCGCAAAGGCGCCGGCACGGGCTTCCCAACGAACCCCGACGGCTCGCCACAGACATTTGTTAACTTTACTTGCGCCGACCTCGGCACGCAGTTCGTTGAACTGTGGGGCGAAGACGTAGCAGGCAATGCTGACTACTGCGAAACGTATGTAATTGTACAGGACAACGGTGGCTTCTGCAGCAACAGTGCTGTAACGGTTGCTGGTGCACTGCAAACTGCTACGCAGCAGGGTCTGGAAGAAGCTGAAGTAGAACTGAATGGTTCGCACCCAGCTCTGCCTACGATCAACATGTTTGACATGTCGAACAACGACGGTACTTACCTCTTCGGTGGTGCAATACCAGTTGCTGGAACTTACACGGTTACTCCAATGAAAGACGACGATCACCTCAATGGCGTATCGACGTTTGACCTTGTACTGATCAACAAACACATCCTCGGAATCGAAACCCTCGATTCGCCGTACAAAATGATCGCTGCTGATGCTAACAACAGCAAATCGATCACCACGTTCGACATCGCCGAGCTGCGCAAACTGATCCTTGGTATCTACACTGAGCTCCCGAACAACACTTCGTGGCGCTTTGTAGACGCTGCTTACAACTTCCCGAACACGCAGAACCCATTCACTCCTGCGTTCCCAGAAAGCAAGTCGGTAGCTGACGTACAAGCCAGCCAATTGGATGACAACTTCGTTTCGATGAAAGTTGGTGACGTTAACGGTTCGGCCATCGCCAACTCGTTCATGAGCACCGACGACCGCACAGCAGGCACCCTGTTGTTCGACGTTGAAGATCGCCAGGTTAAAGCCGGCGAAGAAGTTGTAGTAAACTTCAAAGCTTCTGAGAAAGTAAACGGCTACCAGTTCACGATGAACTTCGCTGGAATGGAAGTAGTAGATGTAGTACCTGGTGCTGACATGACCCTTGCCAACTTCGGTATATTCGCTGACGCCATCACCACGTCCTTCGACGCTGATGTAACAGGTGAATTCACTGTGAAATTCCGCGCTACACAAGCTGGTAACCTGAGCAACATGCTTGGCGTATCGAGCCGCGTAACGAAAGCAGAAGCATACAGCAAAGGCGGCAACCGTCTGGATGTAGCTTTCCGCTTCAACGGAACGAACGGTGCCACCATCGCTGGTGTAGGTTTCGAACTGTACCAGAACATGCCTAACCCATTCGTAAGCAAAACCGTTATCGGCTTCCACCTGCCTGAGGCAGCTAAGGCTACGCTGACGATTTTCGACGAAGCCGGCCGCATGATCTACACGATGAAAGGCGACTTCGCTAAAGGCAACAACGCCGTTAGCCTCGACCGCGCTCAAATCAACACCACTGGTGTTCTGTACTACAAGCTGGAAACAGCCAACGACAGCGCTACCAAGAAGATGATTCAAGCGAGGTAATCCCACGAATGGCGGATGAGCGCCACACCTTGTGTGTGGCGCTCATACACCGCCCATCGTTGCGGATGACTTCCAATGAAAAGTCATAAAGCACAAAGCGGCAACGAGCCTGCCGTATCGCTAAATACCGATTTTAAATCATACTTTAAAATCGGTTTTTGGGATGGCCTCTCTCCAAATGATGGAGGGGGGCTTTTTTTTTGTACCTTCGCCGCTTTACAAGACCACCACCGAAATGCGAGATATCATTGACCTGTGCGGCCGCATTTTCCTGTCCGCCATCTTCCTGTTCGAAGCCGTCGATACCATCCTTTATTTTGACAAAACACGAACAACCATGGACTCCTACGGACTCACATGGAACCAGGACCTGATGCTCTACAGCGCCGTATTTTTATTGGTTATGGGAGGACTTATGGTGCTCACAGGTTACCGCACCTCCCTTGGCGTTACACTCCTCCTGCTCTATTGGGTGCCCGTAACGTTTATCGTTCACGACTTCTGGACGCTGCCCAAAGATCAAATGCGCCTGCAAAGTATCCTCTTTATGAAAAACATCGCCATCACCGGCGGTCTGCTCATGCTCGCCGGCAAAGGCAGCGGGCGTTACAGCATCAAAAAACTGCTCGCCACGACGAGGGTAGGTTAGTTTCTGGTCGGTTGGTCGTTTGGTCGTTTGGTGTACCTCCGGCCAGCATGATAGGGCGCTTTAAGAAAAGGTTTATTCGGTTGTCTCATTGTCGCTTCTAAAGAACCGCGAGAGAACTGGGTTCATTTATCGATTTAAAATGGGCCGAAGAGCTTTTCGATATGACAGGACCGGTCGGTGGAAGGGGTGAGGGTGGTTCGCGCTTTTTTCCTATTGTTGCCGTTGAATGGATGGGGTTGTTTAGCGTAGCCCAAAATTAAACCGGTTTGGGGGGTTGGTGGGGGGGGGGGGGGGGGGGGGGGGGGGCCCCCCCCGGCGTGGCGGGGCCCGCGCGGGCCCACGGCCCCCAGCGAGGGACAAAAAAACCAACCCCCCCGCCCCAGCGGGGCACCCCCCCCCCCCGGGCGGGCACGGGGGCACACGCGCGTTGGGGGGGG
>JBBSDH010000067.1:0-17886 GCA_038249605.1 Chitinophagales bacterium | reverse complement strand
GACTTCCCGGTAGTGTACGGTTCGGCCAAACAAGGCTGGATGGGCCACGACTGGAAAAACCCTACCGAAGACATTACGGTTTTGCTCGATGATATCGTAAAACACATCCCCGAACCAGAGATATTTGAAGGTACGCCACAAATGCTGGTGACCTCCCTCGACTACTCGAACTTTATCGGACGTATCGCAATCGGCCGCCTCACCCGCGGTAAACTCACCAACGGACAAATGGTGTCGCTGGTGAAAAGAGACGGTACCATTTTCAAACACCGCATCAAACAATTGCTGGTTTTTGAAGGACTGGGCAAAAAAGAAGCCCAATTCGTTGAAGCTGGCGATATCTGCGCCGTCGTTGGTGTGGAAGGTTTTGAAATCGGCGATACCATTGCCGACTACGAAAATCCCGAAGCCCTCGCGACCATCGACGTTGATGAGCCCACAATGAGCATGTTGTTCACCATCAACGATTCACCGTTCTTCGGTCAGGAAGGTAAATTCGTTACCAGCCGCCACATTCGCGAACGTCTGGAAAAAGAACTTGAAAAAAACCTGGCCATGCGAATGGTTGAAACCAATTCCGCCGACTCCTTTATGGTGTTCGGTCGTGGTGTACTGCACCTTAGTGTACTGATCGAAACCATGCGCCGTGAAGGTTACGAGCTCCAAATCGGTCAGCCACAGGTTATCGTTAAAGAAATCGATGGCGCCAAATGTGAGCCAATCGAAGAACTGACCATCGACGTGCCCGAAGTATCGAGCGGCAAATGCATCGAACTGGTAACGCGCCGCAAAGGTGTTATGAAAAGTATGGAACCCAAAAATGACCGCTTTATCCTGCGCTTCGAAATTCCATCGCGCGGCATCATCGGTTTGCGTTCCAACATCCTTACCGCAACGCAGGGAGAAGCCATCATGACCCACCGCTTCCTCAGCTACGAACCCTGGAAAGGCGACATCAACGGCCGTCAAAACGGCTCGCTGATCGTAATGGAAACAGGTACAACCATCGCCTACTCACTCGACAACCTTCAGGACCGCGGTACATTCTTTGTTGAACCCGGCGATGAAGTGTATGAAGGACAGGTTATCGGCGAAAACAACCGTCCGGCCGACCTGGTGATCAACGTGACCAAAACCAAGAAGCTTACCAACATGCGCGCTTCGGGATCGGACGACAAAACGTCGTTGCCCCCGCCACGCCGCTTCTCGCTCGAAGAAGCACTCGAATACATCCAGGAAGACGAATACGTGGAGGTTACTCCCAAAAACATTCGTCTGCGCAAAATTTACCTCAACGAGCACGATCGCAAGAAAGCTGAAAGAGGCATGGCCATGGCCTAAGCCCACTTTAAAGCAGCAAAAAGCGAACAAAAAGCGAACAAAAAGCGTAGGTTTTTAAAAAAACTGTTTGCTTTGTTCCAAGTTTGAGCAGAAATTCTATTTTTGCAGCCATTTTCAGGGCAAAGACAAGTGTCTTTTTCCTGAAAATGGCTGTCTAAGTACGATCGAAACCCATTTTCCCCGGCATTAACCCCGTTCATTCACCAACGTAAACATGCGGACTAAACTTTCGAGTTTTAATTATACCCTTCACAAGGAACTCGTCGCCCAATACCCTGCCGCCGAACGGGATCAAAGCCGGCTCATGGTGGTTCACCGTAAAACCGGTAAAATTGAACACGTCATTTTCAAAGAAATCCTCAACTTTTTCGATGATGGGGACGTGATGGTGTTCAACAATACCAAGGTGTTTCCTGCCCGGCTTTATGGCCAGAAAGAAAAAACCGGTGCGAAAATTGAAGTTTTCCTGCTCCGCGAACTCAACCACGACGCCCGTTTGTGGGATGTTTTGGTTGATCCAGCCCGCAAAATCCGCGTAGGAAACAAACTTTATTTCGAAGACGAAAACGGACACGACGCCCTTGTCGCCGAAGTGGTGGACAATACCACTTCCCGCGGTCGTACCATCCGTTTCCTGTTCGACGGCCCGGAAGAAGATTTCCAAAACGAACTGCTGCGCCTCGGTAATACCCCCCTTCCCAAATACATTGAGCGGGAACCCGAACCGCTCGACCGCGAACGTTACCAAACCATCGTCGCCAAAGAAGTAGGCGCAGTTGCCGCACCAACAGGTGGCTTGCATTACAGCCGCGAACTGATGAAACGCCTTGAACTGAAAGGCATCAACTTCGCCGAAATCACCCTGCACATCGGTTTGGGCACCTTCCGTACCATCGACGTTGAAGATCTTTCCAAACACAAGATGGAAGCCGAGTACTTCCGCATCGATTTGCCGGCAACTGAAGTGGTGAACAAAGGAATCAACGCCAGCAAAAAAATCTGCGCCGTAGGTACCACCGCCATGCGTGCCATGGAAACTGCCGTTTCGGCCGAGCAACTGCTGAAACCTGTGGAAGGCTGGACAAACAAGTTCATCTACCCACCTTACGAGTTCAACATCGCCAATTGCATGGTTACCAATTTCCACCAACCCAAATCAAGTCTGCTCATCATGGTTTGCGCTTTTGGCGGCATAGACCTGATCATGGAAGCATACAACGAAGCCATTAAGGAAAAATACCGCTTCTTCAGCTACGGAGACGCCATGCTTATTTTGTAACACCATCCGCGCACCATTTCAACGGTATTGACGTTTTACCTGAAAAACACGCTCGTCAAACCCAAACAACAAACAAGTTAAATCAGATAAATCATGTATTGGACGCTCGAATTGGCCTCCTACCTCGAAGAAGCCCCCTGGCCGGCTACCAAAGACGAACTTATCGACTACGCCATCCGTTCAGGCGCACCAAGTGAAGTCATTGACAACCTGGAAGAGTTGGAAGATGACGGCGAGCTGTACGAAGGCATCGAAGACATTTGGCCCGATTATCCGCGCCACGACGACTTCTTTTTCAACGAAGACGAATATTAGCGGCATTTAACAGTCCGCTGATGGTCCTATCTCAAGAGTCACTCCGGTTTCCGGTGTGACTCTTGTGTTTTTGTGCATTTTTTCTTCCGCAATCCTTCCCATAACCGCAACATCATTTTACCGATAATATATTTTTTAGTATAAAATAAAATTTTAAGAAATTGAAAATCAGTCATTTAGTAAATATTTATCAAAAAGTGGCGAACGACAAATCGCCTGAAATGTTCTTTTTTAAAACCATGCGTTGTGCGACTTTTGTACTGTGGAAAAAAAGCAGGGCCAAAGATTGTTCGATGAAGTAGCCAGTTTGCGCTTTTCGTCATGCAATCAACCCGGTTTTTCCATGGGAGGGATCCTGATCCGACAAAAACACAATTCAACTACTTGCGTTATGGACACGAGCATCAAATCAAACTACTTCGCAAAATTACCGGTATTGAGCCAGCTCGATTCGGTTGAGCTGGAGCAACTCGCCTCAATCGCCCAGCTCTGTCGCGCCCCAAAATTCCAATTCATCTTCATGCCCGACGAAGTCGCAGATCAGGTGTACTTCCTGATTCGCGGCCGTATAAAGACGGGTACCTTCTCCATGGATGGTCGTGAGGTCATCAAGGAAATCCTTCAGCCTGAAACCATGTTCGGCGATCTGGCGCTTGCAGGCGAAACACGGCGCAGTGAGTTCGCCCAGGCTCTTCACGAAGACGTGGAGTACCTCAGCGTTAAGGTGAGCGACTTCCTGCAACTCATGCAACAGAACCAAAGACTGATTTTTGCCTGCATGCAACACCTCAGCCAACGCTTGCAACGCGTGGAAGATCGCCTGGCCAAACTCGTCCTCAAAGACGCCCGTGAACGGATCATCGAATTTTTGGTGGAAACCGCCGGCAAGGAAGGTAGGCGCGTAGGGTATGAAACCCTGCTCAAACACCATCTTACCCAACAGGACATCGCGAACCTTACCGGCACCAGCCGCCAAACCGTGACTTCAGTGCTCAACGACCTGCGCAAATCAAACCTGATTTATTTCAACCGCAACAGCATCCTGATACGCGATATTGAAAAATTGGCCTGAAAAGACCAACACAAAAATTACTGCAAGTTTGATACACGTGGGTCACTCCGGATTACCGGGTTGGCCCAACGTGTTTTAAAACTAAGTTTTTACATGAAACCGTTTTTGTTTTACAAGGGTAAAAAATCGCACACCAAATAGGATGGCCTGCAGTATCAAGGCCACAAGATAACCCATCCAGATGCCTTTGGCATTCCATCCCTGGGGCACAGCAAGCCAATATCCCAGAGGCAATCCTACAAGCCAAAAAGCGCAAAAAGAAAGCAACGCCGGTACTTTGATGTCGCTCAAAGCACGCAAAAGTGAAATGCTGGCCGCCTGAGCCGCATCGGCAAGCTGGAAAAGTCCTGCGTACAACATCAGGGAAATAGCAATGCCCACCACCGATGCATCCGAGATGTACAACCCCACAACGGTTTTGGGAAAAAACAAAAACAGCGCAGCCGGCAACAACATGATGGCCATGGATAAAACAAGCGTTGCTACGCCTGCCGTCCATACCCTCGCCTTGCTGTTGTATGCCAATGCCTGCCCAACACGTATCATGCCTGCAGTAGACACCCCCATGATGGTTACGTACGACGCCGACACAAGGTTCAAAGCAATCTGGTGGGCAGCCTGCTCGGTTTTGCTGATTTGTCCTATGATGATGGTTCCGCCACCAAAAGCAGCAAACTCAAACAACATTTGCATGGCCGAAGGAAAGCCGAGCTGAATGAAGGTTGTGGTTTGTTTCCACACTTCACTCCAATACAATTTGGCGGTGCGTATGTAATGCAACTCTTTTTTACCCAACAAAAACAACAACAAACCGACCGCCATAATGGCGTGTGAGATGCCCGTATTCATGGCAATGGCATCGATGCCCATTTTGGGCAGCCCGTAACGCCCGAACATAAACAGCCAGTTGAGCAGGATATCCACACCAAGACCCACAAAAGACAACACCATTGTGATGCGCACGTAAGAAAAGGCATCCACCAAATTGACCAGGATGGCATACAAAACCAAAACTGGCAAACTGTAAATCATGATTTTCAGGTAACTTTTGGCCAAAACGGCAACTTCCGGATCTTGCTTCAACACATCGAAAAAATGGATGCCCAGGGTCAACAGCATCCCGCTTACCAAGATCAGGGTCATCCCCATCATCATACCCGCCATCACCAGGGTTTTTACCCGCTCGCCGTTTCGCAGTTCGTGCGCCTCGGCAACCGGCGTAGGTACCATGCGCACACTACCCCAAACCAGCAACATCGAAACGGCAAAAACCACCCCCACGATACCGGATGCCGCCAGGGCCGTTGCACCAAGCCTGCCAGCCATCATGGTTCCCACCACACCCATAAGCATGCTGCTGAGTTGTCCGAGCATGAGTGGCAGGGCCAAAAAAAAAGTTGCTTTGATTTCAGTCCGGAAAAGGCGTCCGTACCACAAGCGAACGGGAAGGGATGCAGACATGGGCTGGACATTGAACAAACAAACCAAACAAGGGCTACTCAGGAATGGTTCCGCCCACTGGCAGAACCATGCCGTCTTCCGATAAAAAAGTATGGGGAAAAACAGCTTGTGCTTCGGCAAGCAACACGCCTGCATCTTTGTAACGGCCCGAAAAATGGCCCAAAACAAGCGCGCCAACCGTGGCTTCCCTAGCCACTTCAGCCGCTTGGGCTGCGGTAGAGTGCCCGGTAATGGCTGCTTCAGCGATGTGTTCGTTTGAAAAAGTCGCTTCGTGGTAAAGCAGGTCTACCTCTTTTACCGCATGTACAACATCCATAGACGGTGCAGTGTCGCTGCAAAAAGCATAACTGAGTGGCTTTCGGGGAGGTGTAGTCAGTTCGGTATTGGGCAGGAGCCGTCCATCGGGATGCCGGTAATCGGCGCCGGCTTTGATGGCTGGGATGTCGCTCCAGGGGATCCCATAAGTTTCAATTTTTTCCTTTATCATGTTGCGGGGCTGTTCCTTTTCGCGGAAAAGCCAGCCGCTACACGGCACCCGGTGGTTCAACGGAATGGTCCACACTTCCACAACATTGTTTTCATAGACCTTTTGATGGGCAGCGGTATCTACGTCGACAAAGGTTAAGGGATAGGGGATCCGAGTCAGCGAATGTCGAATTTGATCCTCTATCAGGGCTTGCAGTCCCGGTGGACCGAACAACGTAAGGGGCTCTGTGCGTTGTTTCAAGGCGTAGGAAGTAAGCATTCCAGCCAGACCGTACACGTGATCGCCGTGCAGGTGGCTGATGAAAATCTGGCGAAAACGGTCGTATTTTACTTTGGAGTGGAAAAGTTGCATCTGGGTGCCTTCGCCACAATCAACCAAAAAAAGGTACTGATCAACATGCACCACTTGTGCGGTGTAAAACCTGCCCTGAAACGGGCCTCCGGATCCGGTGCCTAAAATGGTTACTTGCATGTTCATTAGGGTAAAACCACGATGTTGCGCCGTTTGGCTATGGTATCGTAGGCCTCTTTCATTTTCATTTGTATGCGCATGAGGCGCATTCCGGCTTCCTCATCACCCGATTCAAAGGCAGCCTTGATGCGTTGCGGATTGAGCTGCTCGCACATTTTTTTCAATTTGCGCAGCTTGAACATGTCGATGGAATACCGTGTGTCCACATCAAAGTTCTCTTCCGGCATGGGCTGGTTTTGAAGTGGATAATGCCATTTTTCTTCCCAATTGTGGGAATAATCGTCTTTTTCAGACAACAAATCGATGGCAAGCATCTGGACTTCGGTGGCCGAATGGTTCAGGAAATGGCTTTGGTGGAGTGGGGTTCCGGCAACGATGTTGTCGTACACTTCCCGGGCAATACGACCACATACGGCGTTGTCGAATTCGGAAAGCGATTCTTCGATGTCGCCCAGTACGTATTCAGCCACACTCATGCCTTCCGGCAATGGTTTGTGGCCGTGCTGGATGAGAATGCGTACGATTTGTTGTTCCTGGATTTCGTCGCCGCGGGCTGCGCGTTTTTCCGGTATCCGAGACGCGCCCGTTTCTGCTGCCGGTTTGTCGGAAGTTGGATGTGCCTCGGGCGTATCGCTGGCTGCCCCGGGCGTGCGGGCGTCTTTTTCCTGTTTTTTCCGCACCGCAGAGGTGATCATTTTGTTGCTTTCACCCACCAGAGCCTCCTCCGAAACCTCAAGCAATCCGGCGCATTCGCGCAGGTAAACGCTGCGTTTGATCGGATCCGGGATGCGAGCAATGCTGGAAACAATGTCGCGCACCAAACCAGCTCTTTTGATGGGGTCGCCTTTGGTTTCTTCCAGAAGCAGGTTGGTTTTGAAAAGGATAAAATCCTTGCTTTCCTGTTCAACATACGCTTTGAAAGCCTCGCTGCCCACTTTTTGTACGTAACTATCTGGATCTTCGCCTTCGGGCAACAAAACGATGCGCACGTTGAGGTCCTGCTCGAGGGCAAGA
The DNA here is from genome assembly GCA_038249605.1 of Chitinophagales bacterium. Taxonomy (GTDB): domain Bacteria; phylum Bacteroidota; class Bacteroidia; order Chitinophagales; family Saprospiraceae; genus M3007. Next base: position 10,446 of record JBBSDH010000067.1, on the reverse strand, counting down.
TCGAGTCCACGCAACGCAGCTTTGATGCCTGCTGGGTCGCCGTCATACAGGATTTTCAGGTTCGCGGTGTTGCGTTTGATGAGTTGAAGTTGGCCTTCGGTGAGCGAGGTGCCGCTGGATGCCACTACGTTTTCGATGCCTGCCTGGTAGAGGGAAATAACGTCCATGTACCCTTCCACCAAAATGCACTCATCGAGTTGTCGAATGGCTTTTTTGGCCTGGAAAGCTCCGTAAAGGGTTTTATTTTTGACGTAAATTTCTGTTTCCGGGCTGTTGACGTATTTCGGAACGGTTTTGTCCGAACTCATGGTTCGGCCTGCAAAAGCAGCGACTTTGCCCGAAAGGTTGTGAATGGCGAACATGACGCGGCCCCGGAAAAAGTCGCGCGTAGCGTCCTGACTACACAGCCCTGTTTTTTTCAACAAATCCACGCTGTGGCCGGTGGCTTTACCGCGGCGCAGCAGCAGGTCACGCTGGTCGGGCGCGTAACCCAACCCAAAATGGCGTATGGTGTTTTCACGCAAACCGCGTTGCTTGAAATACGACAAGGCGACGGATTTGCCTTCGTCGGTATCAAAAAGTTGTTCCTGGAAATGCTGGAGTGCAAAATCGTTGACGATGTACAACGAATCGGCAGCCTGTTGTTCGGCGAGTTGCTCGGGCGAACGTTCAATTTCCTCTATTTCAATGTTGTATTTGCGTGCCAGCCATCGAAGGGAATCGGGGTAACTGAAACTTTCGTGTTCCTTCAAAAAACTGATGGCGTCGCCACCTTTGCCGCAGCCAAAACACTTAAAAATGTTGCGGATGGGACTAACGTTGAATGAAGGCGTTTTTTCATTGTGGAATGGGCACAAACCGATCATGTTCACCCCGCGTTTGCGCAAAGTGACAAATTCACCAATGACTTCATCGATGCGCACAGCATCGAGAATTTCCTGTACGGTTTTGGCGGGAATCATGAATTAGTCTGCTGGTCGGTTGGTTGGGAGATGGTGAAGGCAAAGTTGTGAAAATTAAAAATGCCTTTAGGCAAAATTTCATTTTAAACAAAAAGTTTCCAACCGACCAACCATATTCTACCCTTCAAAGTGGATGGAAAGCGTAAACGTCCGGCTGATGACTTTTTCCAGAACCGTACTTTGTTCGAGGTTGTTGTTGTAAATCAGCATGTTGTTAAGACCCTGCGAAATCTTCAGTTCGGGTGAAAAAATGAAATACGGGAAGAAGAACTGTACACCTGCGCCGTATTCAAACTGGAAATCGGTGGGCGCTATTTTTACCAGTCCCGCCGATTGCCGTGTGCGGGAATCGCTTGCCACGTCGAAGGTGTATTTTACTCCTGCGATGACAAACAGGCGAAAATCGTGGTATGGCGCCGATTTGTAACGCACATGGAAAGGCATTTCCACCAACACGGACTCTACGGGCCTGCTGATGATGCGTCCGTTCTCTCCCGGCGGGGAGTATTTGATGGTGCGTTCGAGGAACGAAAGGGTGGGCAGGAACCTGAGGTCGAAATAATCGCCGATGCGCAAATTGGATACGATGCCGAGGTTGAATCCGGGACCAGTAACCGATTCGGCGCGTGCAAAGGAATCGTTCAGGATGAACTCATTTGAATGGTAAATTCTGAAATCACTCCTGTTGAAACCCAGGGTAATACCGAAATAATAAGGTTTGCTTTGAAAGTCGCGGAAATTCAGGTTTTTACCTTGGTTGTGTTGTGCCTGCGCGTTGGTGGCGCCGGCAAAACAACAAGCAAGCAGGAGAACCAACTGAATCAGGGCTTTAAAGCGGTGTATATGGAGCATATTCCAAGGGTTAGCCGTTCGCATTGCGGGTTTTGATAGCCTGTTTTGGTTAAAATTTTTAAAAAGTCGTCGCCTTCGGGAAATGCCTGTACGCTTTCGAACAGGTAGGTGTAGGCGCGCATGTCGCGACTTGTTAAACGACCAACAAGTGGTAAAACGTATTTAAAGTAGCTGTTGTATAGCTGTTTAAATGGAAAAAGTCGTGGTCGGGAAAATTCCAGGATCACAACGCGACCGCTCGGCCGCAAAACACGCAGCATTTCCGTTAGGCCTTTTTCAAGGTTTTCGAAGTTACGAACGCCAAAAGCGACGGTAACTGCGTCAAAAATGCCTGTGTCGAAGCGCAGGTTTTCGCTGTCGCCGGTTTCCAGTCGTATGATGTTTTCCAGCCCCTGGTTTTTGATTTTTATACGGCCGATCTCGAGCATCTGGTTTGCGATGTCGATGCCGATGATGTTTTTGGGCCCGAGTATTTTGGACGTCAGCAAGGCTACATCGGCCGTGCCGGTAGCCACATCGAGCACATTTTCCATCGGCTTTTCGTCCTTGAGGTAGCCGATGGCATGTTTGCGCCACGACACATCGATGCCAAGCGACAAAGCACGGTTGAGCAGATCGTATTTCGGCGCAATTTTGTCGAACATACGTTCAACCTGGGCTTTTTTGCCGTCGGCGTCGTTGTATGGTGTTACGATGGGCTTGTTTTCCATAAAAAAGAATGCAAAGATACAAAGTGTTTGGCCAAATTGGCCCGCCGTAAATCCTTGAAAATCATGTCATCCAACCCTGTATTTCCTAATATCCAGATAAAGATCAGGCCAAAGGAATGTTCTCCACCACTTCAAGCCCATAACCGATCAGTCCGGTGCGTGGACGTGGGTGGGAGGTAAGCAATCGGATTTTGGTGATGTTCAGGTCGCGCAGAATTTGTGCGCCCACACCGAAGTCTTTGTTGTCCATCGGCGAATGCAGTTTGAACTTGTCCAACTCGCCGTCGTCTGAAAACTGTTTGTACATCTGCAATTTGTTGAGTATGCCGCTTTTGTCGTTCTGCCTGAGGTATACAAATGCGCCGCAGCCTTCGCTTTGGATACGTTTGAGGGCATTGTTGATCTTGGTGCCATAATCGTCCAAAAGGATGCCCAGGATGCCGCCGGTTTCGGTGGAGGAATGTACACGTACCATCACAGGTTCGTCTTCCTTCCATTCGCCTTTTTTCAAAACGAGGTGGGTGTCGCCGCTGGTATTGTCCACATAAGTAATGGCCTCAAATTCGCCAAAAACGGTTTGCATGGTCAGTTCCAATTCCCTTCGGATTAGCCTTTCGTTGCGCATGCGGTAAGCTACCAGGTCGTCTATGGAAATGATTTTAAGGTCAAATTGCCTGGCCACCTCGATGAGTTGGGGCAAACGTGCCATGGTACCGTCCGGGTTAAGGATTTCCACCAAAACGCCGGCAGGATACATGCCGGCCATCCGCGCCAGATCGACGGTAGCTTCGGTGTGGCCTGTGCGCCGCAAAACGCCGCCTGCCTTGGCTTTGAGCGGAAAAATATGCCCCGGCCGGGCAAAATCGCTGGGTTTTGCCGCCGGATTGGTGAGGTGCCTGATGCCTGTTGAGCGGTCGTATGCACTGATTCCGGTGGAGCATCCCTGTCCGATCAGGTCGATGGAAACGGTGAAAGCGGTTTCGTGCAAGGCTGTGTTGGAACTGACCATCAGGGGCAGGTCGAGCTCATCGGTGCGTTTTTCATCTATGGGCGTACAAATGAGTCCACGACCGTGTTGGGCCATAAAATTGATGATTTCCGGCGTTACTTTTTCGGCGGCACACACAAAATCGCCTTCGTTTTCACGGTTTTCATCGTCTACGACAATGATCACTTTGCCCTCTTTAATGTCCATGAGGGCTTCTTCAATGGTGTTGAGTTTGATCTCTGTTAGTTCCATGTTCACTCAGATGCGTGGGTTAATAACGGGTGGTTCTTTGCCAGGTATTTTCTTTTATGCCACTTTGCCATTTGAAAAAGCCAGCCATAAGTGCGGCATTCATGGCTACAAAATAAGCGATGTTGCGCAGCATGGTGTTTGGTCTGCCCATTTTTTGCGTCAGCGCATCCAGCAACGGGATGCCCAGCAGCACAAGCGACATGCCGCAAAACAACAGCAGGTACAATTGGTTCGAAAAGGCTAAATATCCGGCACAAAGCCAGGCCAACAGCAGCAAAAAGCCGCCGAACCAGCGCAAAACTTTGTGTGAAAAAAAGGCAAATCCAAGTTTTGTAAAAGGCGGTAAAACCCAGCGACGGAAACGGGAAAGGTTTTGAAAACTCCCGGCGGCAATGCGTTTTTTCCGCCTGAATTCATCGTTCACACGGTGGGTTGCACCTTCGTAACACACCGCATCAAGGTCGTTGATGGCCCGGAAACCTTTTTCCAAAACACGGAAAACCAACCAGAAATCGTCGACCAGCGAATGCGGCGGTACGGGCTCGAACAAATCGGCGCGCAGGGTGTAGCAACCGCCGAAGGGGCCCATCATGGTGCCCCAGGCAAGACTTTCATGGTGCTTAAGCATCACTTCACCACTCAGGTAGCGGTCCTCGCTGCGGCTGATGCCTTCTTCACGCAATCCTGTGCTGCGCATGTGCGCATCCACGGCACCTACACGCTCGTCGCGGAAATGTTTAACCAGGTGGAAAGGGACGTCTTTGTGCAGCAGCACATTGGCATCGGTCAGCAAAAAAACATGGTTTTGCAAACCGCCTTCTCGCAGGGCTTCCGCAGCCAAATCGTTGATTACCGGTGGTTTGCCCCTGCGTTCCGCAAAAGGGAAAAAACGGAGGTTGTTCAGACCGGATGCAGCTAAAATGGCGTTGCTGCCGTCGGAAGAACCGTCGGAGCCAAAATAAAAAAACAATTTTTCAGGAGGAAAATCAAGTTGTAACAAGCAGGCCAATTTGGCTTCAAGCACCTGCTCTTCGTTGTACACCGACATAAGCACCGAAATTCGGGGCAAATCTTCGTCGGAACGGCCAAAAACAGGTGTGTGCGACTTTTTTCCGCGCGCCAAAACCCGCATGAACCAGGGGTAGATGGCGTATGAGTGCAGCAGAGCTAAAATGCTCAGCCAAAATAGGATTTGCGCGAGGGCCGTCATGCGCCGCAAAGATAGTCGAAGTTCGATGTACGAAGTGCGAAGTGAATTAAAACTTCGCACTTCGCACTTCGGACTATTCAAACAAGACCCTACCTATTCCATTGCCATTTACCCGTAGAAAGTGCATGCCTTCTACACTTGTAGGCGCTTCAAGCTGAATGCGGTTCATGCCTTGTTGTACAGCATGCACCTCGCTCAAAACAACCCTTCCTTGCGCATTCACCAGTTCGATGTTGATTCTTTCATCCACGCGGGAATGGTATCCCAGGGTAAAGGAACCCCTGTTGGGATTGGGCGAAATGATGTGAGTGGGGGCAGCATCCGAGGTTGTATTACCGGCTTCGCGCCAGTCCAAACCAAGCTCAATCACGCGGCCACTTTCTGTATAAGCTTCCGAAGCCAACGGGCGATCGGTGTAAATCATGTCGGACAGAAGACCGTCTTCCAGAATTTCCAGTGCAACGGTCATCAGCAAATCGCCTTCAGCCACTTCCACCGGACGTTCGTTGATCCAGCTCACAGGCAGGTAGCCTTCCTGGCGCAGGTTGAAGTCGTCTTCGCCAAAACCGGCAAGTTTGTCGGAACATACGTCGGTGATGCGCACCCGTCCGGCATCGTAGCCCAAGCCGAGTTGCAGGCCCATGATGCGCATGGCTTCCTGGTTGTGGAGCCTCAGTCGCAGGGTTTCACCGCGTTTTACGCGTCGGTTTTCAGCCCACATCCGCATGTTTCTGTCGTCGGCTGCGCCTTGAAGGTATTGCGAAGTAAGTTCGCCGCGTTTGATGCCGAGGAAATTGAGGCAGGAGCCGTTGGTTGGAGCGCCGGGAGTGGTAGGCTCGAAATACCAGGTTCCGGGACAATCAAGGTATTGGTCGTAGATGCCAAGGATGAATTTTCGGCCCACGGCAATGTCGAAGGTGGTGACGGTGCCTGAGCAGTTGAGGTCGGCAGCGATGAGTTGCCAGGGTTCGGTGAATGGATCGATGCCGAGGATATGCTGCATAATGCGCACCAGATCAAACGTCGACATGCCGTCGAGGATGCTGGTTTCTTTGTAGGGGGTAATGGTGTAGTTGTCTGGCAGGTTCGGCATGTTCGACACGGTGTACGTTCCATCGTTGTTGTTCAGGAAGGATTTGAAAAATCCTGGACCTTCCACCGTGACCGTTACATCAGATACACCGTTGCCGAAAGGCGAAACGATGCTGCAGGTTTGAATGGTTGGGGGAGGTGAGGGCAAAACCTGGGCGATTTTTTGCGCCAGCAAATCCATCGTATTTTGAGGCGAGTTGCCCCGAATATCGAAGTGTACCTCACCGGTACCGGGTTCGATCACCACAAAGGTGGGTGTGCCGTAAAAAGGTCCGAACTGACCGCTGATGTACGGTTGCAAAGCTGTGATGCTGCCGCCATTGGACCCCGCGCCGGGCATGGTCAGCCCTCTGGAGGTGCGGTAGTTGGCCACAACGGAGTTCAGGTCGCCCTGAAGCGTGCTGAGGATCATGAATTCCACTTGTCCCGGGTAAGCAGCCTGCATGTTTTGATACAGCGTTTGCCAGTGGGGCGCGTGGGTGTTGCAGGGTGGACAGGAGGTGAAAAAGATTTCAAAAACCAGTACTTTGTTCTGGTTTACATAGTCGCTGTAGAGCTGGCGTTGCACACCGTCGGTGGTTGTTACGGTGAAGTCGGGTGCAGGAGTAGCTTGAGCAACAAGGAAGATTAGGGAAAAAAGCAAGGTAAAAAGTCCTTTTTTCATGTCGGTAACCGTTTGGTGGGAAGAGAATATAAAGGTAGACTTTTTTGGAAAAAAAAGAAGGATTCAAAGGTAAATACCATAGAATAGGTAAAAAACACCATTAACGGGGTATGAATACGGTGCAACTTTGTACCATCAAATTTAAACTGTAAACCAAAAAATATGGAAACCATACAAGCCATAGCCTCCATGCCGCGCATCGGCGACATGGCCCCCAATTTTGAAAGCATGACCACCACCGGGAAAATCAAATTCCACGATTACATCCAGGGAAAATGGGCCGTATTTTTTTCCCACCCGGCCGACTTTACGCCTGTTTGTACCACGGAAATGACCGGTTTTGCCAATGAAAAAGCATTTTTCGAGGATCACAACACGCTGCGCATCGGGCTTAGCATCGACAGCATCCACGCGCACATTGCATGGGTGAACAACGTACGTGAAAAGACGGGCGTTTTGTTCGATTTTCCCATCGTGGCCGACATTGACATGAGCGTTTCCAAACTGTACGGCATGCTGCAGCCCGGTGAAAGTGAAACAGCCGCCGTACGTGCCGTCTTTTTCATCGACCCGTCGAAAAAAATCCGCCTCATCATGTACTACCCGCTCAATGTGGGTCGCAACATGGAAGAGATCAAACGTGTGTTGGTAGCTCTGCAAACAGTCGATGCCAACAAATGTGCCATGCCACTCGACTGGAAACCAGGTGAAAAAGTGATTATCCCACCGCCAAAAACAGTGGATGAACTTCAGGAGCGTCTTGCCAGCAACCTTGAAATGGTGGATTTTTACCTTGCCAAAAAGTCGCTGAACTAAACATTTGCAAACGATATGCAAAGCGCCGGATGCAACCATGTAGTTTCGTCTGGCGTTTTGTATTTTTGCATCAAAATCATCTGAGAGGTGCGCAATGTATTCATCATCGGTTTGTTGGTCCTGTTTGGCGCATTGTCGTCTTTCAGCGATTTAAAACCCGATACGCCCGAGCAACTGGGTGAACAATTGTTTTTTGACCCCATTTTGTCGCTCGACAGCACCTTGAGTTGCGCTGGTTGCCACATTCCTCAATTCGCTTTTTCCGACACCGCAACGTTCAGTCGCGGCGTAGGTGGTAGGCTTGGTAAACGCAACGCACAGGCCATTACCAACATGTCCGCCCGTGCACATTTCTTTTTCGACGGCCGTGCTGCAACCCTCGAACAACAGGTTTTGATGCCCATTTTTGATACTTTGGAGATGCGTGCCACGCCTGAACTCGTGGCCATGCGCCTAAAACGCCACCCACAGTATGCTGGCGCTTTCCGCAATTTGTACAACCGTGAAATAGATATGGATGCGCTAGCCGATGCTTTGGCAGCTTTTGTGCGCAGCCTTGAAACAGACGAAAGCCCTTTCGACCGTTACATGGGCGGCGATGACTCGGCGATGGGTGCGGCAGCCGTGCGTGGACGAGAAATTTTTATGAACAAAGGCAAATGTTTCGACTGCCACTTTTCTCCCGATTTTACCGCCGATGAATTCCGAAACATCGGTGTTTACAACGGCAAGGAATTCAACGACCTCGGGCGGTTCAACGTGACCAAAGACAGCATCGACCTCGGGAAATTCAAAGTCCCTGGCTTGCGTAATGTGGCCGTCACAGCGCCTTTTTTACACAATGGCATGTTCACAACCCTGGAGGAAGTGATCGAATATTACGATACGCCCAACAAGTTTATACCCGATGCCATCGGCCGCGATACGTTGTTGCAAAAGCCATTGGGACTTACAGCCAACGAAAAATCGGACCTCAAAGCTTTTCTCGAAGCGCTTACGGATGACCAGTTCGTGAAGTGATGGCGTATGGGTACACGCATGGCACAGATCTTCGAACACAGATTTGACCGATTTTATTTGATTGTACCTTAAAATGGTGTTTTTTGCTCCAAATCCTGTTTGTACCTCTATTCGCAACCCAAACCACCCAAGCTTTGTTAGTAGTTGTCTAACGGCTAACTACCAACCACTAACGGCTAACTGCTATGGAAACCTGGAACAAACTCACCCCTGAGGAAGAACAAGTGATTGCTAACAAAGGCACAGAGCGTGCTTTTACAGGCGAATACAACAACCACAAAGCTGCGGGCACCTTCATCTGCAGGCGTTGCAACACGCCTTTGTACCGATCGTCGGATAAGTTCGACAGCGGGTGCGGCTGGCCGTCCTTCGACGATGAAATACCAGGGGCTGTGATACGCAACACCGACACTACTTTGGGTATGCGGCGCGTAGAGATAGTGTGTGCCAATTGCGGCGGGCATCTGGGCCACGTCTTTGAAGGTGAAAGGCAAACTTCCAAGAACGTACGTCACTGTGTGAACTCAATTTCGATACGTTTTGTTCCGGCCGAATAAGTTACCTTTGCCAGCCCGTTAGGTAGTTCTACTACGCTTCCGGGAGTAACAATACAGCCTTAACCAATTATGGATTATTTCAAAGCGTCCCTCGAACTCCACAGGAGATTCAAGGGCAAAATTGCTGTTGTAGCTAAAATGCCGGTGCGCTCCAAGGATGACCTTGCCACCGTTTATTCACCCGGCGTTGCTGAACCTTGCCGCGCCATCGCGGCCGACCCGGAAGCAGCATACGAATACACCATCAAAGGAAATACGGTAGCTGTAGTCACCGATGGCACCGCTGTTTTGGGCCTCGGCAACATCGGTCCGCTGGCAGCCATTCCAGTGATGGAAGGTAAAGCCATGTTGTTCAAAAAATTCGCCGGCATCGACGCCTTTCCCATTTGTCTGGACACCACCAATGTTGACGAAATCGTTGAAACCGTTCGGCGCATCGCACCTGTTTTCGGCGGCATCAATCTTGAGGACATCTCCGCTCCCCGCAGTTTTGAAGTGGAGGAACGTTTGCAGGATCTCGGTATTCCGGTATTTCATGACGATCAGCACGGCACGGCCATCGTGGTGCTTGCAGCACTGATCAATGCAGCCAAATGTTTGAAAAAAGACATCAATAAGCTCAAGGTCGTGGTGAACGGCGCCGGCGCAGCAGGTGTTGCCATAGCCAAACTTCTTAAAGGATTTGGTGTTGAAAATCCCGCGATAAGGGTGGCCAACGTCGTTGTTTGCGATTCCAAAGGCATCATTTCCAAAGGCCGCTCCGACCTGAATGCATCAAAGCTCGAAGCATTGACCTTTACCAACAACCACGATGTCCGGGGAGGCATTCGCGATGCCCTTGTTGACGCTGATGTGTTTGTAGGCGTGAGTGTAGCCAACCTGCTTACTGCCGACGACATCCGCCTCATGGCCAAAGACTCGATCGTGTTCGCCCTGGCCAATCCAACGCCCGAAATCATGCCCGAAGAAGCACACAAAGGTGGTGCAGCCATCGTTGGTACCGGGCGCAGCGACATGCCCAACCAGGTGAATAACGTGCTTGGCTTTCCTGGTATCTTCCGCGGCGCCCTCGACGCCCGCGCATCCCGCATTACCCTCCCAATGAAACTGGCCGCCGCACTCGCCATCGCTTCCTGTGTGGAAAAACCACGCCGCGACCACATCATTCCCACTTCCCTCGATCTGAAAGTAGCCCGCCGGGTGGCCAAAGCCGTTTATGAAGTGGCAATGGAGGAGAAAAAGTTTGAAGTTTAAAGTTTAAGAGTTTAAGAGTTTAAGAGTTTAAAGTTTAAAGTTTAAAGTTTAAAGTTTAAAGTTTAAAGT
>JBBSDH010000066.1:0-18074 GCA_038249605.1 Chitinophagales bacterium | reverse complement strand
GCGGTTTCCTTTGTTGATTTTGCCAGTGCTGTAGTGCAGGGCGGAGTCGTACAGTTCGATGGCTTCTTTTTGAGGCATGTTGGCGCCAAACTGGGCCAGCATTTCACGGAGTTTGTAGTAATGATCCGTGTTGTTTTCTTCGTAAAGGGTAAGAAAGGCGTAATAATAAAGGCTCAATTCCGGTTCGTTTTCCCGGGGATATTGCTGGAGGTAAGCGATGATTTGGTCTATAAAGTCGATCTGGTAAAGGTAATTTCCCGTTTTGCGTTGGCTAAGTGCAGAACTGTGCAGCTTGATTTTTTCGATCCAGTAATAAATGTCGAGATTGTGTGAAATCTCTTCGAGGTTGGCACGAACGTTAACTTTGACGTCGAAATCCATCATGCTGTAATACAACCGCTCGATGAGGTAGGCGTTGTGGAAGTAATCGTGGGTTCGGTATTTTTGTTTTTGCATTTCGCTCCTCGCCTGGCGAAAAGCGCTGTTGTAAAGCGGTTCCATCCTACGGCGAACAACAAACTCTAGGGTGCTGACGGCCTGCCGTACGGGTTCCTGCATGAGCATTTCCTGAGCCATGAAGTTTTCAACCAGTTTCAGTAGGTCGGAGCAGTATTTGCGAAAATTGACGTCGTCGTAAGTTTCTTTTTGAAAAAGTTTACGCCAAACAGTCTCGCGTTTGAACCCCTTTTGATTGTTCTCGATCAGCGCCAGAAAGATTTCACACAACTGAACAAGGGTACGGCTTTGGTTGAAATAAGGCGAGTTCAAAAATTTCAACAACCGTTTGTTCTCCCCGTGCTCGAGATGTTCGAGCACTTGAAACACTTTGTTTGTGTGCATTTCGGCGGCTGATGTAGATTTTTTATCCATGGGATGCGTGCAAACAAAGTAAATTGTTTTGGGAAAACACGTGTCTGTTTTGGCAAGAAAAAGGATTTTTTTTCGAGAATACGGCAGACAGGTGCATGATTTCGAATTGCCTGAAATTCACAATGTTAAATTTAATATGGTGTGAAAAAACAGAAACAGATCAAATTTACAAGTTTTTACAAATTTAAATATTTAAACATTCATTCGAAAAACCATTCACAAAAATAATTTTTTTCAACGAATACTATCCACCTATCAGATAGAAACTCTATTTTTGATCGTTTTTAATACGACAGCCATGAATGTATTCTTACTCCAACCTCTTAAAAGGGCGTTGCTGCTCGCTTTGCTATTGTTTGCGGCAAAGTTGGTTGTTGCGCAAGCTCAAGGCGGAGGTGGGTATAAAAACCTGATTACAGCCGAGAATACAATCATCAATGATACCATCAGCGGCCAAAACCTGACCATCATCGAAGTAAGTCCGTTGGCCCAACATGGTGAAGTTGATGTCATTCTGCTTTCGAGCGGTGGCGCAGGCAATCCCTTTGTATACAAAATTCGTTATACGCCCGACCCCGGTTTCACCGGTGTTGATACTTTTACCCTTGAACTTTCCTATGTAGGCTCTTTTCCTTTCCTGATCTACCGCGCCTACCGTGTTTCTGTTTACGAATCGTTGATCATTCCCCAAAACGATTATGCCGTAATCAATGTGGGTTCATCTGTAACCATTGATGCACTTGCAAACGATACTGGCACCAATACGCCACTCAGCATCGATGCCGTTCCACTCGTTGACCACGGCACCGCCTCCATCAACGGAAACGGCGAAGTTGTTTTTACTCCTGCACCAGGATTTACAGGTGTCGCACATGTCAATTATTCCGTCTGCGATGTTTTGTTGAATTGCAAAACAGCCCAGATCAGCATAGGCGTCAACAACGGAGCTCCCACCAACGATACCCTAAGGGTGGCTACCGCCAAAAACATTCCCCTCTGCATTCCACTTACGTACGACGCTTACACTGTATTTCAGGCGCCTTCCAACGGCACTTTGGATCTGACCAATGGCCTGGTTTTCAAATATACACCCAACCTCAACTACACAGGCGCCGATCAGTTCGTACTTGCGAACGACGATTTTGGAACAACCGTTTACAAAACCGTCATCCTTCAGATCATCAATGCCTCCTCGCAAAACAACATGGCGATGGATGACTACGCGTACACGCCCAAAGGCACTGCCATTACCTTCAATGTACGCGACAACGATATCGGTAACCTTACGGTGAAAAGCTGGAACACTCCGGCCAATTTCCCAGGCACCCTCAGCGGCACCAGCGCATCAGGGCAAGTGACTTTTACACCGAATACCAATTTTACAGGCGTTGCCTCTTTTACCTATGTGATCGGCAACATGTTCGTCAACAACCTGGAAATGGCAACCGCTTACGTCGTTGTAGGCAACTTGCCTCCCCGGTTCGGCACCTTTGAACTGAGCACACCGAAGGAAACCCCTATGGTGGTTAACTACAAAATCCCCTTCGTCGGTTTCAACTTTTCCATCATTGATGCTCCCGACTACGGTACCTGCAATTTTTATCCAGGCTTTACAACCCAAAACATCAACGGACAAACCATTTCGGGAAACAACCTGCTGATTTATACGCCCAATACCGGCTTCACTGGCACCGATGAGTTTGAGATCAATTATTGCGTCAGTGCCAACAACCAGTGCCATACGGTAAAGATCGTTATGGATGTGGTGGATGTTTTTTCTACTCCTGGTCCTTACTGCATCGCTGATTGTGTGTGGGCAGGCGATGTGAACTACGATGGTATGGTTGACAATAAAGACCTGCTGCCCCTCGGTTTCCTCATGGGCTTCGATGGCAATACACGCCCCGATGCATCCCTGGAATGGTACCCGCAATACGCTGACGATTGGAGTAATCCTTACACCGGCATACCCACCGACCTGAAACATGCCGACACCAACGGCGACGGTTTTGTTACTGTTGATGATACCTTGGCCATTGGTGTTTTTTACCGCGAACAGCACAATCTCGTCCCCAACATACCTGCTGCAGGCAAAGACCTGAACTTTGGCTTGACCCTGCTTACCCCCAACCCGGGACCAGGCGACCTGGTACAGGTGCAAGTTGCACTCGGCACACCCACCAAACCGGTGAGTGATTTGTTTGGATTTACGTTTGACGCACAACTCAGCCCGCAAATAGTTGATTCTGCGCTGAACATGCAGTTTTTTGCAAATACGTGGATCAACCTTAATGCGGCATACATAAGCCTTTCGAAAAATCCATTTCAAGGACGTCTTGAATCGGCATTTACACGCACCGGTGGCATCGGATCGCACGGCAATGGCATTGTCGGACAGTTTGATTTCATCATCATCGACATCATCGACGGCGTGAAAACAGGTGAACAAGCTTACGCCACCGTAACCGTTGATGCCCCCTTGGTGATGTGGTCCGACGGCAGCACCAGCGCCGGCGAAAGTGTTACACTCAACATCCCAGTAAACCTCAATGGTAAAAAGGATCGCACTACGGCACAGGATTTGCTTTTGTTTCCTTCGCCGGCATCCGACCTGCTTCAAATCCATTTGAACGGCGAGGAATTCATCGAACAATTCATTGTGTACGATGCTATGGGACGTACGGTTTACAACTCGGGCAATGTACAATGGGAACACGCAGAAATTCGGGTAAGCGATATGGCTCCGGGTATGTATGTAGCTTCCGCACGAACTGCCGACGGGCTGGCAACAAAGAAATTCCAGATCTTGCGTTGATTTACAAGAAACATTTATGGTTTTTCAACATGAGTCATCCCGAATTTTTTTGGGATGACTCATGTTTGGTAAAAATTTTGATCGATCCAAATCGGAATGCTTGTCCCTCCATTTAAATCAAATAATTTACCCCAAAGAAAAGAACCAGGTAGATCCACAAAAGATCGAGGAAATGCCAATACACGGTTAGTAGACGAAGTTTGAGGCGTTTTTCCGGGTCCGAAAAATAGACCAGCACCGTTACGGGATCAACCATACGTTTGCGTGCTGTGCGGTAAAACATGATGAGGAAAGGCAACCCTGCCACCACGTGGGCAAGGTGGGCAAAAGAAATCAGGTAGAGGTAAGCCGTTGTGGTTGATGTATTGAGGGCGATGTTGTTGATGAGCAACCAGTACCATGCGATAGACTGCATGACCATGAACAACACCGAAAGCCCGATGGTGTATTTTAGGTTGCTCATGTAGCCCTGCGTATGGTCGGACAGGTAACAACGTTTGGCCAGAATCATGGTGTAGCTGCTTCCAAGTAGGATGACCGTATTGAGCAGAAACAACCAGGGCAACTGAACAGGAGGCACGTTCATGGTTACCCGCGTGTAGATGTACGAGAAGGTAAGTGCCAAAAACAAGGCCGACAGTCCAAAAAGCATCAGGTACAACATGACGTTGTAAGGGTGGAAAACAAAATTATCCTGTTGCGACTGTGTATGTTGTTCGTTAGCCATATTTAAGATTGTTGCGCAAGAAACAATACAAACCGGTTGTTGGTTGCAAAACTGTGCAATTCCGGTTCAAAAGTTGTTATTTTTGCAAGGCGTTACGCACATCCAATTTATCCTTTCAATCCATGAACAAACCGATCTTGTTGCCCATTTTGCTGGGTTATTTCGTGCTTTTGGCGTTGGCTGCCTGCCGAAGCGCTGCAGTTCACAACCAGGCGGCTGCTGCCAGGGCTCGCATCGACCACAAAGCCGAACCTTACGACAACTTCTCCTTCCAGCGTTCGTACCCGGATCCTTTTTTCAATACCTCTGCTTGGCGCAGGCGGCTGCAATCGGTAAGACTTAATGAAAAAGTGGCCGAACGCAACCAAAACCCTTGTTTGGGTTTCAATGCTTCCTGGACACTTCAGGGCCCTGCCAATGTAGCCGGACGCACCAATGCCATCGCCATTCATCCCAACGACGACAATACCCTGCTCGCCGGTTTTGCCGGAGGCGGTATTTTTAAATCCACCGATGGCGGAAACAACTGGCACCCCGTATTCGACGAACAACCCGAACTCTCGGTAGGCGACATTACGTACGATCCGCAAAACCCCAACATCGTGTATGCCGGCACAGGCGACCCGAACATGCCCATCGTATTGTTCAACGGTGAAGGCATTTTCAAAAGCACCGACGGCGGTGAAACCTGGAACTACCTCGGGCTGGCCAGCGGCGGCGTTGTTTCCAAAATAATTGTAGATCCGCAAAACTCCCAGATCCTGTATGCAGCCACCATGGGGAATCCGTACGTACGCAGCCCAGAACGCGGCGTGTACAAGAGTACGAACGGTGGACTGACTTGGCAAAAAGTCCTTTTTGTAAGCGACCAGGCAGGAGCGAGCGACCTGGTTATGCACCCTTCCCAGCCACAGGTTTTGTACGCCTCTTTCTGGGACCGCATCCGCAGCAACAATGAATCCACCATTTACGGTCCGCACGCGCGCATCTACAAAAGCACCGACGGTGGCACTACCTGGAACCAACTCGGCGGCGGACTGCCTACCGGTATCTGGGGTCGTACCGGCCTTGTCATTTCAGCAACCAACCCCAACAAGTTGTACGCCGTGTATGTCGATTCGCTTTCCAGGCCCGGCGGATTGTTCAGCACCACCGATGGCGGCCAAACGTGGACTTCGATGAACATCACCGGTTTGTCAAACGCCTATGGGAACTTCGGCTGGTTTTTCGGCAAACTCAGGCTGAACCCGCTCAACGACGAAGAGTTGTATTTCCTGGGCATCTTGTTGTGGCGGCGTGATCCGCAGAGCGGCAGTTACGGTGTAGGCGCTGGCGCCCATGCTGACACGCACGATTTGGTGTTTGGGTCTACCGGGCGGCGGTACCTGGCAACCGACGGTGGTGTGTACCGAAACAATCCCGGAGAGCAATTTTGGACCAAGTGCCTGAACTTGCCCACCACCCAGTTTTACCGCACCAATTACAATCCACACCTGCCCAACACCTACTTTGCCGGTGCACAGGACAATGGCATTCAAAAGGGCAACGGCGCCAACATCAACGGTTGGACAGCCGTGTTTCCGGCCGATGGATTTCGCAGCGCCTTCAACCCCAACGATGCCAATAACTTCTGGATAGAAATTCAAAACGGCGCCCTATACCGCACCTACGACGGCGGTGCAAACTTTGAAGGCGGCGCAACGGCCTTCGGCACCACCGACCGGTGCAACTGGGATGCGCCTTTTTTCCAAAGCGTTCACCCACCACATTTTTTGTACGCAGGCACTTACCGTGTGTACACTTCGCCCGACGGTACCGGCTGGGGCCCTATTTCCAATGACCTGACAGATGGCATCGTGTTTGGGCCTCGTTTCCACACCCTTTCCGCACTGAACGAATCGCCGGTCACGGCAGGCAAAATGCTTGCCGGTACCTCCGACGGCAATGTTTGGCGTAAAGACCCCTCCGCTAACTGGACCAATGTAAGCAATGGCTTACCCGACAGGTATGTTACTTCGGTGCACGGATCAACAGTGCTGACCAACCGCTTGTACGTAACCCAATCAGGTTTCCGCGACGACGAGTACGTACCACACATCCACCGAAGCGACAACAACGGCACGAGCTGGACCGACATATCGAGCGATTTACCCCAATTACCCGTCAACGACCTGCTCATCCTGCCGGGCCACGCCGATTCGGTACTTTTTGCAGCCACCGACGGAGGCGTGTATGCAACAACCGACGGCGGACAAAACTGGGGGCGTCTGGGCGACAACATGCCTTACATCCCGGCCTTCGACCTCGAGCACAATCCTGTGCGCAAGGAGTTGATAGCTGCCACTTTTGCCCGCGGTTTGTGGACCTACCCCATCGATTCGGTTTTTGTGCAGAGTTCAGGAGGCGCAACTGTGAACCAGCCCGGGTTGGTGCAAACCGCAGAAATGATCGGCGTCGGAGAGGTGGAGATAGCAGCTGGTGTGTACACCGACGACAACGGCCAGTTTTTGTTGAATGGCTTGTCGCCCTGCACGACACCTACTGTTACACCCTACCGCAACGACGATGCCCTTCTAGGCGTGAGCACTTTCGATTTGGTGCTCATCAACAAACACATCCTCAACTTGGAACCGTTTACATCGCCTTACAAAAGCATTGCTGCCGATGCCAACAATTCCAAAACCGTAACGACCTTCGACATCGCGGTGATCCGCAAATTGATCCTCGGTATCGAAAATACGTTTGTAAACAACACTACGTGGCGTTTTGTGCCTCAGAATTACATCTTCCCCAATCCCGACAACCCCTTCACACCGCAATT
The DNA here is from genome assembly GCA_038249605.1 of Chitinophagales bacterium. Classification (GTDB taxonomy): domain Bacteria; phylum Bacteroidota; class Bacteroidia; order Chitinophagales; family Saprospiraceae; genus M3007. The sequence goes on along the minus strand of JBBSDH010000066.1, from coordinate 10,841 downwards.
TCCTGAATCTCTGACGTTTACGCCTACTGGATTACCACTGGATGTCGGGTTTGTTGCCGTAAAAATTGGCGACGTCAATGCCACCGCGGTGACTGTGGCCAGCGAAACGGACGACAGAAACAACCGTTTCTGGCCTTTGGTATACACCGATCGTGTGTTGAACTTTGGCGATACCGTTGATATGGTGTTGACCCCCAGGGAAAACATGCCCGAAGGCATACAGTTTACCCTTCAATTTGATCCTGGAGCTTTGGGTTTTGTTGGGCTGGCGTCAATACCAGATGGTCCATCAGCAGAAAATCTAGGTTTACAATGGTTGGAAAACGGCGTCATTTCCTATTGTTACGAGCCAAAAAACAGCGTATTGTCCCCAATTTTAAACCTAAAATTCAAAGTCCTGCGCAGTGCCAAACTTTCCGATCTGCTTCAATTGGGCGATGTGCCGACACGTGCTTTGGCTTACAATGCTGAAGGACAAGCAGGTAAACCAACTTTGATGCCTTTGCCTGAAATTTCAGGCGAAACTGCAGCATGGCCCAATCCCTTCGGTGCTTCGGGCGTTACCCTGCAATGGCCTGGAGGATTGCAATCGGTCCGCGTGCAGCTGTTTGATGCTTCCGGACGGCTTGTTTACGAAACAACTGCCGACGACACGAATAACCTGTGCTATTTGCCTTCGCGTGTATTTGCCAATGCCGGAACGTATGCTTACACCATCAAGCATTCATCCGGGACTTACCGAGGAAAACTGGTTTATGTACCTTAATATTCAACTTTACCTTTAAACGAACAATCCATGCGTTTGTACCTACTGGCTTTTTTGCTCTTTTTTACGTTTGTTTTGCCTGCTCAAAAAAGCCCCGCAGAATTTGGAAAGTGTGGTTATTACGCCGACACATTTCAAGGCAAACCCACCTCTAATGGTGAAAAATACGATAAAAACCTGCTTACCTGTGCACACAAGTCATTGCCGTTCGGCACCATCGTCCGGGTTACTCGTCTCGACAACCAGAAATATGTGGATGTACGCGTGAACGATCGCGGTCCATACATCGATGGTTACGTGGTAGAACTGTCACGGAAAGCCGCAGAAACCGTAGATTTGATCAAGGCCAAGGTGGCCAAAGTTAAAATAGAAGTAGTAGAACCGCTCAAAGCGCCAGATTTTGTGCCTGTGGATCCGGGATCCAAAGACGCCACCTTTGACCAGTCGCCCGGTGGCACGGCGCCTGAAGAGGATGCCTCCGGCAAGGCAGTGCTGATGAGCAAAACCCAGAGGCAAGGTACGGCCAAACCGACCTCTGCTCAGTCAAGCATACCACCTGTCATCACCAAAACGGTGTACAGCGTAAAGGTGTCGCAGCCTGCGGTGTCGGGATTCGGTGTGCAGGTAGCCAACTTGAACAATGCCAAAAATGCGATGGAAGAAATGAACAAATTGCAGCGTATTTCGCCCGATCAGGTACTTTTAATGGTCGAAACCGACGCCACTACTGGCGAAAAAGTATCCTATAAGGTAATTGTAGGGCCTTCGGCAGACAAGGCAGCAGCGGAGAAAAAACAAAAGGAACTTGTGCAAAAGGGCTATGCCAAGTCATTCATCGTTGATCTGAACAACTTATGATGCGCTTTTCCCAGCCGGTGTTGCTGTTGGTAATGGTAGCCATGGGAACAGGATGCCAGCCCAAAACCCTACCCGTGTCTGCCTCGCCTGAAATACCGGAGCAGATGTCCAATCCCATCAAATTAACGGATACTGAAGTTGAAGTGGTTGTACTGGCAGCCATGGTCAAAACAGCTTGTTTCGGCTCATGCCCAGCCTTTGAAGCCTTGGTTTTTTCCTCCGGCAAAGTGACTTGGCGCGGCGACCGCAATGTAGAAATGATTGGGAATTACGAAACCCGCGTAAGCGAACAATGGGTTGCCGAACTTATGGCATCGGCCGATCAATACGGCGTATTCGGCATGGCTCCCCACTTTCCATCCGACGGACACATCCTCGAAGATGTGCCCCACACGCTTGTGGTGCTAAGGAAGGGTAAAGAAACCATGCGCATCGACAACCAGGCCGATGCGCCGCTGGAACTCCAGCATTTTGAAAAATATTTTATGGAAAAACTTTTGGGTTGTCAGTGGATGATGGCCAGTAGACAGTGAAGTCGACTGTCGATGGTACTACCATGGTTTAACCACAACATCCAACTGATGACTGTCGACTTTTAAGCTGAGAAAGACGTTCCGCAGCCGCAGGTTGAGGTGGCATTTGGGTTGCTGAAGGTGAAGCCGCGGTTTTCCAAGCCACTTACAAAATCCACCTCCATACCGAGCAGGTAGATGGCGTGGGCTTTGTTCATGGCTAATTTCAGCCCACTGATTTCGTACAGTTCATCGGTATCCTCCACTTTGTCGAAACCAAGGATGTAAGAGAATCCGGAACAACCGCCGCCTTTTACGCCAACGCGGAGGCAGTAGTCTGAGGGTATATTTTCCTGTTCACGGATAAGCATAAGCTGGGTAACAGCGCCATCGGTGAGGGTGACGGGAGCCTGAACGGCAGGTTTATCAAGAACGGTATTCATGTGCTTATTTAGATTAATGCTAAGGCAAAATTACAGCTTTATAACGAAAGCAGACCCTAAATTGTTCAAAGTTTCGTTTTCTTTGCGTCCTTTTAACAACGGGGTTGTTCCCAAAAAGTCACACGCTGGTATGGAAACCTTTTTCGAAGTACTCAAATACACCATTCCCGGGCTGGTGGTCTTCCTTACGGCCTATTATTTGTTGAAGTTGTACCTCGACGACCGCCAGCTGGCGAACCGCCATGCCATGCGCCAGGATGCTCAAAAAATATCCTTGCCGTTGCGCCTGCAGGCTTACGAACGCCTCACCCTAGTGTGCGACCGGGTGGAGCTTCAAAAAGTATTGCTGCGCATCCGAATGCCTGGAATGACAGTGCGGGAGCTGCAGGGCGCTCTTCTTTTGTCCATCAGCCAGGAGTTTGAGCACAATGCCAGTCAGCAACTCTACGTGTCGGAAACACTTTGGCAAATCATCAGTTTGGCCAAGAACCAAACGATGGCTTTGGTGGCCGGTGCCGCTTCGCATCTGGATCCCACCGAAGATGCCGGATTGCTGGTGGAGAAGTTGCTTCAGGACGATGCCCAGGAAGGACAGCTTTCTTTGCTTCAGCGGGCCATCGTTGCCATTCGTACAGAAGCGGGAATGTTGTTTTAAATTCCACTTTCATTTTTTTTCAATACATAACTCAACCTCTTTTTTATAGGCTGCCAATAACAATACACTTACAAGTTTGCCCCGTTCTGACAAACAATATCCCATTGTGGACTTGCAAGAAATGGATTGATTTTCGATCCCGGGAACTCATCCGGTCTTTGTGGCTGATAGTCAGACCATTCACTGTACTTGCGGGTAGTCGGCTATTGAAATGACCAATTTGCGACAAATGCAACTTTTTTAATAAACCATAAGCATTATTTAATATTTCAGCATATTATTTTAGCTTAAATCCTATATTCGCACTATTTAATTGAAAATAATGCAATTTGCCAATGTATTTAAATTATTATTATTTTGAATATTTCAACAAAGCCTTGTTTTGGGCATTTTCGACAGCTTTTCGAAGATTAAAAATTTTTTGGTCGAAAAAAGCAAAAAGGCTTTTGGACTTCGGCGAAAAAACAGAAGCTTTGTGACCCTGCTTTGATCGAACACAATTTCGACCCGAACATTTATTGGGATTACCTCACAACCAAAAGGACCATTTGGGTATGACAAAAGACTGCCAGATGGTATGGGACACCTGTCTGCGTATCATCAAAAAAAGCGTAAGCCAACAAAGCTATAAAACCTGGTTTGAACCTATCAAGCCGGTGCGTCTGGACAACGACGTGCTGACCATTCAAGTACCTAATAAGTTCTTTTTCGAATGGATTGAGGAGCACTACGTAAGCCTGCTTAAAACAAGTATCCGACAGGAGCTTGGCGACCGCGCCAGACTGGTTTACCACATACCCGAATCGAACAACGCCCCGGCCAATGGTCAAAGGCCGTCTTCCAACAGCTCGCGTGCGAGCTCTGAAAATGACAGCGAACCGGTACCTGGCGTATTCGATGCGGACATGATTAAAAACCCGTTTGTCATCCCCGGCATCCGCAGGATCAAAATTGATCCACAGCTCAACGAGGCTTATACATTCGATACCTTTATAGAAGGAGACTGCAATCGTCTGGCACGCAATGCCGGCATCGCCATTGCAAAAAAGCCAGGTGGTACGGCGTTCAACCCGCTTTTCCTGTTTGGCGACGTGGGTTTGGGCAAAACACACCTTGCAGAGGCCATCGGCAACGACATCATCAAACGTTTCGAAAACAAAGCCGTGCTTTACGTGTCGGCCGAAAAATTCACCAACCAAATCATCCAGGCCATCAAAAACAACGCCGTGGATGATTTTGTGAACTTTTACCAGATGGTGGATGTACTCATCATCGACGACATCCAGTTCCTCGCCGGCAAACAAAAAACCCAGGAGATCTTTTTCCATTTGTTCAACCAGTTGCACCAAAAAGGCAAACAGATCATCCTCACAGCCGACCGTCCGCCCAAAAACCTCGAAGGAATCGAAGACCGCCTCATCTCCCGTTTCAAATGGGGCCTCAGCGCCGACCTTCAGGCACCCGACCTCGAAACACGTATGGCGATCCTCGAATCGAAGATCAACAACGAAGGCATCGACCTGCCACAGGACGTGGTGGAGTTCATTTGCTACAACATCAAAAACAACATCCGTGAGCTCGAAGGCGTGATGATCTGTCTGCTTGCACAATCGACCCTCATACGACGCGACATCGACATGGAGCTTGCCAAAGAGGTGATCCGCAACTTTGTGACAACAATCAACAAGGAAATTACGGTTGAATTCATACAAAACCTCGTAGCAGAGCATTTCAACGTGCCTGTGGAAAAACTTCACCACGAAACCCGCAAACGCAATGTGGTGATCGCCCGTCAACTTTCCATGTTCCTGGCCAAAAACCTGACCAACAAATCGCTGAAAGCCATCGGCGAACAGTTCGGCGGCCGCGACCACAGCACCGTCATTTACTCCTGCCGCGCCGTACAGGATATGATGGACACCGACATGATCTTTAAAGACACCGTAGCTGAGCTGGAGAAAAAAATCAAAATGAGCCTGAATTCGTAAGTTTTACAAATATTTACACCTAAACGAGAGCCATCCCGATGCATTTGGGGTGGCTCTCGTTTTTTTTTATCTCCCCAAAAAACCAAACACCCAGCATGTCTCGTAAATGATGCAGTTAGGAAAAAAACAATCTTTTTCAAAACCAAACACTGCATTGGCCGGCCGGCTTTTTGAAACCATTCTTCTTTATCATTCAAATTTCCAAGCCATGTTTACAGACAAACTTTTCCGCTGGAGCGGAACGGTGTTGCTTGCCTTTTTGTGGGCCGGCAACGCTGTGGCCTCAAGCCACCGCGAAGCTCCCCTGATTGCCAACGATCCTTTGGCCGACAACACAGATTTGTATGCCTTCCGTAGTCCCGACAACCCCAACACCATCACCCTTATTGCTAATTACATTCCGGCACAACTGCCGCACGGCGGACCCAACTACCACACCTTCGGCGAAAACATCCGTTATGAGATCCACATCGACAACAATGCTGCCATCAGCGGAGATGAGATTACGTACCGTTTTACCTTTACCCGCGTCAACGAAGATCCAACCACCTTTTTCAACATCCGCCTCGGTCAACGCAACCTGCGCACCCGTTACACCTTGGAACGCAGCCTCGACGGTGGCCTAAGCTGGGAAGTCATTGTGTCCAACGGCGACGTACCACCGGCATTCATCGGCCCGCGCTCCATAGAAAGCGGCGTAGGGCTGGGCACCGATTACGAATCACTCATTGATGAAGCCATCACCATGGCCAGCACAGGAGAAAGGGTGTATTGTGGTCCGGCCGACGATCCGTTTTTTGTCGACCTCGGCGGCGTGTTCGACCTCGGTAACCTGCCCCGACAAAACGGTCCCTCCCGCGACGGATTGGGACAATACAACGTGCACAGCATTTGTCTGCAGATTCCCATATCGATGCTTCTGCGCACTGGCGTTGCAGTACAACCTGCCAACATTCTCGACGGCAACCATGTGATCGGCATTTGGGCTTCGGCCAGCCGACGCGCCACGCGCACCCTGCAACCAAGCGGCATTACCAACGATGATGGCTCCTGGGTGCAGGTGAGCCGCCTGGGCATGCCCCTCACCAACGAGGTGGTGATCCCGATTGGCTACAAAGATTACTGGAATTCCCTAACACCTTACGACGAAATAGGCGACATGGTGCTCGACGGTTTCTTTTACAATCCGGAACTGGCCCTGTACATGGACGACGATCAGTTTGGTGGCGCGGTACCGGCTTTTAGCCCCCTGCGCATCCAGCGAAATAGCCTCGGTGCATTCGACTTCGGAAACGGTAAGGACGGTCTTTGGTCACTGAAAGGATCGGCCGCTGTTGCAGGCACAGCCTTGGACGATAACGTCTTCGGCGCCCTGTTGCTTCCCGGACCTGGAAAAGCGCGTTCGGTGGACCTGTGGCCCATTTTCCACACCGGTGTGCCCAACGTACAACCTTACCAGTTGGCTACGGGCAAAAACGGCAATCCTCTAGCCGCAGGCAAACCTTTCATCAACAACTTCCTGCCCAACGGCGGCGACATGCTGCGCCTCAACATGGCCGTGCCTGTTACGCAACGCAACGACCCGCAATTCAGCAGTCTGGGCATCGTTCAGGCGGCAGTACTCGGACTCACCGACCCCACTTATGCCTCCAGCGCTGATTTGCAATTCATTCCCAACATGGATGGTTTTCCGAACGGACGCCGCCTCGAAGACGACGTAACCCGCATCGAACTGCAAGCTGTTGCGGGCGTAGTACTCGCTGCCATCGGTTTGTGGTACGATGATTTTAACGGCACAACACCTGTGACGAACGATCTCATCAACGTGCTCACCTACTCCACCGGCGTAGAGAACAACGACAAACCATTTAAGTCTGCATTCCCCTACGTGGCCACGCCATGGAGCGGAACGGAAACGGACTAAAACCAAATTTTTTCATCGAATCAAGCATTTTACAATGAAAACATACATCCGCACGCTGCTTGCAGGTTGCCTCACGGCCTTCGCCCTGATGCCTGCAGCTTGGGCGTCGAGCCACCGCGAAGCACCGCTCATCGCCGACGATCCTCTGGCCGACAACGTTGACGTTTACGCGTTCAGAAGTCCCGACCGGCCGGGGAACATCACCCTTATGGCCACCTATGTGCCACTTCAACTGCCTCAGGGTGGTCCAAACTACTACTCGTTCGGCGAAAACATTCGTTACGAAATCCACGTAGACAACAATGCCTCCAAACCCGGCGACGAGGTCATTTACCGCGTAGAATTTAAAACGGTGAATGAAGACCCGACAACGTTTTTCAACATTCGCCTTGGCAAACGCAACCTGAAAATGACCTACACGTTGTTCAGGTCCGACAACTCAGGCAAAACATTTTACCCCATCCTGACCAACATCGCGGTGCCGCCCACCAACATCGGTGAGCGCAGCATCAATTCGCCCCTTGGCTTGGGCAAACCCTACGACAAACTGGTGAAAGACGCCACCGTGTACGCTGCAACAGGTGAACAAGTGTACATCGGGCCAGCCGACGACCCATTCTTTGTTGATTTGGGCGGTGTGTTCGACCTTGGCGACCTGCCCCGCCAAAACGGTGATGCACGCGACGGTCTGGCATGCATGAATGTGAGTGCCATCTGCATTCAGGTCCCCATTTATACCCTGCTCAAAAAAGGCGCCCCTTCGCAACCCGCAAGCATCCTCGATCCCAATTGGGTGATAGGTGTGTGGGCCAGCGCAAGCCGTCAGATGGTGCGCACACTCACACCCGGCGATGAAACGTACAGTGGAGACTGGGTACAGGTGAGCCGTCTGGGCATGCCCCTTACCAACGAAGCCGTTATTCCGATTGGTTACAAAGATTACTGGAACTCCCTCACGCCTTACCAAGAGCTCAACGACCAGGTTTTGGATCAGTTCTTCTACAATCCGGAACTTGCTTTGTACATGGACGACGACCAGTTTGGCGGAGCGGTGCCCGGATTTGCGCCCCTGCGCATCCAGCGCAACGCACTCGGCATGTTCGACTTTGGAAACGGCAAGGACGGTCTTTACGTATTGAAAGGCAATGCGGCACTGGCTGGTACGGCTCTAGATGATGCCGTATTCGGCAACTTATTGCTGCCTGGAACAGGAAAACCGCGCTCTGTGGATTTGTGGCCCATTTTCCACACCGGTGTGCCCAATGTAAGGCCTTACCAGTTGGCTACGGGCAAAAACGGCAATCCATTGGCTGCAGGCAAACCCTTCATCAACAACTTTTTGCCCAATGGCGGCGACATGCTGCGCCTCAACATGGCCGTACCCCCAACGCCACGCAACAGCGCCAATTTCAGCTCGATGGGCCTCATTGATGCAGCGGTTCGCGGACTTACCCAGCCACAGTTCAACAACACCAACATACAGTTCATTCCGAACATGGATGGGTTTCCGAACGGACGCCGCCTCGAGGACGACGTTACCCGCATCGAATTGCAGGCCGTTGCAGGCGTAGTACTCGCTGCCATCGGTTTGTGGTACGACGATTTCAACGGCGGCTCCCCGCTTACGCCCGACCTGCTTGGTGTTTTGGGCTATTCCACAGGAGTTGAAGCAAACGACGCCAATTTTGGCAACAAGTTTCCTTACCTCGCCCTTCCGTGGGCCGGAGACGGCGATTGCGGTGGTACCATCACCCAAAACCGCGCACAGGCGGAAGTACGCGGCAGTGCCCTTGGCGTTCAAAGCGGCTCGGTGGTGATGACAAACTATCCCAATCCGTTCGTGGAAACCACCACGTTTAAAATGCACAACTCGTCGCCGGCAAAAATCCAGGTGCTTGTGTTCGACCAGCAGGGCAAATTGGTACACACCGCCCTCAACGAACACCGCGATGCGGGCGACTGGCAAATCGAGGTGCGCCTCGGCAAGCTGCCTCCCGGCACCTACCACGCCGTAGCATTGGCCGACGGAGTGCTTCAGCAAACATTGAAAATGGTTAAAATTTAAGGTAAAATTTGGGGTTGTGCTCTAAAGTACAACCCCAAAAAAACCTTCAAACTTTGAATTTAAAACTTCCAAACATGCGCAACCAACTTTTTATTTCCATACTGTTCCTCCTCCTAACGTCTTCGTGCCAACAGGAAAAAAGCGCCAATGCTCTCGCTGGAATCGGCATAAATCAAAACGCAAACATCCCTACCCTACTTGACCGCCACGAGGCATTGCGACAGGGCAAAGAGTGGGATAATGTACAAAATTATTACGGCACATGGCGTCAAGAGCTTATTGCCGACCCCAAAGCTTTAGAGCCGCGTTACAAACTGGCGGCCCTTTTCATCCAGGAAGCCAGGGTAACCGGTGAGCACCCCCACTACTATCCGGCGGCCCTTCAAATGCTGAATGAAATTCTGGAGGCCAAACCGACCAACAAAGACCTTTTGTTCCGCGCCCTGAGCGCCAAAGCAGCCGTGGAATTGTCGCTCCACGAATTCGGCAAAGCCTTGGTGACGGCCCAGGAGGCAGTAAAGATCAATCCTTACAACGCGCAGCTGTACGGCGTGCTGGTGGATGCCCATGTGGAGCTTGGACAGTACCCACAAGCTGTAGAAATGGCGGACAAAATGGTTAGCGTTCGTCCGGACCTGCGTTCTTACTCCCGTGTGTCGTATGTACGCGAGATTTACGGACAGGTAGACGGCGCCAAAGAGATGTTGGAATTGGCAGCCAAGGCAGGTATACCTGGCCAGGAAGCCCGCTCGTGGGCTTTGCTTACTTTGGGCAAGCTTTACCACATCTACGGTGAACCGGAAAAGGCCCGATCCTTGTTTGAAGGCATATTGACAGAGCGGCCCGATTACCCGTTTGCCATTGCGGCGCTGGGCGAACTTGATTTGGAGCAAAAAAAGTATGACCAGGCTGAAAAACAATTGAAACGCGCGGTGGAAATCATCCCAGAGGTTGGTTTTTACGAGGCTTTGGCCCAACTGTACCGCGAAACCGGCCGCAACTCCGAATACGAGAAACTGATCCCGCAAATCGAAACGATGATGCAGGAAGACAGTGAAAAGGGGCACAACATGCGTATGGAGCAGGCCCTGTTGTACTCCGATCTTGCGCTAGATTTGGACAAGGCACTTGCCTTTGCGAAAGAGGAATACATCAAAAGACCGGATAACATTGATGTAAATCGTCTGCTGGCGCGCATTTATGCCAAGAGGGGAGAAAAAAGTCTGGCCCTTCAACACCTTGAAAAAGCACAGGTTACGGGTTCGAAGCACCCTGAATTGAAGGAAATAAAAAAAATGTTGGGGTCTTAACTTGTAGATACGAAACTGGTGGTTGTATCTTTGCGTCCCACTCAACGGAGAGTTGGGTGAGTGGCTGAAACCACCGGTTTGCTAAACCGACGTACGGATCAAACTGTACCGAGGGTTCGAATCCCTCACTCTCCGCACTATGGGCAATAACACAGCAGTGAAGTTGCCTATATTTTCGGGATGTAGCGCAGCCCGGTAGCGCACCTGTTTTGGGAACAGGGGGTCCCAGGTTCGAATCCTGGTATCCCGACATAAAGCCAGTCAGCAATGACTGGTTTTTTTTGTTGCCCTGATCTAGCGCAGTCTGGTAGCTCATCCCG